>JAPXLS010000001.1:0-42382 GCA_033809435.1 Bacillota bacterium
TTTTAACTCTGAACGCGAATATTCACGTACATTTTCAAGCTTTTTCTTAAACTTATTTAATACCTTCGTGCTATTGTGATCGGTCAATACTTTTGGATGAAAAACGGCCAATAAAATTGGACGTTAATTGCTAAATATTGTATTCCGATGACTCACCCGATAACTCTCCCCGGACATGTTAAAGATCTCACTGTTGTGAATAAGACGATCCAATATCGCTGTGGTAATTGCTGTATCGCCTAGAAAATCACCCCATTCGTCAAATCCTTTATTCGATGTGATGATCACCGAGATATTCTGGTAGAAATGGGATACCAGCTGATAGAACATGTTGGCCTCCTCGCGGCTCACCGGCAGGAAGCCTACTTCATCAATGATCACCAGGCTGGAATTCATGATCCGCTTTAGGCGCCGTTTGTTTCTTACCAGCACAGCCTCAGTTTTCAAGATATCAATGAGCTCATCCAAGGTGACGAAACTGACGTGGTAGCCCAATCTTACCGCTTGCACGCCCAGGCTGATGGACAAATGCGACTTTCCTAGACTGGAGGGGCCCAGGAAAAAAAGGTTAAATGCCTTCTCGAGCCAGCACATATCCATCAGTTGCAGGATCTGATGCTTGCTCACAGACTGCTGAAAGCCAAAATCAAATTCGTCCATGGTCTTGTACTCCGGGAAATGAGCCTGTTTCAGACGCCTCTTTAGCGAGTTGGCGTTACGGACCTCCACCTCCCGGCTCAGCAACCGGCGGGTGAACTCCAGCAAGGTCAGCTCTTCTTTGGCTGCAGTGGCGAGGAGTTCTTCCAAACTGTCCTGGGCGCCCGACAGACGAAGCTGGCCCAGCATGCTTTTAACTTCCTGCAATGGAGCGTTCATTTAGGACTCACCCCCTGCCAGGTGGCCATAACAAGCCGCAGGGCTGCGTTTGTCGGTTTTAACATTGAGCCAGGCCGGCATCCCTTTGACATCGGGGAGAACATCTGTCTGCCCCTCTGGGGGTTGCTGACTGAACCACAGGGCTGCGTCCCGGCAATCCACAGCGCTGTAAATCTTTCGCTCCAGGCAGTAGACGATGGCCTTCTCTAGAGCCTCCTGGGGCTGCTCAGCGGCTGTCTTTTGCATCAGCTTGAACTGGTCCCGGACGTAGCGCCGTTTTTCCCTGCGTATGCCCGTCAAAAGAGCCGCTGCTTGCTCGGTGGTACCCAGAAGTGCCAGAGTCGCTTCGAATAGCTCTTCCACCCTGGCACTGTGGTCCCGAAGGTGGTTTCTGTTTTGGATTAATTGCCCCTTCTCTTTACAAAGCCTGTGCTCCGCCAGCGGTTTGCCCTTTTCAAGATCTGATAGAATCAGGTGACCGTCTTGTTCAGTAACCTTAAGGGTGATCTCCGGCCGGTAGGTCCTGTAGCTGCTGACACATACTGTCCAGGAATAGACGGTGTTAGTTGGCACTGGCCTGACGGTATGCCTGGCCAAATAGGAGAAATACCCCCCTGGGGTAAATTCTTTCTCAGCAACTTCCCCAGGGGGTTTTAAGTTACCTGCTTTCCACGAACCTTTCTTCAATAAACTCCAGCCGTTTTTCTAAAAAGTACACATCACTTAAGTCCCGGCATTTCATGTTTAAAGCTTCATAGTCATCGGGAGAGTTATGCCTGTATGCAATTTGGTTTTTTAGATCGGCCAGGATCTCTTTGTACAGCCTTTTCATGAACCTGGTGTCAGAAGAGCTTACCTCCAGGGTTGCATTCTCCCCCCAAAGCAAAAGCGCTAGAATATCAAGCAGGTGTTTTTTGTCTACGTTGCAGTCTAGGGCATCCATTGTGCCGCCTCCTGTTACAGAAATTCCCCATCGATTACCAGCTTGACCATATGATCATCAATGATCCGGCGGCCGTTTTGCGCGCCGTAGAGCATGCAGTGGGTGCAGAGCTTGTTCACCAACCTGGGTGCGCCATTGGCGAAACGGTAGATTTCCTCTACCGCCGCATCGGAGAATATTTCATGCTCGGCGCCGGCATAAGTCAGATGTCGCTTTATGTACTCGCCTACCTGGGCCCGATCCAGGTGCGGCAGCTTGAACTGCAGATCAATCCGCTGCCGGATGGCGCCGTAAGCCTGAAGTCTTAACCTGTCTAAAAGCTCATTTTGACCGACAAGAATTAAAGCCATGGGGCTTTGCGAATCCATCCTAAAATTCAAAAGAAAGCGGACCTCCTCAAGCATCTCCCGGTCCAGCAGGTGGGCCTCGTCGACAACCACAACAGGCTGCGTGTGGTAGATCCCTTTCATCATTTCGATCTCCCGGTGTAGCTGCCGTTTGGCGTCGCCGCGGTAGAACTTGGCCTCGCAGCCCAGCTGCTCCAGCAGGCCTTTGTAGAAATGCCTCGGGGTCAGCTTGGAGTCTGCCAGGTAGAGCAGCATAAACTCACTCGGTTCCAAAGTGTCTTTTAACTTGCGGACAATGGTTGTCTTGCCGGTACCGCAATCACCGGTCATCACGGCAAATAGCTGTTTTTTGGCGGCGTGCTCAAGACGGCCCAACACCTCCTCCATCATCACCGAGGGGTAGAGCTCAGCAGTAGGGATATCCCTGGTAAAGGGCGTGTGGGACAATTCATAGAATGCCTCAATCACCTGAACCACCACCCCTTTCCTCCCGGCGATAGCTCACCGCAGGAATCTGGCGTGCCTGGCGCTCTTCATTTTGCTTTGCAGCAGCGCTTAAAAGTCTGGAACCTTCCACAGGCTGGGGCAGAAGGTGCGGCGGCAGTTTGGGCCGCGGCCCTGTTCTCTCACCGATGACAAGCCTCTCCGCTGTCCAGGGCGGGTGGTCTTCATACTCGATAGTCAGCCTGGTAGTATCCGCGGGGTCATAGATTACATCCACAGTGCAGCCGATGGAGTTTAAGCCCACTTCGTACTTTTCCCCCTGGAAGCTGATGCAGCCGGCTTTGTCCACCTTTCTCTCTTCACAGTGCAAAAAAGCGTTGGAGATGATTTCAGGGGCTAAAAACTTCAATGCTTTTTTACTGCTGCGGTAGGCCGCTTCGGGGCTTTTGCCTTCCAGGGCGCTGTGGGGCCTGTTCTGATAGCATTCCTCCAGCCAGACCCAGAACAGCCTGTTGAGTTCATCTAATGAATCCGGTTTCTCCAGAGCCGCTTCGTTTAAGAAAGCATCAACGGTCCGGTTGAATCTCTCCTGTTTGCCCGATGACTCAGGCGAGTACGGTCTGGCAAAAAGCAGCCGGATGCCCATCTTGGAGCAAGCCCGGGCCATCCATTTGTTTCTGTACTGGGTACCATTGTCAAAAAAGACCCTGTCTGGAATACCATGTTTTTGAATGGATTGGCGGAAGCAGTCTTCAACAATGATTTGATCCAATACCGGATAAAACTGTCCATGCAGGATAAAGCGGGTGGCGTCATCCAAGAAGGTCACCAGGTAGACCTGCTTTTTGGAACCGTCTTTACCGATGGGTAGGTACGGCCCGTATTTGACGTCGGAATGCCACAGATTGTTCCGGTGCCTTCGCTGGTAGCGCCTGACCGCAGTGCCGGAGGCGGCATATGTCTTCATCTGCCTGGTACTGTAACCACTTTGGGAGAGTTTCTCTTGCAGGGTGCTGCGTTTGATCTGCCCAGGCTGGGCCCGCCCTTCCCATTCGAGAATTTCAATGATCTGGGCCACACTGCGGGCGGGGACCTCCCTGCGCAGCAATATGGCTTGCTCAAGAAGCTCCTGTGGTATGGCCGGCTCCCTGGCACAGGTTTTACCCTTAGGTTTCAGGCCATCGAAACCCTGGGCCTGGTAACGGGCCATGTAGCGGCGCAGGGTCCGCTCAGAGATACCTGCCCGGGTACAGATCTGGACCCTGATCTGCTTGGCTTTAGCGGGATCTAAACCCTCCGCCAGCAGCGGCAAGAGCAGCTGCAGGCGTTCTGTAGCGATCTCTTCTGCCTTTTTCCGGTCTCTCATGTTAATTCCTCCTTCAAATGCAGGGTTTAGCATGAGTCTACCGGTCCATGAGCCGGACAGGAATGCAGAACGGGTCTAGACCCAATAATTTGTATTTGCCACCGGACGGACAATTCTGGCCAGCCAGCCGGGGCCATCCCCGACGTGAGACCAGATCCTTTGGAGCGAGGACCCGGAAAGCTCGGATCTATCTTTCGCAGCACCTTTCCCGAAGCGGGCGGCAATGGAGATTAAACATCCAAGGAAGTAATCGGCCAGCGCCTTAAACCACTGTTTCCAACGGTTAATGGTGGATTCATCGGCCACCACACTTAGGCCTTTCTCACCGGTGATCACCGCTTCAATGCTCTGGCTGCAGTAGCGCTTGTACGGAACCAAAATGTCAGGCAGCTCGTGATGTACTTTTTTGCAAGGCTTACATCCTAGCCGCCGGATCATCAATGTCACATGTTCCCCGGTGTCTTTGACGTAGCCCCGCCGCCTGCTGCCTATGGCTTTCAGCAAACCACCACAGCAAGGGCAATAGTGCTGCTCCCCGCTCCTAACTAAAAATATCCCGGGAGGGCTTTTCAATCAGCTGGTACTTTGATACAATAACCATACTTTCGGGGGCGCCTCCGGTACTGTTGCTGACCACGGCAGTACATTCACGGAGGCGCTTTTCCTTTCTAGAATATTTGGTCACTTGGTCATTGTATATGGCTATCCCGGGACAGGCAATACCGTCAGCTTAGAGGCGTTATGGGGCAGCGGAAACAATCCACACCATTTTCCAGGAGAGAATTAACATGTCACATTATGATTTTGTAGCTATTGATTTTGAAACTGCAAACGACAGTTTGACCAGTGCCTGCTCCATGGGGCTGGTTGCTGTGCAAAACTCAAATATCGTAAAAACGGAATACTTTCTAATCAGGCCAACAAGCCCCTGTTTTGCCGAGAAAAATATCAAGATCCACGGCATAACACCTGATTCTGTTAAAAATGCACCATTATTCCCGGAAGTGTGGGAAAAGGTGCAACATTATTTCCGGAATAATGTTGCAATCGCGCACAATGCCCACTTCGACATGTCTGTATTAAAGCGCTGTCTGATAGAGCACGACCTGGAGATCCCCCAATTCTACTATCTTTGCAGCATTTCGATTTCTGCTCTCGTCTGTAAGGGACAAGGCGTGGGTAACTCCCTTAAAGAGAGGGCGGAATTCTTCAGAATACCGATGGTTAGACACCACAACGCTTTAAGCGATGCCAGGACATGCGCCAATATAGTTATTATGAGCATTAAGCAAAAAGGATGGGAGGATTTCCATTCATTTTTTTTAAAAAATGGCACCATCCCAATTAAAAAATTTGCATCTTTAATCCCTGCAGAAGAATTCGGGAAACCCTATCCCAGGTATCCAAACGTATCGATTTCAGAAATCGCAGCTACCGTGGAGTCATTTGATGAAAATCATTATTTATATGATAAAAAAGTTGTCTTTACTGGAAAACTTCAAAGCATGGATCGTAGGACGGCAATGTATAAAGTTGTCAATCTCGGTGGCATCTTGAAAAGTTCCGTCTCCAGAAAGACCGACATTGTAGTCTTGGGCACTCAGGACAAAGCGCTGGTGGGCCCATCAGGGACCAGCGGCAAGGAGAGAAAGGCCCGTGAATTAATCGAAAACGGCTATGACATAGAAATCATAGGGGAAGAAGAGTTTTTAAGGTTGATCAGATAATGAAGGCAGATCAAAAACAATGGTGCATAAGTCTCTTCTTAACTCCATCAACAAAGGGGGGCGTAGAATGGAAATCAGCATCTTTGAAGAGAAAATCAAGGAGCGCTTAAAAAAAAGCAAATATTATAGCGAGGATAATTTTAGAGTAAAAAGCAATATTGGCTATAAGACAGTCTGGATGTGTAAAGCTGCAGTCATAAAGATTAGAGAGCAGAAAACCGGCACCAGATTGGAAATAGCAAAAAGATTTTTGAAGACCTTCCACCTGCAAAAGGAAGCGAAATTTATAAAGGCTTCTCACAGATGGGCTAAAACACCCTATACCGATGCCGTGATCAGGAAAGTCCTGGTAGGTGCCAGGGCTGTATTTGAGGAGTGCTACAAAGAAGGTTCGGTAGAGATATTCGGATGCTGCTCAAAATATATTGAATGCAGCGATCGGAGAAAATGCGTTCATTCCGATATAAAAATTGCCGAGGGTTGCATGTACAAACTTAACCTGGAGGAAGGCCGGATATTTTACGGTGTAAATTGCAATGTTAGAGAAAACAGTGATGTGCCAAAAAACGCCGGCAGGCAAGGAAAGCAAGCGCGGCTATGGTAATTATCTAGCAAATATCCATTTTGTTTGCACCCCTGCTGTCCAGGTGCTGGTCAAGATTACGCCACTGGAGACAGAACTGGCGGTATTTTGGTACTAATATGAGTCACGTTGGCGGGCCGGGATGGAACCCGGCCCCTGATTCGACATTGCTGCATATGCAGGCCGGAATGGAACCTGACCCATGCAATTATCCGCGCTGTTGCTCGATCGTCATCAGGATTGATTATGATCAGGCTTTCGCTGCGTAGGAGGGCTTGTGGGCCAGGCGGTGCCATTTTGTGCGGCGGTAGCGATGCAGAATGACCAGCATGGTGGCCAGGTACTGCAGCGCCGAGACCCACCAGATGTAGGTCACGCTGAGTTCCAGAACGTAGACCACGAGATAGGTTAAAGGCAGGCGCACCACCAGGCCGCCGATGAGCCCGGCCAGGAGAGGCCCCTTTGTATCGCCCGCTCCTTTCAGGGCGCCGGCCAGGGTGTAAGCGATGGCCATGAAGGGCTGCTCCACGGCGGCAATGCGCAAGCAGGCGATCCCCAGGCTCAGGACTTCCGCCTCGGGCGGGTCAAATATCCGCATAACATAGTGGGGGAAAAAGAAAAACACCAGAGCCGTAGCGCTCATGAGCACCGTGGCCATGATCGTGGCCAGGGTCCCCGTTCTCACTGCATCCCGGGGCTTGCCCGCGCCCAGATCTTGGCCCACCAGGGTGGTGGCGGCGATGGCAAAGGCATAACCGGGCATGAAAGAAAATGATTCTGCCGCCACGGCAGCGGTATTGGCGGCAAAGGCAATGGGGCCGAGCACCGCTATCCAGGTCATCGAGATGAGCCGCCCGGAGCTGTAAACGGCCTCCTCCAGCCCCAACGGATAGCTGATGGTAAACATGCTTTTCAGCACCGGCTTCCTGATGGGGAAAAAGCTCTTCCAGGACAGCTCCAGGTCGCGGCGGCGCCGGTAAAGATAGATCAGCCCCACGGCCAAACCCAGCAGCTGGGCAGATCCGGTAGCCAGCGCGGCGCCCTTCACTCCCAGCTCCGGGAATCCCAATTTGCCGAAGATGAGCACATAGTCAAAAAATACGTTAAAGATATTCGCGGCCAGGGCTATGTACATGGGCACGCGGGTATTGCCCAGGCCGCGGATGACCCCGTTAACCACCAGGATCATCAGCCAGAAGGCACCGCCACTGAAAAGGGTGACATAGAAATACTCCACTGTCAGCGCCGCTGTCGGTTTATCCTTGATCGCCCACAGGCAGAAGGGCTTTCCGAATATGCCCATTACCAGGAGCAAAAGCGAGGTGATCAGCAAGCTCAACGTAACCGCCTGCCCCGCAGTCAGCCCCGCGTTTTCCCTGTCATCGGCGCCGATAAAACGGGCCACCAGCGAATTGACCCCCACGCCCAGGGCGCCGCAGACGCCGATGATGCCGAAAAGAATGGAGGCGGCATATTCAACAGCCGAGGCTTCCCGGGCGCCCAGCCGCATGACCATGGCGGCGTCGCAGATCCAGTAAAAGGTGTGCAGGCACATCTCGAGGACTGCAGGCCAGGCCAGGGTAATAATATTATGAACGGGATGATGGATTTTTCTTTTTATCAACAACATACCTTCTTAAAATAGTTCATCTTCTCCTGCGTATAGATTTCATTTCCTCTGCAAATTCCTGCTTGATCCGCTGCAGCATGGAGGGATCTTGAAGCACTTTGAAACCGGCCAGGGCCAGCGCCTCCCCGACAACAAGCATGGTTTCGTAAGCCTGCGGCGTGTCGCTGAGCCGGGCAAATTCCACGGTGTGCACCGCCACCTTGTCGTCGGTAATGGCCACATTGGGCTGGATGGAGGGCACCACCAGGCTCACATTGCCCATATCCGTCGATCCCAGGCCGGGCTCCTCCTCGGTCCAGGTCCTGCCGCTTACCTCATGCAGGCTTTCCCAGAACAGATCGCCCAGGGTTCTGTTGGTCAGCATGGCATCGTAGGGGTATTCGGTCTCCTCGATGGTCAACCCGGTGTCAGTGGCCAGCGCAGCGCCGCGGGCACAGTTTAGCACTTTCTCTACCACTTCGTCAAGATAGCTGTTGTCCATTGAGCGGATGCAGAACTCGGCCGAGGCGCGGTCGGGGATGATATTGACCGCCTGCCCGCCGTCGGTGACCATCCCGTGAATGCGCACATCATCACGCAGGTGCTGCCGCAAAGCGTTGATCCCGTTGAAGGTGAGGATAACTCCGTCCAGCGCATTCCGTCCATCCCAGGGATTGGCGGCAGCATGGGCATTTTGCCCGCTGAAAATAAAGGTGAATGTGCGGCAGGCCATGCTCTTGTAGTTCACGCAGGTTAGATAATCGGGGTGGAACATCATGGCCAGGTCCACATGATCAAAGACACCACCCCGGATCAGGTCAATCTTGCCCCCGCGCCCCTCTTCATTGGGGGTGCCGATGAGCGAAAGGGTATAAGGGTGACCGGGCGAGGTCCCGGCCAGCGCCACCGCCGCGGCAACGGAGGCTCCGGCAATGAGGTTGTGGCCGCAGGCATGCCCGATCTCGGGAAGGGCGTCATATTCGGCGCAAAAAGCGATATGGCAGCCTTTTTCCTCCGCATGGCTGCGGTAAGTAGCGACAAAGGCGGTCTCCTGGCCCGCTGTCCCTTTTTCAACTTCGAAACCCTTTGCCGCCAGGTAACCAGTAAGGATCTGTACGGCGAAGAACTCCGCATCGCCCAATTCGGGATGAGCGTGGATCTCCCGGCCAAGTCCGACAAGATTCTCTTTTTCTGCAGCAATAGTCTCCTTGATCTGTTTCCATCCATGTTCCATGTGAACAGACTCCTTTTGTTGCTTTTTTATGTCTTGCATAGCTGTTCTGCCGGCAGGCCCGGAGCACCCGCAAAGTAGGGGGAATCTCCTGCTGCCGAAGTCTAGCTCCCGGCAGGCTCGAGGGTCCAGTCCAGGGTGATCTCTTCCCCCGGCTGCAGCCTGAAGCCTCTTCCGCTGTTGGTATCCAGAAGCTGTTTCCAACCCTCTTCCCGGATCTCCAGGCAGAAACAGTCCCCCGCCGCCACCAGGCAGGCATAGCCGCCATCGCGCCCCACCGGCACCGCCGTCAGCGTTTCACCGGGAGCGCCATTGCGGTACCTTTTCAGGTACACATTGACGGGGTACAGGGGGGGCTCTCCGGCAAAGGCAACCCGGCCCCGAACGCGGGCCCCGGCATCAAGGGGCAACACCAGGTAGCGCTCATCGCCGGCTGCGCTCTCTGCGGCAAAATCCCTGGATCTGTAGTTGACCCCGCCGCTTTGAGCCACGGCAAAGAGCCGGTATTCACCTGCAGGCAGGGTCAGGGTGAAGGCGCCGTCTGCGCCGGCGCGGGCTTCACCGGCAAAACCTTCGGTCATCAGATCGCCCGAGGGGTCAAGCACGCCCCGCCAGGCCCTGACCAGTGCCCCGGGAAGGGGCGCCGCAGTGGCTGCATCGAGCACCCTGCCGTGAATCTTTCCGGTCACGGCGTTCTCGGGTTCGGCGCAAACCGGTTCGGGCAGCCGGAGCGGCCAGATCTCTTTTTTGAAGGCCCGGTAGGGCTCCAGGATATCATAAAGGGGAAACTGCCCGTCAATTGTCAGCGCATTCGCCGCTGCGGCACACTTGACGCTGAAAGAGCCGCCGGGGCGGGTCAGGGCCCGGGCCATGATCCGGTCCAGCTTTTCCGGCCCGGCGCCGCCATCGCCGGCGGGGCGGGCGGCGGAACCGGCGCTGACCAGGCAGGAGCACTCCTCGCCGGGCCAGGCGGCGCCAACCCTGCCGCTCAGGGTCTGCGCAGCGCCGGTGAGAAGCTCAAAGGTCAGCTCGGCGGCTCTCACCGCGGAGCGGGTGGCATCATCAATGGCCAGCAGCGGCGCCAGCCAGTGCACCCGGTTGCAGTTTTCCAGCTCCTCAACGGCAAAGGCCCATCCCTCGCGATAATCGAAGCGTACCGGGGGCATCATCAGGAAGGGCACCCGAAAATCCTGGAACATGTCCGCGGTCTCCCGGGGCGGCTCGATCTCCTGATCGCAAAGCAGGCACCTGCAGCCGTCTCCCCGGGCCGCCGTCAGCTTGAGCTGCAGGGGCATTTGGGAAAGCGGCAGGTCCAGATAGAGATGGATATAGCTCGACATGACCGCCCTGGCGGCGCTATTCCCGGCATCTGGAGCGAGGCGGTAAAAGTCTCCCCAGCTGATCACATCATCCCCGTAGGGGGAGATCACCTCCACGCTGCGGGTGCGGTAGTAGGATTGGGTCACCGCCCCGGCATTAATCGGTTTGCATGAACGGCGCCACCTTTCCTGCGGTATGGTCAGGGTAAGTGCGAACCGGTCCTTTCCGGAGTCTATGGTGCGCGGCAGTGCTGTCTCCGCGCTCCTCTCCCGCGGGGCGGGCACCAGGGCAGGGTCGCCCAGCAGGGTCTGCTGCTGCAGCGCTGCGGCGGTCCACCACTTGTAACAGCCGTACCGTTCCGGGGCCTTCTGTTGCATGATGGATGCGTAAAGGCTCACAAAGTTGCGGGTTTCCCGGAGCGCCTGGCCCACGCTGAGCCCCTTTACCAGCAGCTTTTCAAAAAAGAGGGGATAGATGGAGGTAGCAAACTGCAGATCCACCATGGTGCTGCCCCCCACATAGCAGAGAGCCCCTTTTTCCACCATGGCCAGGCCGAATTGATCGCGGTAAGGCACTGGAATGCTCTCCCAGTCCAGTCCGTCGGAAGCCGAGCTCCAGTACGGGTCCATCCCTGCCGTGGTGCAGGCCGAAGCATAAGCCACCAGCGGGGGCAGAGCGGGCAGATCGCGGCGGGTGAGAAACCGCCCGCAGGTTTTCAGCGCCTCGGTGGTGCCGTGGCCGGCGAAAAGAAAGAAATCACTTTGCTCCAGGGCCCGGGAAATCCGGGCGGCGCTTGCCTCCTTCCCTTCCAGTATGGTCACCCTGTGGCCGCAGCTCTCCAGGTGCGGCACGAACTGGCTTTCCAGCAGCGGGTCATCGGAATTGAAAATTATCTTGTAATCTATTTCCGGGCTGGCTGCCACCAGCATTCTTTTGCCTTCGCCGCTCTGCATGCCCTGCAGGCGGTGAAAGTACTTCGTGGAAAGCAGCTGCGCGGAAAGGCCGCCGGGGCTGGACTGAAAAAGGCGCCCTTCGGCGGTATCGAAAAAGAGGTCGTCATTCAGGCGCAGGTGGATGTCCCGGGCCAGCTCCTCGGTGGTGCTGCCGATGGTCCGCTGCGGCTCGTAGAGGAGGGGGATGGCGCCGGGCGAGGCCAGGATAGCCATGTACGCGGGGTGCAGGCCCGCCTCGGCCGCAAAGCGGTTTAACTCCTCTTCGATGAGAGCAGGTGCGGGTTGCTCCGCCTCCGCATCAAAGGGAAAGAGGGAACGGTACGAGGCGCAGAGCGGGGCCAGCAGGCTCAGGCCCCTGACCCAGGCCTGTCCCGGTGACAGCGGCGCCGCTGTTTCCCTGACCAGGTCGGCGGAGTTGTACAGAAGCAGGTAATCTATTTGCAGGCCCTGCTCCAGCATATATTCTGCCAGGGCCCCATCGCCGGGCAGGGCGGTGATCCGGGCAGACCCCGCAGCCCTGGAAAGCTCCGCAGGCGGCTCTTCCCGGCCCAGCCAGATGAGCGGCCCGGTATATTCCGAACCGCAAATAGATGAAAGCTCGCTGGTTTCGCTGCCCGCACCGCCGCAAGGGAGGAAGATAAAGCCCAGGCGCACCGCCAGGACCGCCCCTTTCAGGCAGCGGGCGGGATCAGCGGCAGGGGCACAGACCAGTCCGGCCGGCGGACCGAAAGGCCCCCCAAGCCGGAACAGGCCGGCGCCGGAATCCGCCTGCTCCGGCGCCGCTGCCACCCGCAGCTCCGGGGCTGTGCGCAGGGCCTGGCCAAAGGCGGCATGGCCCGTGGCATCGGTAATCCTCAAGGGGAGCCGCAAGGCAAGCAGCTTGAGGGCAAAAATTTCATCATCACTTTTTTCGGGATCAACAAGAAATATGTCGCTGCCCGGCCTGGATAGGGCGGCTGTCATCAGCGGCAGACTGCGCTGCCAGTCCGAAACAGACAGCAGCAGGATTTCGATTGTTTCTGTCACGGCCAGTTGCACCTCCGAAATCATTGTCTTTGCAGTGCAAAGGTGTAATTTACATATTTTTAGCTCTCATCGGGTACGAGTGTGTAGTCCAGGGTGATCCTGTCACCGGGCGATACCCTGTAACCGCGCCCCCCGTGATCATCCCTGATGGGCTGCCAGCCTTCCTCCTCGATCCAGACATAGAAACGGTCCTGGAAGCTCACCAGGCAGGAATAGGTGCCGTCAGGCCGCACCGGCGTGGAGACAAGGATCCTGCCGCCTTCCTTTTCAGGAAAAAGCATCACACAGACGATCACGGGATGGGGCGGCGGCAGGCCGCGAAAATTCAGACTGCCGGCAACCACCGCAGCGGCATCAAGGGGCAGCAGCAGGTGCTGCTCCTCGCCGGCAAAGAGCTCGATGTTCAGCGATGTGGATTTGTACTGCACCCCGTCATGGCGCCCCACGGCGGAGAGGATGTACTTTCCTGCAGGCAGATCAAAGGCAAAGGCGCCGCCGGCATCGCTGACGGCCTCACCGGCAAAGCACTCGATGAGGGGATCGCCCACGGGATCTTCAATGCCGCGCCAGACCCTGATCAGCACACCGGGCAGCAGGGAGCCGCTTCTCGAATCAAGGGCCTTTCCGCAAATTTTCCCCGTTGCCGCCGGGCGAAGATGGATCACCGGCTCCTGCAGCGGCAGCGCAAGATGCTCTTTCTGAAAGCCGCGGCAGGGCTCGGGCAGCTCATACAGGGGATACTGCTCCGAGATGAGCAGCACATTGGCGGCGGCGGTGCAGGTTAGCTCGAATGATCCCCCCGGGCGGCTCAGCGCCTGGGAGACTATGTTCAAGGGCCTTTCCGGCGCTGTCGCCGGTGAAGACCCGCCAGCCCCCGCCGGGCCCGCTGCAGGCGCAGCGGCGGCGCTGATAAGATAACTTCCGCCGGAGCCGGTTCCGCTGTCCCCGGGCGCCGCGATGATACCTGTAACCTCCTGTCCCGCCGATGTCTCCACTTCAAAAAGGAATTCGGAGGCTCTCACAGCTGCCTGCGCCGCTTCATCAATAACCAGTGCCGGCACCAGCCAGTGAATGCGCGGGCCTTCTCCCGGGCCCCGCTCTTCCAGGGCAAAGGCCCACCCGGAAGTCATATCCAGACGGCTGGGAGGCAGGAGCAGGTAGGGGATGCGAAAATCCTGAAAAGCCTCTTTCAGGGCAGCGGGCGCCCGGACCTCCTTGCCGCAGAGCAGGCATTCGCTGCCGGCCGCCCTGACCTCCACCAGGTTCAGGCGAACGGGCCAACGCCCCGGCGGCAGGTCGAGATGCAGGTGCAGGTAGCTGGACATGAGCGCAGCCTCGCTGATGCCCCCGGCGTCGGGGGCAATGCGATAGTAATCCCCCCAGCTGATAACATCTTCACCCACCGGAGCCAGCACCTCGATGGAACGGCTGCGGTAGTAGTACTTCGAAGGCGGCAGGGGGCTGACCGCTTTCCTCACGCGGCGCCAGCGATCGTCGGGTATGGCCACCCGGAGCCGGCAGTGATCCCCATCCATTTCTGTTTCCTGCGGCAGCGCCATGTCCCCGGAGGCCGGCTTCGGCGAGGGGACCAGGGCCGGATCACCCAGCAGGAGCTGCTGGTGAATGGTGTTGGCCATGCCCTGCTTGTAGCAATCATAGCCCTGCGGTGATTTTTGTTGCAGCATGGAGGCATAGATGCTGATAAAATGGCGCATCCTGCGCACGGCCTCTCCCACGCTGCAGCCCTTGATCAGCAGCGCCTCCATGAAAATGCCGAAAATGGAGGTGCTGTATTGCAAGTCCTCGATAGTGGTGCCGCCCACGTAGCAGAGGGCCCCCTGTTCCACCATGGCCAGGCCGAAGACGTCGCGGGCCTGCACGGGGATATGCTCCCAGTCGAGGCCGTCGCTGGTGGAATAATGGTGCGGGTCCACCGCTGCCGTGGAGCAGGCCGTGGCAAAGGCGATGAGCGGGGGCAGCCCGGGCAACTCCCTGCGCGATAAAAAACGCCCGTGGGCATGCAGCGATTCCTGCCCGCCATGCCCGCTGTAAAGGAAGAAATCGGACCGGGTGAGCGCCGCGGCAATGGCGGTATAGTGGGCCTCCTCACCGGCAAGGGTGCTCACCCGGTGCCCCGCCTTCTCCAGAAGCGGTTTCAGCTGGGCCTCGATCTGGGCCTCATCGCTGGTGAAGATGATCCCGCCTTCCACATGCGGCGTCATCACCACCAGGACCTCTTTCCCATCTTTACCGGCCGCACCGCCGCCCCCAAAGCGGTAAAAATGCTTTGTGGAGATGAGCTGTCCGGAGAGGCCGCCGGGCGTGGACTGGAACAGGCGTCCTTCAGCCAGATCAAAGAAAAGATCGCCGTTCAGCTGGAGGTGGATCTCGCGGACCGCCTCCTCGCTGCGACTGCCGATGGTGAGACGGCGGTCATAGATAAAGGGCACCGCTCCAGGCGAAGCCAGTATGGCCTGGTATTTCGGCCTCAGCCCCGCCGCGGTGACAAAGCTGTTCAGATCCCTTTCGATGGCCCGCGCATCGGGCTGCGCTGCGGAGACATCATAGGGCATGACGGGGCGGTAAGAGGCGCAAAGCGGCGCAAGCAGGCTCAATCCCCTGACCCGAAAATCGCCCATTGATCGGGAGGGGGCCGGCCGCGCCAAAATATCGTCGGAGTTGTACAGGAGCAGGTAATCGGGCGCCGGCTCTGTTTGCTGCAGGAGCTCAGCCAGGGCGGTGTCGTCGGGGATGAACGATATTTTTTGCAATCCGGCGCTCTCCAGCCCGTCGTGCTCTCTTTTCCGCCCCAGGCAGATGAGGGGTAGCCCTTTCGGCAGCGGGAGCATCCCGGTAAGGTGCTCCAGAGGCAGGAAGCAATAGCCCAGGCGGACAGCCAGCACCGCTGCTTTCAGGCAGCGCGCGGGATCTTCCCGGGAGGCGGACACGAGGCCGTGCAGGGGGCCGAAGCGCTCCTGCAGCAGTTTCGCCTCTATCGCTGCGGGCATGTCCCCGGGTACAACCAGGGGCGCCAGCTCCGGGGCACGGTGGAGGTCCCGCCCGAACCGGGGATCGCCGGTGGCATCTTCAAGGGCCAGCGGCAGCCTTTCAGCCAGCAGTTTCAAAGCGGCAAGCTCGGTCTCGCTCTCGCCGGGGTCCACCCAGAATACCTCGCAGCCCGGCTGCGAAAGAGAGGCGGCCGAGTAAACCAGGCCGTCAAGCCAGTGATCTATGGAGAGGATGATTATGTTCAGCTTTTGGCGCATGATGTTCTCCTTGCAAGAAAATATAATCGGATTTACCCTCCGGGGGCCCGTTAACCCGGCGGCAAGCAGGGCGAGGCATGCCTCTCCCCTGCGGCTGGAACGCGGTATCGTTGCAGCACCTGTCGGAGCGGGGCAGCGGGCGGGCGATGCTCGTTCCTGCAACAACCGGATGACCTGATAAGCGGACAACCCGGGGTGATGCGCTTCAGCGGGCGGACGGTGCTCACCCTAGGACCCGAAACTGTGAGCAATGCCCGCCCCTAGGGCTGGAGCAGGTGGCAGGCGGCGAAGTGGCCGGGCCGGACCTCCCCGTATGCAGGCGCCACCTCCCTGCAGCGCTTTTCAGCCACGGGGCAGCGGGGGTGGAAACGGCATCCCGCAGGTATATTCACCGGATCGGGTGTTTCTCCCTTCAGCAGCGACTGATGGGTGATCACCTTGCGCCGCGGTGTGGGAATGACCGACACCAGAGCTTTGGTATAGGGGTGCAGCGGCTCCTTGATCACCGTACCGGCGTCGCCCAGCTCCACGATCTTGCCCAGGTACATGATGGCAATCCGGTCCGAGACCAGCCAGGCCAGGGAGAGATCGTGCGTGATGAAGAGGTAGCTGATCCCCTTTTCGTCGCGCTGGTCCACCATGAGCTTCAGGATATCGGCCCGGATGGACAGGTCGAGCATGGAGACGGGTTCATCGGCCACGATAAACTTGGGGCCCAGGACCAGCGAACCGGCTATGGCCATTCTCTGGCGCTGCCCGCCGCTGAGCTCGTGGGGGTAGCGCATAAATAGTTCGCGCGGGTTGTGCAGCCCCGCATCGATGAGGGCCTGCGCCACGCGCTCCTCCTTTTCCTCATGGCTGTGGCAGAGGTTGTTCACCTCCAGGGGCTCGGCAACGGCGTTGAATACCGTCTGGCGCGGATTCAGCGACTCGTAGGGATCCTGGAATATGATCTGGGCCTCCTGGCGAAAGGAGCGCAGCCTGGTGCGATTGTAGGCGCGGACATCTTCGCCGTTGTAATCAATCTTCCCCCCTGTTGGCTCCACAAGCCTCAGGATGGCTTTGCCAGTGGTGGTCTTGCCGCTGCCCGATTCCCCGGCCAGGCAGAGGATTTCGCCCTGGCCCAGCTCGAAGCTGATCCCGTCCACAGCCCGGACCACGGGTGTCTCCCGGCCGAACATGGATTGCAGCAGGCCGGCCCGGACGGCAAAGTGCACCTCCAGCCGGTCCACACTGATCAGACTATTCATGATCTCACCCGCCTCTCCAGTAGATGGCATGACGCATAGTGCTTTCCGCCCATGTCTACCCTGGGCGGCTGCTGCTCCCGGCAAATGGGCAGGGCCTCGGAGCAGCGCTCATGGAAGCGGCATCCCGAAGGCGGCTGAAGCAGGTTCGGCGGGCTGCCCGGAATGGAGGAAGCCAGGGCGCGATCCCCCTCGATGTCGGGAAAAGCGACCATCAGCGCCCGTGTGTACGGGTGAGCCGGCCTGGTGAAAACCTGTTCCACGGGGCCGAGCTCGGCAATCTGGCCGGCATACATCACCGCCACCCGGTCACAGGTTTCGCCGACAACGGAGAGATCGTGGGTGATCAGGATGAGTCCCATCTTGATCTCGTCCCGCAGATGCTGCAACAGCTGCAGGACCTGCGCCTGCACCATCACATCAAGGGCGGTGGTGGGCTCGTCTCCGATGACCAGTTTGGGGTTGCAGGAGATGGCCATGGCGATCATGGCCCGCTGCCGCATCCCACCGCTGAATTCGTGGGGATATTCTTTGACCCGGTCCGGGTCTATCTCCACCTTTTCAAAGAGGTCCCTGGTGCGCTTCCAGGCCTCCCTGTCGGTCAGCTTTTCATGAATCTTCAGAGCCTCGGCAATCTGCTCGCCAACGGTGCGCACCGGGTTCAGCGCATTCATGGCCCCCTGAAATATGATGGAGATCTCTTTCCAGCGGATCTGTTTCATCTCTTCTTCCGCGGCCGTAACGATCTCCCTGCCCTCCAGTTTAATGCTGCCGCCAACAATGGAGGCATTCTCGGGCAAAAGTTTGATCAGGGAAAGGGCCACCGTGGTCTTGCCGGAAGCGGATTCCCCGACGAGGCCCAAAGCCTCACCTTTACCCAGGCTCAGCGATACGGATTCGCAGGCCCTGACGCGCCCCTGTTTGAGTTTGTAGTACGTGGTCAGATCGTTTACTTCGAGCAGGGTCACGATCAACGCCTCCTTAATTTCGGATTCAGCACTTCATCCAGGGCATAACCCACAAAGGTGAATCCCAGCACTACCAGCACCACGCAGACACCGGGCGGTATGAGCCACCACCAGGCCCCGAATGAAACTGCTCCCATGTCAAAGGCGAAATGAAGCATCATCCCCCAGCTGAGCCGGGTGGGATCGCCCATGCCCAGGAAGCTGAGGGTCGTCTCCGACAGAATGGCCACCGCCGCCACCAGGATGGTATTGGCGAAAATGAGCGGAAAGACATTGGGCAGGATATGATGCACCATGATGTGCGCATCTCCGGAGCCGATGGCCCGGGCCCGCTCCACGTAGGGCCTCTCCTTGATGCTCAGCGTCTGGGAGCGGATGATCCGGGCCGTCCCCGCCCAGCTGGTGATGCCGATGACAAAGATGATGTTCCCCAGGCTGGGCCCCAGGAGGGCGGCCATGACCAGCATCAGGGGCAGCCAGGGTATGACGAGAAAGATATCGGTAAAACGCATGAGCAGCGTATCCACGTTTTTGCCGTAGTAGCCGGCGGCTATCCCGATGATGGCGCCGATGACCATGGAGATGACCGTTGCGGCCAGGCCGACAAGAAGCGAAATCCGCGAGCCTATGACCACCCCGGCAAAGACATCCTTGCCCAGGTCGTCGGTGCCCAGCCAGTGCTCGGGCCCCGGCGGCAGCAGGACCTTTTCAATCCCTTCAATGGCGCTGGTGTAGGTGACGAAGTAAGGCCCGATCAGGGCCATAAGCGCAAAGAAGAGCAAAATGATCAGTCCCACAATACCCATGGCATTCTCGCGGTAGACCCCCCAGAAGGAGGCCAGGTTTTTCTTCATCAAGGCAAAGCGATCTTTTCTTTTTTTCGTCTGCAACGTAACCAGCCCCTCCATCAGGATTTCACCCGGGGATCAAGGTAGCGGTAAAGTAGATCGGCGCACAGGTTGGCGCCGACGACACAGACCGTCACAAAGAGAAAGATCCCCTGCAAAAGAGGGTAGTCGCGGCCCATCAGCGCCGTGTACATCAATCGACCCAGTCCGGGCCAGGAAAAGACCGTCTCGATCTGGATCGCTCCGCCCACAATGAAGCCCAGGTTCATCGCAATGAGGGTGACCATGGGCAGCATGGCATTGGGCAGGGCATGCCGCCGCAGCAGGTTCCGGTTGGTGACCCCCTTGGCCCTGGCCGTGAGCATGTAATCCTCGCTCATCACTTCCAGCAGGGAGTTGCGCATGATCAGAACATATTCTCCAATAAGGATCACTCCAAAGGTAACTGTGGGCAAAAACATGTGTTTTAACAGATCGCCCAACTGACCCCAAATGGAAGCAAATTGAACGCCGGGGACTCCCATACCGCAAATGGGGAAAATGCCCAGGTAAACCGCAAAGAGCATCACCATGAGAATGCCGACCCAGAAAGAGGGCATGGAGTAGAGCACGAGGGACAGGGAAAGCCCTGCTATGTCCAGCTTGCTGCCCCTTTTCCAGGCGAAGACCACCCCCAGAACAACACCAATGACAATGGAGATCAGGGTTGCCGTGCCAGTGAGAAGCAATGTGGGAGGAAGCTTTTCCATGATCACATCAAGAACAGGTTTGCGGTAAACAAAAGAGTGCCCCAGGTTACCCATGCACAGGTCGCGCAGGTAATAGCCGAATTGGATAATTTTGGGCTTGTGCAAACCAAACTGCTCTGAAATTCGTTGCAGCGCCGCCGCCGAGATCCTGGGATTGCGGATGAGTATCCGCACGGGATCCCCGGGCATGATCCTGAAGAGAAAGAAGTTCAGGATCAGCACAACAAAAGTTGTTAGAAATGTTTGCCCCAACTTGCGCAGGACATATCCCCGCGTTTTCAAGTTGATTGCACCTCCATCCGGTCCCTATTCAGGGCGGGGGCCCGGCCTCTCCGGACAGGCCCCCGCGCAAAGGACGCTATTTAGCGTTTAAGCTGACAGTTAGTTGACCGGTTCCAGTTTTTCGTAAGTTTCAACAGTGTTCGTAAAGACCACCGGACCGCCGGCCGGATTCTGGATCCAACCCTTGAAGCGGTCAGTGCGGTAGGCCTGCAGCTCGGGATCGTACGAGATGATGATGTAGGGGGCATCCTCGTATACCATCCGCTGCAATTCAAAGATGAGCTCCTGCCTTTCTTTATGATCCAGGGTAACCTGCTGCTTCTTGATCAGTTCGTCATATTCCGGGTTGGAATAGAAACAGTCGTTCCAGGACATGATCTCATCGGTGGTCATGATCTTCAGGATGGAAGAGGGGTCCACATCCACGAACCAGCCCCAGAGGAAGAGATCAAAATCACCTTCCATAATCTTGTCGGTGAGCATGCCCTCATCAATGCTCTCAACGTTGAGATCAATGCCCGCATCCATGAACCATTCTTTCATCAGCTTGGCTGCTTTCTGGCCGTCAGGTGACTCCCCGCGAACAAGCAAGTTGAAGGAAAGTGGGCTGCCGTCGGCGCTCACCCTTATACCATCGGCCCCAGTTTTGTATCCCGCCTTCTCAAGAATCTGCTTCGACTTTTCAATGTCAAAACCACGGAACTCATTGGCACCAAGCTCCAGGTGCCAAAAGTCATAGATGGGAGGGCAAAGGGTTGAGCCGACTTCACCGTAACCAAAGTAGGCCATTTCAATTATTTTTTCCCGGTCAATGGCATGCTCCATGGCTGCACGGATCTTCTGATCAAGGAGCAGCGGATTGCCCTTGGATTCCGGATCATCCCAGACATTGATGGCCATCTGGTTGAAGGAGGGAGTCATGGCGTCGTGCAGGACAATCCCCTCGGGGGCCTCATCCTGCAGGGCCTTGAACTGGGCGCCCGGGCAGGAGGTGATCACGTCGATATCGCCGCGCTTGAACGCCTCAACCATGAGATCCGCATTGGCAAAAGTCTGAAAGATTACCTCGTCAATTTTGGGGGCTCCCTTGAAATAATCCTTGTTAACGGCCATCCTGGTATATTCCCCGGTGACATGCTCGACGACCTGGAAGGGGCCGGTGCCGATGGGTTCTGAATTTTCATAATCGCTGTCTGCCTCTTCGGGATCAACGTTTTCCCAAATATGCTTCGGTAGAATGGGAACCAGGATGTTCGGCATCCAGGCAACAGGTTCATCAAAGCTAAGCGTCAGGGTATGCTCATCCAGGGCCTGGATGTCTTTCATCTCTGCAACATAATCAATAAGGTAACCCATTTCATTGTCGCGAATGTACTCAAAGGTGAACTTGACATCCTCGGCGGTAAAGGGCTCGCCGTCCTGCCATTTGACCCCTTCATGGAGCTTGAAGGTCCAGGTCAGGCCGTCATCGGTAACCTCCCATTCATCGGCAAGATCGGGAACGGGGTCCATATTCTCATCCCAGCTGATCAGCTTGTTGTAATTGAGGTTCATCACCTCGTAAGCCTGATAGGACCAGACGGTCATGGGATTCAGTCCCTCTATTTCTCTCAAGAACCCTATCCGCAAAACATGCCCGGCCGTTTCGGGCTCACTGCATCCAACCAGGCCGGCCAGAAGAGCCAGTGCCATTACCGAAGCCAGTACGATCAACAAGCGGGTCCGTCTAACCATAACTTGTCCATCCTCCTTGGTTAATTGTTGGTTCCCCTTCTTGACTGGTCACGTTATCATATGTCCGGCCATCTCAAATGTATCAGCGGTTGAAAGACCCCCCCTCGCATTATGAAGCAGTTATCTGTATATGAAAATCTCTTAAAGGCTGCCCCGTTCCTGTATGGCCCGGTCCAGGATCAGATCCAGCTCGCGGCAAAGTTTGTCCTCCAGGTAAACACCCGGATGGGCCGCAGCCAGTTCATCCACTTTTTGGCGGGCCTCCTCCCGGATATCAGCGCTGCCCCGGGATCTCCATTCCTCGAAGGGCAGCGCATTGCCCAGCTTGCCCTGCCAGAGTTCGCCCTTGCGCATGAAGTCACGGGTATGCTCCTGGGCCAGGAAGCTGCCTCCCTCCATGACGGATCTGATCACTTCTAATCCGATGATCTCTTTGTTTACAACAAGATCCCCGCCCAGGCGGTGCATGAGCATGCCGTAGATCTCGTTGTCTATCAGCATCTCCTCGGCGCTGGCCAGAAGGCCGCCGTTTAAAAGCCCGAAACCGGAGACCATGGTGGCCCGGGCCATGACCGGCGGCAGGCAGTTGATCGCCCTTTCGTAGCCCGACTGGATATCGGGCAGCGAGGCGCCGGTATCCATGCCGTACACACCGGAGGGTAACCCGTAGTGGCGGGCAATTTGCGCCACGCAGGCGCCGGAGAGCCCCAGATCCGGATCCTTGCCGCCGACAAAGCCGGTCCGCATGTTGGCCGCAGCCAGGCGGCAGGTATAGACCAGGGGACAGTCCCTGTTCACCAGACGGGCCAGGGTCAGGAAAGCAAGCTGCTCCGCATTTTGCTGAACCAGACCGCCGATAAGCGTCAGTGGCGCCGTCAGGCCTCTGGTGGGGCAGGGCAGCATGGTCAGCGGAAGGCCCAGCCCGGCGCATTCAACAATGGCTGAGGCAATGTCCGCAGGAAAGTTGAGCGGGCTGAGTGGGGAGATGGAGATGGTGCCCATGGGCTTGCTTTTGAGTCTCTCCATGCCGCCCCTGATGGCGGCGGCCACCTCGATCAGACAGCGGGTCTCCCAGGGATCGGAGGCGGTGCCGATATCAACGGGCTTCCGCGTATATTTCATGGTATGGACGGCCATGCCGATGTTGGCAACCTCTTCGGGCAGATCCGTGGCCCGCAGGGTGGGAACGACCAGATCAAGGTAGGGCAGGCTGTCGCTGAGCATGGCATAGAGCTCCATATCCTTGACCTTTGCCTCCCTGACCTCGCCTGTCTCATGATCCAGCAGAACCGAAACGGAGCCAAAGTTGTGCGAATAGGAGCGCTCTGCCCCGGTCAGGGGTAAAACAATGGATTCGTCGATACCGTACAGAGTCAGGGGAGCGGGGTCCTGCAGGGCTTTTTCAACGATCTCGGGGGGAAAACAGATGCGCCCTTTCCGCTCGGAGCATCCGGCGCCGAGCAGGATTTCACGGGCGGATTCTCCTTCGAATATGACACCAATCTGTTCCAGAATCTCAAGGGTTGCCTCATGCATTGCTTCCAGATCTTTCTTGGAAAGCGGTTCAAAGATCAATGTTTTACCTCCTCTGCAACTGTCATTCGCCCCTTATCCCGCTATGCCGCCTGCGTCCCGGGATTCCGGGACCGGCAAAGCGGGGTGTGTTCCACCGCATCGAAAAAGCAATTTTGCCGGCCCTTCAGGATCGGGAAAACAGGTAAGCGCCGGAACCTAGGCCAGCCCCAGCATCCCCTTCACAATCTTTACGCCGGAGATGGCGTCGGGCGCATATCCGTCGGCGCCGACCTTGACGGCCCACTCCTCGGAAAGGGGCGCGCCGCCCACGATCACCTTGACCCGCCCGCGTAAATCCTTTTCCTGCAGAAGATCGATCACTTTTTTCTGCTCCTGGATGGTGGTGGTCATCAGCGCGGAAATGCCCAGCACGGCGGCTTCCCTTTCCTTGACGGCATCCACAAATGCTGCGGCCGGGACATCCACGCCCAGATCGGTTATTTCAAAACCTGCAGATTTCATCATCATGATCACGATATCTTTTCCGATGGAGTGAAGGTCCCCCTTGACGGTGCCGATCACCATGCGCACAGGCTTGACTCCGCCCTCCCGCTCCTCTTTTTTGATCAGCGGCTCAAGGTAGTCTATGGCTCCGTTCATCGCTTCGGCTGCCAGCATCATGTCGGGCAGGAAGTACTCGCCCTCCTCGAACTTGTCGCCAACAACATAAAGGCCCGCGGTTAAACCTTCGCTTATGATCAGGGAAGGTTCGACGCCGGCTTTGTATGCTTCCTCCACGCTCCGCAAAGTCTCCTCTTTTTTGCCTTCGATCACTGCTTCTTTGACCTGCACGAGATATTTATCCATCACTATCCCTCCCCAAATTAGGTGCTGAAACCGCAACAACAAATATTTCTGTAAAAAGCCCTTTCCAAAAGAGCAGCTTTGCAATCATATTCTTTCGGGCTACGGCCCTGTTCCCCGGGAACAGGCGGCGGCCGATATTAACAGAGTGAAACTCTTTTTATCTCCCCCGCTCGATTATATATTTTTACACTGCGCTCCGCCATAGCTGTTTTGCGAAGGTCCCCGACAGGTTATATTTTAAACCAGTTCTGCACAATATGCCATGGCAACTCTTGCTCTGAAAAGGGGCCGGGGCGGAGGCAGGTATAGACAGGGGTATGCGCCGGCGACCCCCGGAGACCCGGTGCTGCCGGGGCTCCGGGAGCGCGGCCGCCTTCATGGGACCGCTGCCGCCGCCGCGGTCTTATTTGTCTTTCACCTTCAACTGCTCGTAACTGGCAACGGTCAGCGTATGCACAACGGGACCATTGCCCGCGGGCGTCTGCACCCAGCCGGTAAAGCGATCCGTGCGATAAGCCTGCAGCGACGGCCTGATGTAGAGGACAATGTAGGGAGCATCCTCGTAGATCATTCTCTGCATCTCGTAGATTATAGCCTGTCTCTCCTCGCGATCAAGCGCCTGCTGCTGTTTCAGGTAGAGTTCGTCATAGTCCGGGTTGGAGTAGAATGAATCGTTCCAGGACATGATCTCGCCGGTGGTCATGATCTTCAGGATGGAGGCGGGATCATATTCCACGTACCAGCCCCAGATATAGAGATCCCAGTCCGACTCGTAGATCCGGTCATTGAGCGTGCCCTCGTCCATGACCTGGATTTCAAGATCCACCCCGATCTCCCGGAACCACTCTTTCATCAGCTTGGCGGTCTTCTGATCATCGGGAGCCGATGAGCGAACCATGACGCCAAAGGACAGCTTTTCTCCCTCCGGGCTGAGCCTGATACCGTCGCTCCCCATGCTGTAGCCGGCTTCATCAAGCAGAGCCCTGGCCCTATCCGGATCGAAGGAGCGCAGCTCATCATCATCCAGAACTAGCTGCCAGTACGAGTACGTGGGGGTAACCAGCGTTGAACCGGGCTCGCCATATCCGAACAGCGCCATTTCTATGATGCGCTCCCGGTCGATGGCCAGCTCAAGGGCCTGACGGATGCGGCGATCCTTGAGCAGCGGATTGCCCTGCGAGGCGGGATCCTGCCACACATTGACGGCCAGCTGGCTGAAGCCGGGCGACATTGCGGGCAACGTGCAGATGTCTTCGGGATTTTCCTCTTCCAGGGCCTTGAACTGGGCGCCCGGGACAGCTGTTATTACATCCAGCTCGTCGCGCTTTAGCGCCTCCACCATCAGGTCGGCGTTGGCATAATTGCGGAAGATGATCTCATCAATCTCCGGCGCGCCCTTGAAGTAATCCTTGTTGGCAATGAGGCGGGTATACTCCCCGGTGACATGCTCCACCACCTGGAAGGCGCCGGTGCCCACGGGCTCCAGGTTCTGGAAATCAGAGGAGGCTTCCGCCGGATCTATCTCCCCCCAGATGTGCCGGGGCAGAATGGGACAATAGATCTGGGGCATCCAGGCTACCGGTTCATCAAGTGTTATGCCTATTGTATACTCATCAACGATTTCTATTTCCTTCATGTCCTTTACCGAATCATAGAAGTAACCCAGCTGGTTATCGCGGACATATTCAAAGGTAAATTTAACGTCATCAGCTGTAAAGGGTTCTCCATCCTGCCACTTAACTCCTTCTTCAAGATAGAAGGTCCAGTGCAGCCCGTCATCATCCATTTTCCACTCCCTGGCCAGGCTGCCAATGGGCTCGATATTCTCGTCCCAGGTGATGAGCATATTGTAGTTTAGCTTCATGATCTCGTAAGCCGGCACGGACCAGATCAGAAGGGGGTTAATCCCCTCAACCTCCCCCGACAGACCCACCCTCAACACATTTTTCTCGCCGCCTTCCGGCGTACATCCAACCAGGCCGGCCGAAAGGCTCAGTACCGCCAGCAGAACCAGCAGCGGGAACAAGTATTTTTTTCTATTCACTTTACTGTCTCCTTAGCTGTCATTTTGTAGCTCTTTCTCTGTTTGCATCATCAACAGGCGGCTGCGCGCCGTTAACAATCGATCTGCAAAGCTACCGGGCCCCCCCCTCAATGAATGTCATCTCCCTCTCTTATCGGCGCCTAACCTGCGCTCTCCGCCTTCAGCTTCTCCAGGTAGAGATCGAGTTCACGGCAGAGTTCCTCCTCCAGGTACGGCCCGGGATAGGCTTTTACAATTTTCCTGATTTTCTCCCTGGCCGCCTCCCTGATGTTGGGGCATCCCTGGCCATACCAGTCGCCAAAGGGAAGCACATTGCCCAGCTCACCCCGCCAGAGCTCGCCCTTGCGCATAAACTCGCGGGTATGCTCCTGGGCCAGGAAGCTACCGCCCTCCATGACCGACCTGATCACGCTGACCCCGATGGTCTCCTCATTGACCTCCGTCTCACCGCAGCGGTGCGTGATCATCCCGTATATTTCATTATCTATCACCAGCTGCTCGGTGCTGGAGAGCGTGCCGCCGTTCAGCAGGCCAAAGCCCGATATGAGCGTGGCCCGGGCCAGGACAGGCAAAAGGCAGTTCAACGCCCTCTCGTAACCCGATTGAATGTCCGGCAGGACCGCCCCCGTATCCAGGCCGTAAACTGCAGAGGGCAGATTGTAGTAGCGGGCTACCTGGGCCGCACAGGCGCCGGAATAGCCGCGCACCAGGTTGCTGCCGGAGACAAAACCGGTCCGCATATCGGCGGCGCAGAGCCTGCTGGCGTAAACAAGGGGGCAGTCCCTGTTCACCAGGCGGGCCAGGGTCAAGAATGCCAGCTGCTCCGCGTTCTGCTGCACAAAACCGCCCACCAGGGTTACCGGCGCGGTGAGACCGCTGATGGGGCAGGGCAGCATGGTTATGGGCAGGCCCGTTTCGGCCACCTCGATAATTGTATCGCTGATATCCTCGGGAAAATGCAGCGGGCTCAGCGTGCTGATGGAGATGGTGCCCATGGGTTTGCGCTTGAGCCTGTCCATGCCGCCGCGAACCATGGCGGCAATTTCGATGAGCTTGCGCGCCTCCCAGGGCGTCGAAGCCAGTCCCATATCCACCGGCTTACGCGTATTGCGCATGGAGTAGATCGACGCCGCCAGGGAGGTGATCGTTTCGGGTAAATCGGTGGGCCAGATGCTGGGGACAATCTTGTCCAGGTAGGGCAGGTTGTCGCTGACCCAAACATATTCCTCCAGATCGCGGACATTGGCCTCCCTCACCTGCCCGCTCTCCGGGTCCAGCAGCACAAAAACGGTGCCAAAATTGTGGGAATATGAGCGCCGGGCCTCGGTCACGGGGTAGACCAGCGACTCATCCATGCCGTACACCGTCAGCGGAGCCGGCTCCTTCAAGGCCTCCTCTATCAGCACCTGGGGAAAACAGATCCGCCCCTCCTTCACCTTGCAGCCGGCGCCGAGCAGGATTTCCCGGGCCCTGTCCCCCTGAAGTTTGATGCCTATGCCGGACAGAATGTCGAGCGACTTTTCATGAATCATCTCCAGATCCTTTTTGGAAAACGGTTCAAAAGCCAACTTCATGATGCCTCCTTCTTCGTACTGGCTGCGGCGCGGGGGCCGGAACCTTGATTTTTTTGTCATCCCCGGCTGTGTGACCGCCTTTCCGTCACAGGCGCAGGGGGCGCGCAATCACAGCGGCACTATCCGGCCCAGGCCGCACTCCAGGGCGCGGTTGAACATCTCCCTGCCCAGGACTACATCGCAGACCGCTATGCCTATGTTGCTGCAGACAATGAGCTCATTTTCGCTCTCCCTGCCCGGGGCCAGGCCGGCCAGAACCTCCCCCGTTTCGCAGGTTATCTGCGGCAGCCCCCCGGGGAAGTAGCCCATCTTGTCAAAAAGTCTATGTTCGTCAATGCTGTCGACAATGTATTTGTCGGCCCGCCTGGGGATGGCGGGATCCCAGAAGGTGTTTAGATCACAGGGCAAAATCGTTTGCCCCGGCACCACCCAGTCATCCTTGACCACGGCCAGGGGGTCCAGCAAGATAACCGTAGCCGAACTCAGAACCTGGCAGTTCTTGACAACCTCTTCAGGGCATCCAGCGCGGACAATTTCCACATCCAGGTGCGGCTGAACTTTATGAATGAGATTATCCATGGCCTCGGCTCTAACATCATAGACATATATTTTCTGCAGTTTTTCCAGCACGTGCACCATGTACCTGCAATGCTCTATACCCTGCACACCGCAGCCGAACATGCCGAATGTCTCGGCCTGGGGATGCAGCGCCTCCGCGGCGAGCACGGTTACCGCCGGCGTGCGCATGGCCGTAACTATTGTAGCATCCATCACCGCAAGGGGACAACCCGACAGAACATCATTTATGACCAGCAGGCCCGTTGTCTGGGGCAGGTTGAACTTCGTTGGATTGGAAGGGTAGCATTCAATCCATTTCAGACCCACGGCCTTATTTCCTGGGACATAAGCGGGCATGGCATGGAAAAATACCTCGCTGAAGGGATGCACCCCCACCTTTGCCGGCATTTCGTATTCTTTTTGGCCGTGGGCGATGAGGGCCCCGCGAATGAGGGCCAGTATATCCTGTTCGGTCAGGGCTGTTTTCTCCACATCATCTTTGGAGAGGTAGAGCAGCTCCCGGCCAATTTCAAGTTTACCAGAAATCCAATGGCGATCTGCAGCTAAATCCATTCCTACCACCCTTTGTCAGTGTATCCGAATTGTATCGGCTGTTCGTATAACAAAAATGCTGCAACAGCAATAAATATTGTTTTTTTGAATACAGGCGGTGTGCTCCATTTTAAGGTTGCCGGCAACAGCTCCTTTAAAAAACATTGCGGGGCGCATCCCCGCAGCAGTCCGGTAAGATGGGGCCGGCCGCTGCGGCCTTATCTCCGGAACCCGGCCCCTGCGAAATAACCGGTTCAAGGATGATGGCCCGCTCGCCCTGTACAAATGCAAGTTTTATGCCAGCAGCGGTGGGCCGAGCCGCATCTTATCTGAGATTGTATTTTTTTAAGCGATAATAGAGGCGCTGCCTGCTCATGCCCAGCGCTGACGCAGCCCTGCTTATATTTCCCCCGGTTTTACGCAAGGCCAGCATAATCTTTGCCTTCTCCTGCTTTTGAATCTCCTCGAAAATGCCGCCCCCGGCTTCATCACCCGAAGCCTGTTCAGCAGCCACTCCATTTTTAGCCCTTTCTTCCGTCCCCCGGAGCGATAGGGGCGGCACGCTTTTCCCATGCTGCATGCTTGGCAGATGCCTGGGGATGTGCTCGATTTTGATGGGTCCCTCACCGGATTGAACCAGATTCATGGCGCATTCAATGCAATGCGCCAGCTGCCTGACATTCCCGGGCCAGCTGTAGCGGTGAAACATCTCCATAACCTCTGTGCTGACTCCGGCCACATTTTTCAGCATCGCAACATTGTATTTTTCAACAAAATACCCTGTCAATATCTCCAGGTCGTCCAGGCGCTCGCGCAGGGGAGGGATATAGATATAGACAACGGCCAGCCGATAGAAGAGATCATCGCGCAGCTGCCCCTTTTCAATGGCTATGGAAGGCTCGATGTTGCAGCTGCTGATGATCCTCAAATCTACCGGAATTTTTTCCTTGCCGCCCAGTCTCATGATTTTTTTCTCTTCCACCACTCTGAGCAGCTTGCTCTGCAGCTCCACGGGCATGGCGTTTATTTCATCCAGAAAGAATGTACCGCCTCCGGCCAGCTCGATCAGCCCCGCCCTGTCCACGGCCCCTGTAAAGGCCCCCTTGGTGGTCCCGAAGAGAATCCCTTCCAACAGGTTGCCCGGAATGGCGGCGCAGTTGATTGCCAGAAAGGGCCCGCCGGAACGGCCGCCGGCCGCATGAATGCTCTGGGCAAACATCTCCTTCCCGGTGCCCGTTTCGCCGTAGATCAATACCGTGGAGTCGCTCCTGGCGCCCGCCTTGCCCCATTCAATGCATTCAAGCAGGCGCTTGTTTTTGCCGATAATCTGCTCAAAGGTATAGCTGGTATCCCTCTTGTTTCCTTTTACCCTGGCCCTTCCCGGCGCACCGGGGCCTTCATGGAATTGCAGGATCTTTTCCGCCATCTCCTTGAATTTGGGGAAATCCTTGGTTATGGCGGCGGCGCCGATCAGTTTGCCCTCCTGGTAAAGGGGAATGGAGCTGCAGACAACGCTCACATATTTCCCCTTGCCGGTAACATAATTTTGATAAACGTCATAAAACGATTTCCCTTCTTTCAGGGATTGTAAAACCAGCGATGTGCTCTCATCCAGGTTGTATACCTCTTTCCAGCTCTTGCCCATCACCGTATCATCCAGCCCGTCTATCTCCTTTTGCGAGGGGTTGATGAATATGATGTTGCCGGCGGCATCGGCCACATGAATCCCCTCATCAATTGAATTCAGGATGCTTTCGTACATGTCTTTTGTCTGCTTCAGCTCGGCATAGCGGTGGCCCAGCTCAATGCTGAAGGGTTTGTCGGAAATAAACAATACTCTGTACCAGCCCTCTCCGGCTTCTGCCGCGGCAGTTCTGACAATCAGCTCCCTGTTGCTGTTTTTGATCCTGTAATTGCTGATCTCCCTGTCGCAATCAAGCCCCGGCAGGATCACATCCACCGGAAAACCGGTGATCCCCGCCGCCGGCTGGCCGAGCATGCGCTCCAGTTTCCGGTTGCACTTGACGATAATACCCCGGCTGTCAACCATGACCACTCCATCGTGGATGGATTCCAGCAGCGCATCAAGGAGAAACGTTTCATCCATCAAGGGACATCCCCTTTCAGCAGGATGTGCTGCAATTCTATATATTGCGCATCTCCTTCGTTTCCTTTTCAACAGAAGGGGGCAAAAAACCTTTTGGATTGCAATGTTTTTGTATGATTTTGTAGGTTATTTTGCGAATTGGACACATTTTATACATACTTGTCTTTAACGGGGAACCGGATCGACAGATGATTGTCAAGCCGCTCCGGTGGATGGCTGCCTGCGAAAAAAACGTATTGGGGTTAGATATCCGGGGGCAACAAAGCGCAAACCAACGCGTCAATTGGCTGCCGGACACCATGCACAGATAAAAGCGCAGGCCCGGTTATTCTCTTTTGCTGAAATAGGTTGAAGTCAGTGCAACAGCCAGCACTACCCCTTTTACGATGTTCAGCGAATAATAGGGGACCGACATCATGACCAGACCATTTTCCAGAACACCTACCAGAACCGCGCCCAGAAAGGTGCCGAAAGCATTTGGTTTTTTCTGCCCGGCAAAGGAAAACCCGATAAATGCAGCAGCCACTGCGGGCATAAGATAACCGGCGCCGGCATTAATCTGGGCAGAACCGATCCTGGAGGCAATCATGATCCCGCCAAGGGCAGCCAGCGCGGTTGAAGCTATGTAGGCAATTGCCCGGTAGCCATGCACCGGTATGCCTGAAAGGCGCGCAGCTTCAATATTGCCGCCAACCATGTACATGTAGCGGCCATGCTTGGTATAATTGAGGAAAATATGTACCAGCAGCACTACCATGATCATGATGATAATGATGTATGGCGCTTGACCGATCAGCCTGAATTGCCGGGAAAGCACACCGATGGTAGGGGTGCCGTCAAGGCGGGGCATGCCTGCGCTTATTGATCCGCCTCCCGTGTATGTCATGGCCACACCTTCAAACAAGAATAAAGTCGACAATGTTGCCAGCATATCGGGTATTTTTACCTTGACAATTAAAAATATATTGACCAGGGCGATTACAAGTGTTACCGCAAGGGCAATGAGGATGGAAAATGTGGTGGACATGCTGTGCCATACAAACATGGAAACAACGAGGGAGCTGGCAAAAGTGGCGGCAGAGCCGATAGACAGGTCGAGGCCGTTGACACTTAGCGATACGGTCAGGCCGATGGCGATAACGGTGACGATGGAAATGCTCCTGAAGATGTTAAGGATATTCGAACTGGTTATGAACTGCGGCATGGTCAATGCAAAGAAAAATACAAGAACCACAATGGCCAGGACAGTACCCCAACTGGTTAAAAAATTAACAAGTTTGACGAGGAAACCGCTATCAGTTTTGACCGCCTTTACAGCACTGCTCATTCGCTATTTTCCCCCAGTAGAGTAATAGAGTATTTCCTCCTCATCGGTGTCAGAGGTCTTCAGTTCTTTGATTATTTTCCCGGCATACATGACGTAGATTCTATCTGTAATCATCAGCACTTCCGCGAACTCGTTGGAAGCATAGATTATACCTTTCCCCCCGGCAGCCAGACTGCCAATGAGATCAAACATATCTCTTTTGGCGCCAACATCCACGCCCTTGGTCGGTTCATCGAAGATATACACCTGACCGTCAGCCATGAGCCATTTCCCTACGGCGACCTTTTGCTGGTTGCCTCCGGAGAGATAGGCCACCTTTTGATTCTCGCTGGGAGTTACTATTCCAAGCTTTCCAATCATCTTTTTGGCCGCAGCGCGCTCTTCCTGTGGTTTAAGAAAATTGAGGTAAGTGAAAGCGGCTAGATTCGCTGCGGTGAGATTGCAGAAGACGGGTTCTTCAACGAGCACGCCTTCCCTGCGCCTCTCTTCAGGCACCAGCGCCAACCCCTGCCTGACAGCTGTATATGGGGCGGCAACCGCTATTTTCCTGCCCCCCAATTCTATTTCTCCCGACAGTACGGGCAAGGCTCCAAAAAGAGTTTTACACAATTCTGTCTTCCCCGCTCCAACCAAGCCGGCAATGCCCACAATTTCCCCGGAGCGAACATAAAAGTTTATATCCCTGATACCGCCATGTTTTCCGGATAGATTTCTTACATTCAGAAGCTCGCCGCCAATCTCCACATCCTGTTTGATGTAGCTCTCTTCCATTTTGCCGCCCAGCATGAGCTCCACTGCCTGCTTTGGAGTCAGGCCCGCTATCTCTCTTTGGGCGACGACCCTGCCGTCCTTCATAACGGTTATCTCTTCGCAGATCTCGAATACCTCAGGCAACCGGTGAGAAATAAATACAACACCAGCATTGTGATTTGAGGCCAGATCGTGAATGATGCGGAACAGCTCTTCTGTTTCTTTGGAGCTCAGGGAGGCCGTAGGTTCATCAAGAATAAAGAACCGCTGCTTTTTGACCATGGCGCGCGCAATCAAGGTCATCTGTTTTTGGGCTATGGTCAGATCCTGCACCCGTGTTCTTGTGTTTATCTTTATACCCAGGCGCTCCAGCACTTTTCCGGCTACCCTGTGCACCTCCTGCCAGTTGATGAATAACCGGCTTTTCATCCCGCTGACCAGAAAATCCAGCATGATATTTTCTGCCACATCGAGGTACGGCACCAGGGCAGTGTCTACTTCCTGGTGAACAATATCTATCCCCAGCTCCTTCGCTTCCCGGGGCAGGCGAATGGTGACCTCCTCCCCGTCGATGTATATACTTCCGGTATAATGGCCGTAGGCGCCTGAAAGTACTTTCATCAGCGTTGACTTGCCGGCCCCGTTCGTGCCTACAAGGGCGTAGATACGACCTGTTTCCACTGTTAAATCAACGTCTTTCAAAGCCTTCACGCCTGGAAATTCGATGGATATATTCTTCATTTCCAGTTTGTGTCGCTCTTTTGGTTGCATATTCCTCACCATAGAGATTAACAAATTTGCAAAGCATGCATGCATACTTCCGGGTACCCCAGATGTACAATCACGGCGCAACCGGGTTTTCGTCAAACAGGAAAGAGGAGAGAGAAAGCTGATGCAAACCCCCTCTCCTCTCCCATTCAGTCTCCGCCGTTCAGCGTTTTGCCTCTCCTCAAGGCCTGCTTAATTTGCATAATGGGCGCGCAGAATACCCATCCAGGATTCGTTGAAAGCATCGGTAACTCCCCATCCCTTGACGGCTTCATGCAGGTTGAGCATACTTGTTCCAGGCGACAACTGCTCTTGTTTGATCAGGTTTGCCTCAAGATCGTAATTGTCCGGGGTAGCCTCCCCGGCCAGCTTTTTGGCCAGCAGCCGCATGTTTACCCTTCCGATCAAAGCAGGGTCAACGGCGGCGGTAGATACCCAATTGCTGCCCTCTTCCAACATAAGGTTGATATCCTGGTTGGAGATATCAATGGATATAAGGGGCATCTCCGTGCGGTTGTTTTCTTTCAAAGCAGTGTAAGCTCCCTTGGCCATTTCATCCCAGCATGCCCAAACTGCATCGATCTCCCCAGCGGGATACTTCGCCAGCACCGCCGCTACCTTGTCTGCAATATCTCCCTGGACATCCTGGAAGTTGGTCACCCCGATCGTCTCCAGGGTGGTGATTTTGCCGGCTTCCTCAAATTCTTCGTAGGTAACCTGGCGCCTGTCAAGGGGCGGAAAACCCGCCATCCAGAGCTTGATTACTCTTACAGGCTCTCCCGATTCTGAAAGTGCAGCCACCTCTTCCAGCGAGAGTCTGGCCAGCTCGAAATCATCCTGGAAAGTGGTGGTAATCTCGGGCAGCGTCTGCCCGTCTTTTTCGATTACCGTGTCAAAAACGACAACCTCGATTCCCGCTTCAACGGCAGGTTCGAGCATGTCGTAAGAATAGCTGTCTTTGCCATGAGAAACGATCAGCCCGTCATAACCTTTCTGAATGGCCTGGTTGACCAACTCCTGGAACCTGACATCATCAGCTTCGGAGATGAACGTATCTACCTTGAACCCAAAGGCCTGGCCTTCGGCTCTGGCCCCGTCCAGAAATTGCGTGGTATGGTCATCAGAAGCCAGATTCCGGATGACAGCGATTTCCAAACCGCCCTGGACACCTTCAGGCACGCCATCAAGGACCTCTTCGTCTGCGGGAACTGCGGGCTGTGGACTGCAGGACGCTAACAGCAACAGGCTTGCAACCAGCAACACCATCAGTACCTTTTTCACTTCTCCATTCCCCCTTGCAATTTTAGTAATCGGTTGACTCTCCATCCCCTGGCCTTTACTGCGGTTTATCCCTGTACCGACAACACCTCCCTTTTTCTGCCGACTACATCTCAACATGGTAATCTTCAACGAGTTTGCGAAAATAACGGCTGCTTTCAATCAGGTCGGGACCGTGTTTAAAAAGACCGCCTCCAACGAGGAATATTACATCATTGCCATAGACGGACAGCATATCAGGAATGCTCTCCAGGCTCATGCCGCCGGCGGGGCAGGGGAAAATGGGCTTTATCTCTCCCATGGTTACGGCAGTGCCGCGAACGATATCCTTGCATTCCGCCCTGGTGAAGGGAAACCGCCCGCCAAAGTTGGGATAGATGGTGCCGTCCGCTCCGGCCAGGCGGGCAAACTGCCCGAAGAGCGTGTAATGGGAAATTCCTGAGGCGCTATTAACATAGCTCCCCAGAAAAGAGGGATGAGCAAAAATGGGCAGCCCATAGCCATCATCCTCGGCAATCTCACGCATGGTTTCGTACCCCGTTAATCCGGGAGAGATGAGGATCCCGCCTGCGCCAAGATCCCTGGCCATTGCGGTTCTCTTGACCACATCGCTGTGCGAAGCAGTCACATTGGGCAAGTAAAGACAGCGATTCCCTGTCTGTGCATTGGCCCTGTTGACAGCTTCGGAGCAAAGTCTTATTCTTTCCTCGAAGGGAGAAAAGGGTTGGTTTGATATTCCGTGGTCATCCTTGATCAGGTCAATGCCTCCCAGCGCAAACTTGTAAGCCAGCGCCGCCAACTGACTGGAGGACAACCCCATAGGCTTAAGCGCGGTAAATAGAAGCGGCCGTTTATCGACTTTCAACAGATTCCGCAACCCCTTCCGGCCAAACCTGGGACCGGCAAAATTCTTAAGTATTGCCCGGGACAGGCGTACCTCTTCAACCCGGATACCCCGTTTCATGCTTATGTTGCCGTATACTACATTAATCAGCTGGGTCAGCTCACCGGCCGCAAGCTCCACGGCGTAGCTGATCACGGTTTGATAAAGATTCTCGCCATGGGGTTCAAAGGATATGATGCTTCCGGCGATCTGCTCTTTAATCGCCCCGGGCGGGAGCATCTCTTCCGGAAATTCCACAGTCTGCTCATAACAGATATCCTTTGCCTTTGCGTAAGCTTTCCGTTCACTGCCTTCAATGTTATACACAACTGAAAAAGAATCGCCCGATAGTTTCAATCCGGGAGTTTCAAAAAAAGACATTCGCTCCACTCCCCCGCAGTCTGCCTATAGTGCTTCTTCTTTTGCCTTGCTGTGAACATCCATGCTGAAAGGTTCAGCCAGCTTTTCTTCGCTGATATCGAAAACGGTGTTGAGTTTCTTCTCGATCCCCCTGATCAGGGCCATGGCATCGAGGCCGTATTCCTTCATCAGATACCGTTTTCCGGCCCCGTGCATAAAGGTATCCTGCAGGCCGATCCTGGTGAGCCCTTTCCCGATCCCCGCTTCAGCCATTTTCTCGGCGATGATGCTGCCCAGCCCCCCGATGATGCTGTGGTTTTCCATGGTGATGACACCGTATTTGGAAGCGGCCACAGCCTGAAGCACAGAATCGTTTTTAAAAGGTTTCAGGGTGGAGATATGCATATGCTGAAGTGAAAGTCCCTTTTTTTGCAATTGTTGTGTGGCCCGCAAAGCTTCTTCGGTGCAGATGCCGCTGGTGAGGAGCGTTAAATCACTTCCCTCGCTCATTATCCGGGGGCAATCCAGCCGCATCGGCTCGGAAGCGGGGAACAGCCTCGGAATTTCACCGCGCAGCATCCTTATATATACTGGTCCATCCACCCTGTAGGCCACCTCGAGCACAGATTCTACATCGGTGGCGTCGCCGCACTCCAGAATGGTCATATTGGGCAGGGAACGCATTACGGAAATATCTTCTATGGCCTGGTGGGTAGCTCCACCCGGCGTCATAACCCCGGGCAGGAACCCGAACATCTTTACGGGCATATTGGGATAAGCCACCGACATGGAAATCTGGTCGTAGGCCCTCCGGTAAATAAACACGGCAAATGTGTGGACACAGGGTATGTAGCCTTCCCGGGCCAGGCCCCCGGCGAAGCTGAGCATATTCTGTTCGGCAATGCCCATCGAGAAAAACCGCTCCGGGTAGGTATCTCTGAAATAATCAATTTCCGTTGAACCTGTCAGATCCGCCGATAAAACCACCACCTGCTGCTTATCTCTTGCCCATTCAACAAGATTTTTAGCATGAACCTTGGTCAACACTTCCACGGGCCCGGCCTCCTGTCGAAATCTTGCTCATCGCCTCGAGGTGAAGTTGATACAGGGCTTTCTCTTCTTCGCTGCCAAAGCGAACATAGTGCAGTTTGGGTATTCTGTTTTTCAGGATGTTTATGCCGCAGCAGGCGTCGGTCCGACACAGGATAAAGGTAGGCCTGTGATCTGGCTCTCTCAGCCCGCATTCGATGAGCGCCCCAACATCATGACCGTCAATCCTGGACACCCGCATACCGAAAGATTCCAGCCTCAGATCGAAGGGCTCGATGTTCAACACATTTTCCACCTTGCCATCGCACTGATAGCCATTTACATCGACATAGACCACCATGTTGCCCAGTTTATAATGGCTCATCACTTGAAGGGCTTCCCAGAATTGCCCCGACTGGCACTCGCCGTCGGACATGAACATGAATACACGGCCCATTTCTTTTTTCAGCTTGCGGGCCATGGCGATCCCCGCTGCCTGGCTGATCCCCTGCCCCAGGGATCCGGTCATGATTTCCATCCCCGGCGAATGCTCGGCCCCGATCATCTCCACCACACTGCCGTCCTTGTTGAAATGATCCAGTCCATCCGGGGACATGCGCCCCGTCTCGATCAGGGTGGCATAAAGGACAAGGGAATACTGGGATGGTGAGAGGAAAAAACGGTCATATCTATCTGATTTGGGGCCATTGTAAGCGGCACCCGTAAAATAGCCGGTGTTACCGGGGCCCGGAACTCCGGGAAAGGGCTTCGGGACCAGGGGTTCTTCCAATTTGCCCAGCTTTAGCACCTGCATGTAAAGGGCAGCAAAGATCTCGGCTGATGAACAGGCCTGACTCAAATAACCCCCGTTGTTCTTGATGGTATGCTCCAGCACACGCCGCCTTATGCAGGAAGCGACGCGGTAAACATTCTCCACACCCTTCAGATCATCAAATTTCGACGCTCTTTCCATTCATGCAGTCCCTCCTTGGCTCCGACCATAAGCGGTTGCCGCCGAAATTCAGTTCTTTGCACTGATCACTTCAACACCGGATTCGCTGAATTCTTTAAGGCACTGCTCCTGTTCTGCGGAAAAAGGTTCAAGCTCATCGGTAAGAATTACATTTATCCTTTGTGCAGGGCATATCTGGTAGAATGCAATCTTGGCCAATTTGGACCTGTCCACCATGACAAAGAGCCTGTCTGTTTTTTCAAGCATGGCCTGTTTGGCCCTGCCTTCCTCGATCGCCTTTTCCGTCAGCCCCTCATTGAAACTAAGGGCATGGCTCGAAAAGAAAGCCTTATCTATATACATGGATTCAAGCGATTTTCTGGTTATAGAGCCAAAAAGGGAAAGTGAGATGCTTCTCATAAAACCGCCAAGCACTACAACGGTAATTTGTGGGGCTTCGGATAGTTCGATGGCAATACTCAGGTTATTGGTCACAACAGTCAATTTTTTGCCAAACTTGATCAATTTACTAACCTCAAGTGCCGTTGTGCTGGCATCGAAAGCTACGACATCGCCATCTTCGATGAGATCTGCCGCCACTTTCGCGATAGCCATCTTTTCTGCCCGGTTGGCATCTATCCTTTCTCGAATGGTAGTCTCATAAGATTTCTTTGTGTTTAATCTGGCTCCGCCATAAACCCGAACAATCTCCCCGTCCCTTTCCAGCTGCTCCAGATCTCTTCTGATGGTCATTTCGGAAACGTTGAAAGTCTTGCTTAAACTGGAGACATCTGCGAAATTATTTTCTACCAGCAGATCGATGATCCTTTTTCTCCTCAATTGATAAGGAATATTCTGCATCCTTTTCCATCACCTCATTATTGTTGGCTGTTCTCGCCGTTAGAATAAATACATTTGCGCAGGTTTTCTGCATAGGGCGGGTAAACTATGCCCTTCTCCGTTACAATGGCGGTAATGTTTTCATGAGGTGTCACATCAAAAGAGGGGTTGTATATATGTACGCCCTCCGGCGCTGTAGGCACACCGAAGCGGTGCGAGACCTCCCGGGGATCCCTTTCCTCAATGGGAATATCCTCACCGTTTTTCGTCTTCAAATCTATGGTCGGAGTTGGAGCAGCCACATAGAATGGAATGCGATAATGCCCGGCCAGAATGGAGAGGCCCAGGGTGCCGATCTTGTTCGCTGCGTCCCCATTGGCAGCCACCCTGTCGCAGCCCACCAGAACGGCGTCGATTTTCCCCTGAGACATGACCACGGCAGCCATGCTGTCGGTAATAATGGTAACATCGATACCAGCCTGCTGCAGCTCGAAAGCAGTCAGAGTCGACCCCTGCAGCCTGGGCCTTGTTTCATCCGCATAAACTTTGAAGCGCCAGCCTTTTTCCTTGGCCAGGTACATGGGAGCCGTGGCGGTGCCGTATTTGGCTGTGGCCAGGGCACCGGCATTGCAGTGGGTCAAAAGGCCCATACCGTCCTGAAGAAGTGTAAGCAGGTTTTCGCCTATCCTCCTGTTGATCTCTTCGTCTTCTGCGTGTATGGCCACCGCTTCCGACAACAGCTTCTCCTTTATCTCCGGTACGGCCAAATTCTTGTGGGCGGCGGCCTTATCCTTCATCCTGTCCAAAGCCCAGAAAAGGTTCACTGCAGTGGGTCGGGAGGCGGCCAGATATCCGGATTTTTCTCTCAGCACTTCGTAGAACTCTTCAAATTTGCTGTGATCCGGCACATCCTTTATTCCCATATATAGACCGTAAGCGGCAGCTATGCCTATAGCCGGCGCCCCCCTAACCTTCATAAACTTTATCGCTTCACAAACAGCTTCCGCTGTATGGAGCTCCTCGTAGACAATTCTGGCGGGCAGGAGCGTCTGATCCAGCAGTACGAGACTGTCCTTTTCCTTCTCCCACCGGATATGGTTGAAATCTTTCATAATCCTGTCCTCCAACATCTGCCGGTATCATACCCGGATGCTGCCGGCAGTTTCTTTAAATATCCTCAGGAAGTCAAGGCCCTTTGTGAAATCAGCACGTTTCTTGATGTACTCCTTGGCCGAGATCAGGCAAATTCGCTCCGCGAGCAGCCTCGCCTTTTCATCTTTAATTGAAGTAATGTCGGCAACATGGGCAAGACCGATTATACGACGGCAGAGCTCCAGACCCACCACGCCCGCTGCATCCTCGATCACGCGGTCAAGGTACCATCTGTCGAAACCGCTTTCCCGTGCCAAAATTTCCGTAACATGCTCGCTCCAGGACTGTAAAAATTTTTCTCGAAAAATATCTACAACTTCAACTATGGTTTCCTCCAGCCACCCGAGGTAATCAGCCTTCTTTTCTTCGTCGGCAATAGTTACATAGGCATTGGCCCAGGCAAATAGAAGGTTGGCCACAACATTCCCGACGTCATATCCCATGGGGCCGTAAAAGGCAAATTCGGGATCTATCACTTTTGTGGAATCAGTTCTGACAAATATGGATCCGGTATGCAGATCGCCGTGAATCAGCGCCTGGGCATTGGTTAAAAAGTCAAACTTGAGCCGGGCCGCTTCAAATAGAAGCTCCCTGTCGCCGTATATTTCCCTTTCTATCCATCCGAGGTTTGGCGGGAACACCTCATTCCGCTTGTTGCAATCGTTGAACGGCTCCGTGTACACAAGATCCTCTGTTATTTCACAGAGCTGAGGGTTAATGTATTCTTTAACCAGTTCCTTTTTTTCTTTATGATCAAGAACAACATCGCTTGTTAGAAGCAAAGTGTTGACCATGAAGGTGGTAATATGATCAACAAAGTATGGGAATTTTTGATGATCGATCAGGGCTTGACGCATGATTACATGGTCCGAAAGGTCCTCCATGGCAAAGCAGTGCATTATATCATCGTATTTATATACCCGTGGGGCCAGACCAGGCGCCAATTTCCCGGCAAGGATCATGGCGCTCGATTCGATCCTGTTACGGCGTGTTGAAAGTTTGAATTCATCGGATATGCGGGCGGCATCGCCTGCATGTTTTATAATTATTGACTTGTTTGAATTCCTATCCCGCACCCGGAATATGTAATTAATATTCCCATCGCCAATCTCCGCAACTTCAAGATCCGCTTCATCATCAAAATAATCAAGCCTCTCCCTTGCATAGTCAAGGACATCTTCCGGTTTCATCAGAAAATAAGTATCAAACCTTGACATTTACTTACCTCCTGTTTTCCCCAAACTGTCTGCTTAACAAGGGGTTAACCCCAGGTTTCCCAAATTTTTAAAGAGAACCTATGATATCCTGAAATTTCTATATATGTTCGGATATGAACCTAATATGTTTATCTGTAATCGTTTTCATCATTATACATTATATTCTGGTATGTTGCAATCATTATTTTTCACAAAACTGTTTATTCATTTTCATTGGGCCAGGAGCCGCCGCCGCTTTATGAGCACACCATGGCGGCTTCGTCATTTTGAAGGTTTTTGGGGAAGGGGTCGGTGATACTTTAACAGGGGATGAAATATGACCCGGAAGGGAACTGAAAGGGGTGCTGCCAGACTTTTGCCTTTATTTTATTTCTGCAACTATCGTTCCGCCCGTCCTTGTCTCAACAGCGTTTTCTGCCTCCCCCTCCAGGTTCAGGCGGGGAATTATCCGGATAAAAGTATCCGCCATGAAGGGATCAAATTGCGTTCCCGCGCCTTCCTTGATTTCCTGAACAGCTCTGATCAAGCCCGGCGCTTTCCGGTATGAGCGGTCGCTGATCATGGCGTCAAAAGCATCCGCGACCGCCAGGATCCGTGCGCCTTCGGGAATGCCTTCGCCCCTGAGGCCGTCGGGATAACCTGTCCCATCCCACCATTCGTGGTGATGTTTGATGATATCCGCCCCACTTGCCAGGAATCTAATGTCTTTTATGATATTGAACCCGATAAGGCTGTGCTCTTTCATCCGGGCATACTCACCGGCTGTCAGCTTGCCTTCCTTTTTTAAAATACTTTCCGGAATGGCTACCTTGCCCACATCATGGACCATGGCCACATATTGCAGCAGCTCCGTCTTTCGTGTCGACCACCCCAATTCGCGGGCCAGGGCCGTGGCGAAGGTAGCCACCCGTGTTGAATGCCCCCTTGTGTAAGGGTCCTTGGCATCAAGGGTAGCTGAGAGGCTTTGGATAGTATCAAGGAAGGTTTGCCGCATATCCATGTATGAATTAAGGGATTGCCGGGCAATGATCATGGGAATGATAAAGAGCACAAGCCCCCATATTCCAATATTTTGAAAGGTCAGGGCAAT
>JAPXLS010000002.1:0-39808 GCA_033809435.1 Bacillota bacterium
CGGGACAGACTTCTGGCGCTCCGCTACGAGGAAAACCGTGTCCAGGTCGCCCTGGAGCAGGTTTCGGAATATTTGGTCAGGGCCACGCTTGCCGTGGAGGACCGCCGTTTCTACCGGCACCGCGGTTTTGATCCCGCCGGCCTGGCCCGGGCGTTTCTAAACAATCTCAAGGGGCGGCACGCCCCCCAGGGGGGCAGCACTATCACCCAGCAGCTGGCAAAAAATCTTTTTCTATCCCACGAACGCACCTTGGCGCGCAAAATCAAGGAGGCTCTTTACACCATCCACCTTGAACGCCGCTATTGCAAGGATGAAATCCTGGAAATGTACCTGAATACCATATATTACGGCCACTCGGCCTATGGCGTTGAAGCGGCCGCCCAAACTTACCTGGGCAAAACCGCCCGGGAACTCAGCCTTGGCGAAGCGGCGCTCCTGGCCGGGCTGCCCAACGGGCCCAGCTGTTATTCTCCTTATCAGAACCCTGCAGCAGCAGAGCAGCGTCAGCGTACAGTATTGAATCAAATGGTTTCTGCGGGTTTTATCGACGAAAAGGAAAAAGAGAGTGCCCTGCAGGAAGATCTGCATCTTCGAGAACTATCCAACGAAGAAAGGGCCGCCTATTTCCTGGATTATGCAATCAACAGGGAACTTGCCACTTTCTTTGATGGGGACATGGAGCCCCTTTATCGGGGCGGTCTGGAAATATACACCACCCTTGATCCGGAGATGCAGCAGATTGCCCAGGAGATCATTGCCGGAATCCCTACACTGCGTATCGATGAAAATGGATTGAAGCAGCCGCAAGGGGCCCTGGTGGCCATCGAACCGGATACCGGCTGCATCAGGGCAATGGTGGGGGGACGGGATTTCAAGGAGACAAATCTCAACCGCACTCTGGCCCTGCGATCTCCGGGCTCCGCCTTTAAACCCTTTGTTTATGCGGCGGCCCTTGAACAGGGCTTTACCGCGGCGGACAGGTTGCGCTGCGAAGCAGTAACTTTTGATGAGGCGGGCCTGGCGGAACCATATGAGCCGACAGATTTTGGCGGGGGTTTTCATAACCGGGAGCTGACCATCCGGGAAGCGCTGGCCAAATCTTGTAACATCGCTGCAATCAAGTTGCATGAACGAATGGGAAAAGATCGGGCGGTAGAGATGGCCGCACGGTTGGGCATTTCCAGCCCTCTGGGCGCTCATTTTTCCCTGGCCCTGGGAGCCTGCGAAGTATCACTGCTCGAGTTAACGGCTGCATTCGCCCCTTTTGCCAACGGAGGCCTTCGCATCGAACCCATGGTCATCCGCAAAATTGTAGACCCCCGGGGGAGGGTCTTGCTGGAAAACCAGCCGCATGGGGAGCAGGTTCTGGACCCGGCAGTCTCGTTCCTGATCACCGATATGCTGAAAGGTGTCCTTGCAGAGGGAGGCACTGCCGCCGCCGCCGGATCGATCCTTGATCGGCCGGCGGCCGGCAAATCAGGCACCTCCCAGGACAGCAAGAATGCACATATGATCGGTTACACGCCACAGCTGGTAGCCGGCATATATGTGGGGGATGATCATGAAATACCCATAGATTGTTCGGGGGGAGGCGCCGCCGCTCCCCTGTGGGCCTGGTTTATGAAAATGGCTCTGAAAGACAGCGAAGCTCTGGATTTCAAGGTGCCGGAGGGAATTGTCAAGCGCTCCCTTTGTCCGGAGTCGGGGTTGCTGCGCGGTCCGTACTGCCCCGATCCGGGTACCGAGGAGCGCTTCATCGTGGGAACAGAGCCTGCGGAAGAATGCCGCACCTGTGCTCCTGCTTTCTGGTGGCCCTGGCTCCCCTCGCTAAAACGCTCGCCATCCCTTCCCTAAAGCAGGAAAGGATTGCTCCGCCCTTCCGCTTCGATGGTGGTGGCGGGCCCGTGCCCCGGATATACCACAGTCTGCGGCGGCAAAACCATCAGTTTCTCCTTGATGCTGCGGATCAAAAGCGGATAGGAACCTCCGGCAAGATCCGTCCGGCCCACGGAACCGGCAAAAAGGGCATCACCGGTAAAAACTACCCCGTCGCTGTAAAGGGAGATGCTCCCTTCGGTATGGCCCGGCGTCTCGATAACTTTGAATGTTCTCCGGCCGACAGGAACCAGCTCTCCCTCCTTGAGCAAACGATCAGGCGGAACGGCCTTGCCAAAAATTACGCCAAGCCCAAATCCGGGGTTGCGGTATATCTCCAGATCCTTCTCCGGAAACAGCAGCGGCACCTTGAGGGCCTCTTTCAATCTGCCGTTGGCCCCGGTATGATCGATATGTCCGTGTGTGTTTATAATGGCCTTTACGCGCAGGTCCTTTTTCTTGATTTGCTGCAAGATCTTTTTTCCCTCCGCACCGGGATCGATTACCACCCCTTCCCCTGTTTCCCGGCAGCTGACGAGGTAACAGTTTGTAGCAAACATGCTCACCACCAGTGTCTGCACCTGCATCCCTTCACCCCCATCATTATCATGCAACAGGGAGACCGGCCTCCGGCAGGGGCCCCCCCGCTGCGCCCTGCGGGCTAGAGCCCTGATTCAACCTCCAGCAAGGTCCGGATCACCGGCAATATATCAGTCAAGTCGTGAAGCAGTGGAGCGGCCCTGCGCCTGACATCCTCCGCCCCCATCAACAGAACCGGAACTTCGTTCAGGGTATGCCTGCCGTGCGAAAGGTCTTCAATATTGCCATGATCGCTGGTGACAATGAGCATCATCCGCCCCGGATCAAGGGAGGCTGCTGCGGCTCCCAGAAATCGATCCAGGGTCCGGACCACCTTGCTCGCCTCTTCCCTGTCGGCCAGGTGACCGGCACGATCGGATAGAAAGTATTCGAAAAGGGAAAAGTCAAATCTATTGCCCATTTCAACAAGCCTTTTGCCCGCCTCTTCGGGAGTGATTTCCGGGACAGAAAAGCCTAGACTGTTCAACAGCTCATTTGTAAGATCCATGAACAACGCCTTCCCGGATTCTATGTCTTCCAGGCGGTAAAAGGGAAGCCCCCCGTAATAGGTGATCAGGGTTGAAACGGAATAAAGGTGCCCGGGCAGCCCCTCCCTCAATTTCTCGAAAAATGCAGGCCGGTAAGCATTCAAGAAAGAACAGCTGTATCCCTCCTGCCTGAGGGCGGCAAAGAGGCCCTCTTTCGCAAGGAGCGCCCGCAAATCTGCATTGGGAAAACCGTTCAAGTGATAGCCAAGCCGGCCCGGCGCATTCAGGCCGGTAAAGATCGAAGCCTGTCCGGTGGCGCTCTGGGGAAGTCCTTTCACACCCAATTGGGCATCAATGCCCTGCAGCGTTACCCTTCCATCATGAAACCCCTTCACCTCCCCGGTAAGCGGTTTCCCCCGGAACAGCGCTTTCAGGAAGGGTGTATCCGTGTAAAAGAACGGGTTTTCCTGCGCCGGTGAACCCAGTCCAACGCCGTCGATAAAAATAAGAAGGACCTGCAAAGATACTCCCCCGCTTTCCTGCGCCCCTTATCCCCCTGTTCATTTGGGAGTGTACTGTAAACCTGCAAAATGTGGCGATCCCTTCAGCAGTACCCGCGGATCTTTTTTGGCGGCCTTTCCGGGGCGGTGCAACAGGGGTTCTTCAAACCCGCTGCAGATGGCCGGTATCATTAAACAGCAGCAACCGGTATCTATCCCCGGCGCACTCCTTCCTGACAATCGTCAGGGAGGCAGGGGCGGGAGCATAGGGCCATCTCTGTCTGGAGGTAAAGCCCAGACATCCGGAGATAAAAGCATTGATCAACCGGGCATGGCTGACAAGAAGAATCCGGCGCTTCGCGGAATGTTCGCGGCAAATTTTCCGCCGCAGGGTTCGAGTTCTTGCCAACAGCTTGCGTGCGCTCTCCCCGCCACAGAGCAGCGGCTTCACCATACCACTTTTGCCGCGAAACAGGAAGGGATAAAGGGACTCCACCTCGCTGCGCTTCATCCCCTCGATATAGCCCCAGGAACATTCCCGGAGCAGGGGTTCAGGCTCCGGCGCAAGTTTGATTCCCCGGGAAATAATTTCTGCCGTTGACCTGGCTCGCTCCAGATCGCTGGTTAACAAAAGGTCAAACCCGCCTGCCAGGGTTAGACGCCTGGAAAGATAAGCCGCCTCACGGATCCCCGCATCATCAAGCTCATAATCGCAACGGCCCTGGAAGCGGCCTTCGCAAGCGGCCGCAGTTCTCCCGTGCCGGACCAGCCAGAGCTCCATTTTACCCGGGCTCCCCCGTTGATTTACCCACGCCCCGCTCCCGCAGCGGTTTCAACTTCGCTCCCAGGCTGACGAATTTATCCTCTATCCTTTCATAACCCCTGTACACATGTTTCACTTCTCCGAGAACTGTTTCCCCTTTCGCAATCAATCCGGCCACCATCAGCCCGGCACCGGCCCGCAGATCTGTAGCGCTAACCGGGGCCCCGGATAGGGGGGCGCCGCCCTTGATCACGGCAGTCCGTCCCTCAAGTTTTATCTGTGCACCCATTCTTTTCAGCTCATCCACGTGACGAAAACGGCCGTCAAAGACATTTTCTGTGACAATACTCGTTCCCTCCGCAGCAGTAAGAAGAACCATTCCCAGCGGCTGCAGATCTGTAGGAAAACCGGGATAGGGAAAGGTCTTCAAATCGGAAGGAATCAGCGGCCCGCTCCTGCGGACCCGGATCTGCTCCGCTTCCGCCTCCACAACGGCGCCTATTTCTCTTAGCTTGGCAGTTACCGCTTCCAGGTGCTTGGGTATTACACCCTCGACTACCAGGTCGCCCCCCGTTGCGGCAACGGCAAACATGAAAGTACCCGCTTCGATCCGGTCGGGGATAACCGCATGTTCTGCGCCGCCGAAAAGATCGACTCCGTCGATCTTGATGATATCGGTCCCTGCGCCCTTGACCACTGCGCCTATGGCGTTGAGAAAGTTGGCCAAATCAACAATTTCCGGTTCTTTGGCCACATTTTCAAGAACAGTGCGTCCTTCCGCTCCCACCGCCGCCAGCATCAGATTGACCGTGGCCCCGACACTGACCACATCGAGGTAGATATGGGCCCCCTGCAGCTTGCCGCCCGTCAGTTTGACCCGGCCATGCTCAATCTCGCACTCCGCCCCCAGAGCGGTAAACCCTTTAAGATGCTGATCGATCGGACGCGGCCCCAGATCACAGCCCCCGGGAACCGGCACCGTTGCTCTCCCAAAACGGGTCAAAAGGCTCCCCATGAGATAGGAAGAGGCCCTTAATTTTTGCACCAGGTTAAAAGGAGGGGCAAAGCCGCGCAGCCCGGAAGGGTAAAAATCAAGATCGTTCCGGCCCCGCCTGCGAATGGTCAGACCCAGATCTTCGAGGATATGCAGCATGATCCGGACATCGGTAATGTCAGGAATGTTGCTCAGGGAAACTTTATCTGTGGCCAGCAAAACAGCAGGCAGGATGGCCAGTGCCGCATTCTTGGATCCGCTGATCTTTACCCGTCCATTTAACTCGTTCCCTCCGTATATCAGTGTTTTCTCCACTTCATCTTCTCCCGTCAGTTAGATGTTCCCTACTCCGGATTACCCGTAAAGGCATTGATAAAGTAACTCTCGCCATCGTCAAATAAGAAGCGCCACACCGGGGGCACCTCCCATTCCTCTGCGTCATACTCAAGGCTGTAATAGCCCAGGTCTGCTTTAATTATCCTGCGGATTTGCCGGCTGGGACCGAGCACCTCGATCAACCTCAGCAGAGCCTCAGTGGCCGGGATAACCTCCATCTCCCTTTCCTGATGCGAATCCTCCGGATCAAGCCAGTAGATATCCAGGGCTAAAAGGGTATTATTTACCAGAACAGCTTTCAGATAACCGCTGTAAAGGGGCCTCCCCTCATGGATTTGCAGGTAATGCAATATGGTCCTATCATCCCGCTGTGACATATGGTCAAAACGCGCCTCCGGGAAGGGCAGGCCGCAGCTTTCCAGATAGCGCTCGAAAGCCGCAGCCAGTTCCTTCTCTTCCGGGAAAACGCCTTCTTGCAGGAGTTCCCTACCGGGAACAAATTCTATGCTGATCGCTCCTCCGGGATATACTGCCATCGTGGCGCCCTCCCCTGCGTAAAGCCGCGCCGCTTCCGAGCCTGCCGCAGGCGCAGCGGCAGCTGCAAAAAGCTTCCGCAGCAGTTGCTCCATTTCCAGCGAGGGTGCTACCGTCAGGAAAGAGCCTTTTCGGACCGCACAATCAATTTTTGTTTCCAGGACATAGCCGGATTCTTCCATATGTTTTTCAACACGGCGCAGCTCGCCCGGAGAAACCGCCACCCATGCTGATTTTCGGGCATCGCCAAAAACCAGATGATAGCAGAGAAAAAGGTTCAGTCCCAAGAAAGCATAAATGAGAATTGTCTTTGCCCGGCCAATGTTCATTGCTCCCACCTCTCCGGAGGAAGAAGATCATCTGTCCTTAAGACGAACTCCCGCCCGTTAAGCTGGATTACCCAGACCGGAACAGCCCGGGGCGGTGTGCTTCCTTTGTTTAAATAGTAGGCCAGATCCATGCCTTCAAGCGTGCGGCGCTCCCCACCGTGAGAACCAAGCAAATCTACCGCCGCTGACAGAGCCTCCCGGTAGCTGCTGACTGCGGCCCCATCTCCAGCGGGATAAAGCAGATGATACAGATTTCGCCGGTATTTCACCAGTCCGCCATGGTCATAACTCATGAAAACACCCGTTTCCCCCAAAAGAGGGTATCCCTCGAAATAACTTCGCCACTGCGCATTATAAATCCCCTTTGAGCTGTCGCCTGTTTCCCGGGCCAGGCGTTCCAACCGCAAGTTTTCCGGCCAGCCACCGTAATAGCCCAGCAGCTTGCCTGCCGTCTGCAGAGCCGCCGGGTAAGAAAGAGCCGCCGGCTTCGGATCCAGGGGGGGATGCGAATAGTCAAGGCCATTCCCCAGGCGCAGCGCCTGTTCACCGTCTGTATAGATCAACCCCCCATCCCTTTCCTTTATCTCCCGGGCCAGGTTGTGCTTTATAAAAAAGGTTTTCAAAAGAAGTTCGCTGTCCAGCGTCTCCGCCTTCAAAGTTAGCTCCTTGATCTTGCCGCTGTACAGGGGTATCTCAATAGGAGCAGCTACAGTTACAGCCATCCCGGAGGAAACATGGATCTCTCCTGCTTCCAATCTCTCGCAGGGAGCCCTTCCAGCCGGGTCAAATTGATCGCATAAAGCAACCAGTTGTGATCCCCGGCGAGCCGGCAGCAACATCTCTCCAGCCCCCTCCAGGTCTTGCAAGATTCCCCAGCAGCGCTCACCCGCCCGCCATAGCTCCATCCCTGATAGTTCCCCGGCCGGCGAGTTTTTGAGCCAGATGCTTTCCCGGCCCAGCGGCAGGGAGGGATCAAATTGCACTGTCAGGCAAAGAGCCGCATCTTCAGGCAGCTTTTCTCCGTATTCAAAGTCAGCCGGTTCCGTAATCTCCTGCAGCGTTGCGGAAATTTCTTCCCAGAAGGAGGCAAAGTCATGATCGCCAGGACGGAGCCGGTAGCGTAAATCCCCCCTGTTTATAAAAACCGCGCCAGGGACCATCAGTTGAGATAAGAGCCTGGGCTCTTCAAAATAGACGGTCTCATAATCGCTCTCTGCCGTCCCCTCCGTCTCCTTATGCCCAAACCAGAGCAGGTATGTCAAAAATAGACTGAGAAGCACAAGCAAAAGAAGGAAAAAGCTTTTAATCCGTTCAGTCAAGAGCCCGCCCCCTCCCTTGCGCCGCCAGGGGAAGGGTAAACCGGACCCTGGTCCCTTTACCTGGAGAACTCTCAAGCCAGATCCGGCCGCCGTGCGCCTCCACAAGGCGTCGGGCAATGGGCAGGCCCAGCCCGGTGCCGCCATAATCCCGGCTGCGGGTCTTCTCCACCCTGTAGAAGCGTTCAAATATTCTTTCCAGATCCGCTTCGGGGATTCCTGGCCCGTTGTCCTCGATCAGCACCTTTAGCCGGCCCTCTCCGCTGTCCATCGAAGCGCTGATCGCTATTCTGCCGTCAGCGGGGGTGTATTTAATGGCATTGCCAAGCAGGTTGGAAAAAACCCGCATGATTTTTTCTCGATCCACCCAAACCTTCGGAAGCCCCGGTGATATGTCTATCACTATTTCACTTGCCCTGGATCCTGATTTTTGCTGCAGCTGCTCTGCCGCTTCTGTTGCCAGATCAATCAAACCCACCCTGGTTTTATGCAATTCGACCTGGCTGTAATCGAGCTGGGACAGCTCCAGCAGATCCCTGACCAGATCGACCATCCGGTCCGTTTCGCGTTTCAACACGTTTAGAAAATGGCTGCTCACGGCAGGATCGGCAGCGGCACCGTCGAGAAGGGTCTCAGTATAGCTTTTTATCGCAGTCAATGGGGTGCGCAGCTCGTGGGAAACATCTGCCACAAATTCCTGCTGCCGCCTGACAAACTCCCTTTCCGCAGTGATGTCGTGGAAGACCACCAATGTGCCGTCCAGTCTCTCGCCCTCCTCCTTGAAGGAAGCAAGAGCCATTTTAAAAGTGATGTTCGGCTCCTCCCGGCTAATTTCCAGGGCCACCGGAGTCCGTTCCCGGATGAACCGGCGCAGCGGTTCCGGCCCGGCCAGCCTTTTTAGAAAATGAAAACCGGAACGCCCCTCCGAGGGAAGCCGGAGCAAAAATTTTTTCAGCAAATCTCGCGCAGCAGGATTGATATGAATCAGGCGTCCCCTTCCGTCAAGAGCAATCACCCCATCGCTCATGTGGTTGATCATCGCTTCAACCTTGCTTTTCTCTGTAGATATTTCCTGAATGTTCCGGTGCAGCCGTTCCGCAAGATAGTTAAAGGTAGCTCCCAGACGACCGATCTCGTCTGCCGAGGTCACCTCGATTTTCTGTGAAAAATCCCCCTGCGCCATTAATCCCGCCTGCCGGGTAACCCGCTGGATTGGCGCAGTTATCGTCCTGGCCAGAACAATCCCCAGCAATACGCTAATGCCCAGTGCAAAAGCGGAGCCGCTGAGCAATATAAGCTTGATCTGTTTCAAAACGATGTCTACCGGGTCAAGTGAACTGCTGAGATAGACCACCCCGCTAACAATTCTCTGATCTTTCAAGGGAAGAGCAAGGTAATAGCGCCTTTCCCCTGTGGCGGAATCATAGCGAATCGCCTCGCCCAACTCCCCCGCCAGTGCCCTGGTTATTTCATCGCTGATCAGGCGCCCCCCAACCATACTAGAATTTATCGAGGCGCCGATTACATGCGCGTATGAATCCAGCACCGCAATTTCTATTTCACGCAGCCCGCTGAATTCACGAACCAGATGAACAATATCCTCCTCGGCTTCATGGCTCCCCCCCGGCGAAGGAGCCAGCAAAGCCGCCAGCAAACGTGCCTGTGATTCCAGACCGTTCTTGAAAGTATGCAGATAGTACTGCTCCAGGGACTGCACCAGGTACACGCTGATCAGCTGAAGTGTAAACAGCAGGAGAAGGGAGTAGATCAGGACAATTTTCCATTGCAGGCTTCTAAAGCCGCCCTTTTTGCCTGAAATAATAGCCCACACCCCTTTTGGTATGAATGAATTCCGGCTCGGCGGGATTTGTCTCCAGCTTCTCCCTGAGGCGGCGGATAGTTACATCTACCGTTCGTTCGTCCCCGAAATAATCATAACCCCAGACCTGGTTGAGAAGCTGCTGCCGGCTGAAAACGTGGCCTGGCCTCCGGCTCAAAACTGCCAGAAGAGAAAACTCTTTCGGCGTCAGTTCCACCGGTCTGCCCCGGTTAAATGCCTGCACCGCATCCAGATCCACAACCAGTTCGCCAAATCGCAGCTGATTTATTTTCTCCGCGTCAATGTTGGTGCGCCTGAGTATAGCTTTAACCCTGGCCGCAACCTCGCGAGCGCTGAATGGCTTCGTCACATAGTCGTCAGCGCCCAGCTCCAGCCCTAACACCTTGTCGACTTCTGTTTCCCGCGCTGTCAACATAATGATAGGGATCTCCTTCTTATGGGCCCGGATTTCACGTAAAACGGTAAAGCCGTCTTTCTTTGGAAGCATGATATCAAGCAGGATCAAATCGGGATGATCCTGTTCCAGCCGCTCCAGGGCCTCCTCACCATCGTAAGCCAGAATCACCCCGTAGCCCTCTTTTTCCAGGTTATATTTTAAAATCTCCGCAATGGACCGCTCATCATCAACAACCAGTATCTTGGCAGACAAATTCTATCTCCCTAAAAAGATTTAAATCACAATTTCGTTCCGGAGCCACCGAATACCTGCAGGAACAAGTTTACTCCGTATAAAAAAGGGCTGCTCCAGGGCAGCCCTTTCACGAAACCGGCTCGATAAAGTTAGGGGTTAAAGAAATTCAGGGGGTTAAGAGGCGGATTTTTGTACCAGCCGCCCCAGACACCCGAACCGTCGCTGCGGCGGACCTCGAAATGAAGGTGAATGCCGGTCCGGCCATAGGTGCGACCCGTATTCCCCATCAGGGCAATGGTCTGCCCCCGGGAGACACTGTCCCCCGAAGAAACATAGTTTGCACTGTTATGCGCATAGACAGTGTAATAACTGCCGTGATAGAGAACGATATAGTTGCCCAGGCTCCCCCTGGATCCTGCTTCAATCACGACCCCGCTGTCGGCAGCCAGAATGGAAGAACGGTAGCCCAGTGCGGTTATATCGATTGCCCTATGGTATCCGCTGTAGTACTGACTGATAACCCCGCCTCCCGCCACCGGCCAGACAAAGGTCCCCGTTCCAATGGAGGGCGCCTTGGCAGTCCCCTTTTCCACAAGCCTGGTAACCGGTTCTTGCAGAACTGTCTGTTCGACAATCTGTCTGTTGATTTCCTTGCCGTTTTCGCGGGTAACATGGTAGGTAACCGCTTTTTCCCCATCTTCCCCTGGGATCAGCACATTGCTCTGCGCATGCCACATCTTGTCATTGTAAGTATAGCTGGTCGCGAAGGGTATTTTCTCTACCGTTTTGACCTCTTCAACAGTTTGCACATGGACCAAGGGTAAACCCGTTCCCGAAATCCCGTCCTCGCGCACTGGCTCACCATACCGGCTCTCCAGTAGTCTTCCAGCCTCATTGTCACCGGTACAGCTGAGCAGAAGTTCAGCCGCCTTCTCCGGATCACAAACCTCCTCCGGGGAGATGGTGCAGGGTACGCAGGCAACTTCCTCGACAAGGTTCGTCTCGAGCAGCCTGACATTTTCCGCCTGGCTGGTATAAGAGTTGCTCAACAGGTCGATAACCGTGTCGACATCCTCTTCCGATGTCAAAGGAACCGCCGGCATTTGGTCCACGGTGAGCATCACCGCTTCGGTGATCAGCGTAATTTGCTGCTTCAGCGCTTCTTTGACGGCACAGGCATCTTCTTCGCCGCCGGAGCGGTACTCCCGGTTGTATGCAATTTCCTGTTCCGGTTCTACGGCCATCCCGTAGAAAGTGCTGCAGCATTCATTCAGCTCGTCCAGAAATATCTCGATTTCCCCGGCGTCCTTCACCATGCCCAATTCGCGCCCTCCCAGGCTGACCACATAGAAATACTGTGAATAATAATGGTGCAGCCCCAGAAGCGAACCCGCCAGTATGGTCACCGATGCCAGGTAAAGCGCCCAGTGCAAGGTTTTCCCCTTTAGCCACAACTGCAGCTTCCTTAATTCGCTGTAGCGATAGGCGCGCCGCAGTTTGTCCCTCAGCGTCCCCGGTCTTTGCCGGACATTCCTGGATCTCATAAAAAACCTCCTTTGGGGCAAATCAGGATACTGTTTAGGCGGAAAGACTTGTTAAGTTAATCGCCTGTATCCTTAACAATTATTAAGATGACTTAATTATTTCGCCATTAACTTAAAAACTCCTGCCCCAAAGAAAATAATTCCGTCTTCTCCGGAATTATTTTTGGCAAAGGCGCTGCGCCCTGGAAACCTATATTTCCCATTAGTCCATATTTTATACGATACCCGCCCCCTCCAGGCGGCGTCCTATCTCCCTGGCGGCAAGCGTGCCCGAGGCCGAGGCCTGGACCAGGCCCCTGGTCACGCCGGCCCCGTCTCCAACTGCAAAAAGATTCGTCAACTCCGTTTCCAGGTTGGCGGTTAAACGAAGCTGAAAGGAGTAAAATTTCACCTCCACTCCGTAAAGCAGCGTATGCGGTGAATTCACTCCGGGAGCAAGTTTATCAAGCGCCTCCAACATCTCCATGATGGAAAGAAGGTGGCGGTACGGAAGAACCAGGCTCAGGTCTCCCGGCGTTGCCTCCGCCAGGGTGGGCCGGACCAGGCCGCGTCGGATCCGCTCTGCCGTGGATCGGCGGCCCATCTGGAGATCGCCCAGGCGCTGAACGATAACCCCGTCACCCAGCATATTGGCCAGGCTTGCAATATATTTACCGTAACGGATGGGCTCATCAAAGGGTTCGGTAAAGGTTTTGCTCACCAGCAGGGCAAAATTGGTGTTGGCGCTTCTTTTCTCCTCGTAACTGTGCCCGTTAACCGTCACCAGACCTCCGTTGTTCTCGGTAACCACCACACCGTACGGATTCATGCAGAAAGTGCGCACCCGATCATCAAAGGAGCGTGAAAAATAGATGAGTTTTGATTCGTAGACCTTGCCGGTGAGATGCTCCATCAACACTGCCGGCACCTCTATGCGCAGCCCGATATCCACAGGATTGTTCACCCCCTGCAGCCCGAGCCGTAAAGCTTCACCATGCATCCATTCCGCCCCGGCCCTTCCCGGGCCGGCAATGACATAATCCGCCCTTATCAGTTCCCCCGAAGCCAGCTCCACGCCGGCGGCCTTACCGCTATCAACAGCAATGGCCGCCACCTCCGTTCCGGTGGCAATATCGATGCGTTTCTCCAGCCGCCGGTACAGCTCCTCCAGAACCAGGTAGCAATTTTCCGTACCCAGATGCCTGATTTTAGCCGGTATAAGGTTCAAACCCGCTGCAGCTGCATCCCGCTGCAGCTCGTTTATAATGGCCCTGTCGGTTCCGAAAAGAACATCTTTGGCGCCGGCAGAGAGATAGATCTGATCCACGTAGTTGATCAGCCGCTCCAGCGAGGACGGATCAAGGTACTCATTTAACAGCCCCCCAAATTCCGTGGAAAGAGTCAGCTTGCCGTCGCTGAAGGCACCTGCGCCGCCCCAACCGCAGGTAATGGCACAGGGGTCACAGCGCAGGCAGCGGCCATATTCCCCCAGGGTGGCGCATTTTCGCTTCTCCAGGGCCGCCCCCTTATCCAGCAGCAATATGCGGGGCTCCCCCTGGCGGCAGAGTTCCAGCGCCGCAAAAATACCCGCCGGACCGGCGCCGATAATAACCACATCATACCTTGTCTGAATCGCCTTCATCCCTTACGAACCCGGGGCGGATTGAATTTCCGAAGCCCGGGCAATATTGGCAAACCGGTTGAAACGATCGAGAAAATAGAGCTCTATTGTACCAATGGGACCGTTCCGCTGCTTGGCCACAATGATTTCCGATGTATTCCCCTTATCCGTATCCTTGTTATAATAGGATTCCCGGTAAATAAAGAGAACCATATCGGCATTCGCTTCTATGCCTCCGGATTCCATGAGGTCGCTCAATATGGGGCGGCGGTTTTCCCTCTTCTCAACGGCGCGGCTTAGTTGGGACAGGGCCACTACCGGAATGGAAAGCTCCTTGGCCAGCGCTTTTAGCGAACGCGATATCTCCGAAAGCTCCTGCTGCCGGTTCTCCGCCCGGCTAAAACCGCGCATCAACTGCAGGTAGTCAACAAAAACTGCCTCCAGCCCCCGCTCCGCTTTCAGCCGGCGGGCCTTTGCCCGCACCTCCATTACCGAGAGCGATGCGGAGTCGTCTATGTAAAGCGGAGATTCGCTCAGGGGACCTACAGCCCGGGTCAGTTTCTGCCATTCTTCCTGAGAAAGAAACCCACGGCGCAGTTTATGCGAGTCTATCCTGGCTTCGGCGCAGAGCATTCGCTGAGCCAGCTGCTCCCTCGACATCTCCAGGCTGAAAAAAGCAACAGGTTTTTTCTCCTTGACGGCGACATGGTGAGCCATGTTCAGAGCAAGGGTTGTCTTTCCCATGCTCGGCCGGGCGGCTACAATGATCAGATCAGAGGGCTGCAGGCCCGAAGTGATCATGTTTAAATCCTCAAAACCGGTGGAAAGGCCGGTAACCCCTTTTTTATCGTCAAAAAGCCGCTCGATGCGATCGAACGTCTCCTTGAGAACCTCTTTCAGGGGAACAAATCCTTGCTGTTTCCCCTGTTTGCCGATTTCGAAAATCTGCTGCTCTGCGGCATCCAGAAACTCCTCCACATCGGGCGGCCCTTCATAACAGCCTGCGACAATTTGCGTGCCCGTACGGATAAGAGAACGCAGGATCGACTTTTCCCTGACAATGAGAGCATAATACTGCACGTTTGCCGCCGTGGGCACTGCGCCGGCCAGGGCACTCAGATAAGCTGTACCCCCCGCCTCCTCCAGAGAACGGCGCCGCTGCAGTTCATCAGCAAGGGTAACCAGATCCACCGGTTCACCCTTTTCGCTCAGGGAGATAACCGCTTCAAAAATTTTTTGGTGGGCGGTCCGGTAAAAATCGGTTTCCCGGAGCAACTCCGCAGCGGCAAAAATGGCTTCCCTCTCGATAATCATGGATCCAAGAACGGATTGCTCCGCCTCCATGCTTTGTGGAGGAACCTTGTCAACAGCGAGAACCATTGCTCAACCCTCCTTTATCCGCAGCATTTTAACCCTGCTTGAGGAAAAGAAATGAGGGAGCAGGGTTCCGATATTACCGGCAGCCGCAATCTCCATCTCCGGAAAACGATTGCTGAGTTCGCTTTCATTCTCAAGCGGCACTACCACTTTTTGCAATCCGGCCAGGCGGGCGCCATAAATCTTTTCAATGATCCCACCAACGGGCTTGAGCCGCCCCCTGAGGGATATTTCCCCCGTTACTGCACAATCCTGACGCAGGGGCAGTTCATTTACTGCACTGAGGATGGCCAGAAAGACAGCCGCTCCTGCGGAAGGACCGTCAATTTTACCTCCGCCGATAACATTAAGGTGCAGATCATAACCCCTCAGATCCACCCCCAGCAAATTGCGCAGCAGCGACGCTGCAACAAATACAGAATCACGGGTCATCGAACCCGCAGTTTCGTTGAACCGGAGGCTGCCCCTGCCTTTTTCAGCAGCGGGAAAGGCCAGCGCCTCTATTTCCAGGACCACCCCTGTAAACCCGTTCACCCCAAGAGCAAGGACCCGCCCGATCTCGGCTTTTCCCCCCACTGCAACGGGGGTCAGAGGAAAAAGGCGGTTGCTCGCTAAAACCTTTTGCATAAGATCCGCACCGATATGGCATTTTTTGCGACGGAGGCCCCCGAGCTGCCGCTCGTAAAGGGCCCGTCCATATGCATCAACAAGCAAGTTGACGGCACGCCGCCCCTCGCAGGTGTAACGGCTGATCAGACGAGCCGCATCCGGGTGAACGGACAGCTGAAGTCTTGCGGCGGAGCTCAGCACAATTTCCTCAATTTCCACCGGTGTGAGCGGTTCAAAATATATTTCGGAACAGCGCGAACGGAAAGCCGGGGAGATCGCATCGGGTGAACGGGTTGTTGCCCCAATCAATACAAAGTCAGCAGGAGCCCCCCGTTCAAAAAGCAGCCGGATATATTTCGGCACCTGAGCATCGGTGGGATCATAATAGGCCGATTCAAAATAAACTCGCTTATCTTCCATGACCTTGAGCAGTTTGCTTTGCAAGGCAAAATCCATTTCACCGATTTCGTCAATAAAAAGAATCCCCCCATGCGCATCCGATACCAGGCCCAACTTTGGCTCAGGAACTCCGCCTTCGATGAGGTTCCGGCGCGCGCCCTGGTAGATGGGATCATGAACTGAGCCGATGAGAGGATCGGCTATTTCGCGGGGATCCCAGCGCAGGGTTGATCCGTCAACCTCGACAAAAGGGGCATCCGCTCCAAAAAGAGCACCCGCTATCTTCTGAACGCTCTGCAAGGCCAGGCGCGCAGCTGTGGTTTTCCCCACACCCGGAGGTCCGTACAGAAGAATATGAGGCGGATATGGTGAAGCCAGCTTGGATACAAGGGCAGTGGTGGCCTCACGCTGTCCGATAATTTGACCCAATTCGGAAGGGCGAAGCACTTCCTGGGCGGAGCGGGCCAGCTGCTGCGCAAACATTTTTTCCGTCCGGGCATATTTTTTTAGGGTTTGCGGGTTTTCCACCCCGCCCCATTCCTGGAGCACCTCTCTTTTGATCTCCAAAAGATACTCCTCATGCTTTTTTTCAAGGTAATCCCTTGTTTTATGCTCCAGAGACTCCTCCAGCGAGCGACGCGCCAGCAATTCCGCCAGCGCCTCCTCCAGTTCGGTAAATACCTGTGGAAACTGCTTCACCGTGGGAACATCACTCAGCGTGGGGTTCTCAAAAACCAGTCGCTGCAACCCGAGCAGCTGACGGGCCGGTTTTTGTGAATGGATCAGCGAAAGAGCCTCCAGCTTGCCCGCCTTTAAAACCAATTTTTCTGTTCCGTAAATTCCCTTGACCAGATCGAGCAGTGCGCTGAGGCGTCTTTGATGTTGGGTCATTTGCTGCTCCGAGGTCATCTTTTCCCTCCTAATTATCCTCTTCCACCACCACAGTCACCACAGCCTTGACGCCGGTATAGAGTTTTACAGTGACTCCATAACGGCCGGTAGCCTTGATCGGCTCCTCAAGAACAATTTTTTTTCTATCCACGTCAAAACCCAGCCGCTGCAGTTCACCGGCAATGTCCGCCGCGGTTACCGAACCGAAAAGGCGCCCGCCTTCGCCGGCAGCCAACCTGAAGGTGATAACCTGCTGCTCCAGAATTTCCGCCCGTTCCCTGCTCTCTTTTTCCAGGCGGCTGCTTTTCTTTTGCAGAACAAGCTCCCGATGCTGCTGTTCTCGCAGGCGGCCCTCGGTGGCCTCCTCGGCCAACCCTTTGGGAATAAGGAGATTGCGGCCGTAACCGGGGGCAACATCTTTCACCTCGCCCTTTTTCCCCAAACCGGTAACATCCTCCAGTAGAATCACCTTCATGGAATCACTCCTTCAACAATGTCACAACCTGCAGTAAAAGGTAAATGGCAGCGCAGCTGCCGGCCCCTCCATGCACATCGGCCGACATCAATATTTATATTTCGCGCTGCAAGCGGCCGGCTCCTGCTCTCCGGCAAAGCTAAAAAACGGTGCCGGCAACATAAGCCTCCAGCACCGTTTTTCCGGCAGGCCTTGTAAAAGTGCAATCACTCGGAAGTAAAGGGTAGCAAGGCCATGATCCGCGCTCTTTTGATCGCCCGGGTCAGCTGCCGCTGATGTTTGGCACAGTTCCCCGAGATCCGCCGCGGCAGGATCTTGCCCCGCTCGGTAAGAAAGCGCTTCAGCTTTTCATATTGTTTGTAGTCAACATTTTCTATTTTATCCACGCAAAAACTGCAAATTTTTCTTTTGGGTCTACGGCCCTTCTCGCGCCTCAACTAACCAGCCTCCTTAAAAGGGAATGTCGTCTTCGCTGACCGTCATCTCATCACCGGGAAATGATTCGCTTTCATCGCTGCGCGGCCGCTCCAGAAACCTGACATCACGGGCCACCACTTCGGTTATCCACCGCCTGATTCCCTCTTTGTCATCATAAGAGCGAATCTGCAGGCGCCCGGTAACCGCTGCCAGCCGCCCCTTCTGAAGATAATTTCCGCAGTTCTCGGCCAGCTTGTCCCAGGTGACAATCCTGATAAAATCAGCTTCTCTCTCCCCCTGCCTGTTGGCAAAGTGACGATCCACGGCCAGGGTAAATGTTGTCACCGCCGTGCCGTTGCCGGGGGTGTGACGGAGCTCCGGATCACGGGTCAAGCGACCGATCAGCACAACCAGGTTTAGCATCCCATGCACCGCCTTTTTATTATTTGAGCATACTACTCGTCTTCCCGCACGATGATAAAGCGGATCACCTCGTCGCTAACCCGGAAGAAGTGTTCCAGCTCGGGGATGATCTCATGGGATCCTGTAAAATGCATCAGATAGTAGTGCCCCTCGTTAAACTTGTCAATCTCGTAAGCAAGTTTACGTTTTCCCCAGTCATCGGTCTCGCCTGTTTCCCCTCCGAGTTTCTGTATAAGCGCCTGGAGATTGTCAACGAGCTCTGTTTCGGATTCGTTTTCGAGTTCGGGCTGAAGAATAAACATGGTTTCGTACACGGCCAATACGATTCACCTCCCTCTGGACTGACGGCCCCGTGGTCTGGAGCAGGGCAATGCGCGATAATCATAGCATATTTCACTATCAAGGGCAAGCACGGCACATGGTCGGTTCGGTTCGTTCCGGAGGTCCGGAAGTCCGGGGGCGGAGGCGCTCAAGCCCGGAAATGGAAGTAGAGCACATCACCATCAGCCAGCGAATAATCGCGTCCCTCCGTGCGCAAGGCTCCCTGTTCACGTGCCGCGGAGATGCCGCCCAATTCGGCGAGGCGGTCCCAGGGGATCACCCCGGCTTTTATAAAACCCTTTCCCATATCCGTATGCACTTTAAAAGCCGCTTCAAGGGCCGTTGAACCGCGGGGCAGAAGCCAGGCGCGGGATTCCTCGCCCTTCACCGTATAAAAAGTGATGAGGTCAAGAAGGAGGCGGCATTCATCCAACAGCCCTTGCACCTGCGATTCTTTAAGGCCGTATTCGGCCAGAAACAGCTTCTTGTCATCATCGGGCAGCTCGCCAATTTCCGCTTCCAGACGAGCGCGGATCGGGATGAACGGACTTTCTTCGACCCGGGCCATTTCCACCAACCTCTCCGGCGGTGAAACATGGCCGTCGTTCTCCCGCTCATTAAAAACATAGATCATCTTTTTGGCAGTTAACAGAAACAGGTCATCCAAAAATACCTTTTCAGAGGTGTCTGCATCCAGCAAGCGGGCGGGCAGCCCTCTTTGCAAATGGCCCTCAAGGCGCTCCAGAAAGACCAGTTCTGCGGCTGCCTCCGGCGCACCGCTTTTCAACTGGGGACTGATTTTCTCCCTCCGCCTGGCCAGCGTCTCCAAATCGGCAAGAACCAGCTCCATATTCACCACTGCCGCCCGGGATGCCGGATCGTCCCCTCCATCCTCAAAGGGTTCGAAACCGGCCACAACGTGGATCAGGATGTCCACATTCCGAAGCTCCCCCAGGAAACGGTTACCCAGCCCCTCTCCCCGACTGGCCCCCTTGACCAAACCGGCAACATCGACAATGCGGATCACCGGCGGTGTCGTTTTTTTTGAAGAGCAAAGAGCCGCAAGAGTGCCGAGACGGGGATCGTGCAGGGGCACTACCGCGATGTTCGGATCAATTGTAGTAAAGGGGTAGTTGTCAATGGCCGCATCGACCATTGTAAGCGCCTTGAAAAGTGTTGATTTGCCGGCGTTGGGCAGACCCACGATCCCGCAGCTCCAGGACACCGGGACACCCCCTCACGGATCATGATCCATTTCCGCAGGCCCCATTGTCCAGAACACTTTTTACCCTTCTTTCGAACCTGGTCCGCGGCATCAGAACACTGCGGCCGCAGCGGAGACACTTGATGCGGTAATCCATCCCGACCCTGATTATCCTCCAGCAATTGGCGCCGCAGGGATGCCCCTTTTTCATCTGCACAACCTGGCCGATGTGAAAGGGGCCCACTAGGCCGACCCCGTTTCCAGGGCGGACATGATTTCTTCGAAGATCCGCTCAATATCCTGGTTGCCGTTGATTGCGGCGATCAGGCCCTCAGCGCTGTAGTAGTCAATGAGGGGAGCGGTCTGTTTCTTGTAGACCTGGAGGCGTTCCTGCACGGTGGTCAGGGAATCATCTTCCCTTTGATACAGTTCTCCACCGCAGCGGTCGCAGACATTGCGCACCCTGGGCGGATTATATTTAATGTGATATGTGGCTGCACATTCCCGGCACACCCTCCGGCCCGTCAAGCGGCTAATCAGTTCCTCCTCGTCAACTTCTATATGGATCACTCGATCAATTTTCTTCCCGATTTCACCCAGCACCTGGTCAAGGACCTGGGCCTGGACCACGGTCCTGGGGAAGCCGTCGAGAATGGCGCCCCCGGAACAATCAGAATCAGCCAGCCTTTCTCGAACAATACCTACAACCACCTCATCGGGAACGAGCTGTCCCTGCTCCATGTAACCCCGCGCTTGCTCTCCCAGCGGGGTACCGCTTTTTACAGCCGCCCTGAGGATATCCCCCGTAGCTATGTACGCCAGATGCAGCTGCTTGACAAGACGTTCCGCCTGTGTACCCTTCCCTGCGCCCGGAGGACCCAACAAAACTATAAGCATTTCTCTCCCTCGCTTTTGGAACACTTCAAAGATATGATTATAGGGTTATATTGTTCTTCTTTTTTCCTTTAATTCCTGCCCGGGAATATAAAAGAGCATTAATGCCAGATTCCCAGGCAGCCAAAAAGCTGCCAGGCCCAGCGAGCCAGCAGAGTTTTATCTAGTTGCAGCAAATGAGGCGGAAACCCGCAGAGCCAGGCCAGGGGGGCGGCCAGGCCTGTAAACAAAGCGGCGGCGCAGCATTGCCTGGCCAGGCCAATGAGGGCTCCCCCCCAGCGGGACGATTGCTTCAATCTTGCCTCGTCTTCCCCCGCAAGCCCGGCGCCAAAGAGGCTAAAAAAACCCCGCCAAAGAAAATACCCGGACAAAAACGCGGCGGTGCAGCCAAGCGCCCGGGTCAATGGATCTGCCGGTAGCCCAACATGAACTGCGGCAGTACCGGCTAAATTATTGTAAAATGCCTCAAACAAGAAGCAGGGCAAGCCCCGGGGCGGCATATTTCCGCCAATTATACTGCTTACAGGCAGCGCCAGGCGGGTATCAACTGCTGCCCTGATCATCTCTTCTACCGGCAAATATCGTTTCCACAGCAGCCTCACCCCCGCCATTCCGGGGAGTGCCGCCAACACGGTACAGATGAGTCCCCCCAGGCTGCAAACAGATCTCCTCCAGCCGCTATAGTATCCCCTTAACGCTCCCCATACCAGCAGGCAGCCCAGCGTCAGATCCAACCAAATCATGGCTTAACCCGTCTTTCCCTCGTGATCCCCGTCTCTCATACATATTTAAAAAGGTATTTTAATATAACTAAGGTATCTCGAAGCTGAAGGAGAGGGCTGCATGGCCGATGGGTTGGCAACACTTCCCCGATTGGAGAAGGCTGAAAAGAGTACCATATTAAGGGTTAACTGCAAAGACCTGAAAGCAGTAGAAAAGATTGCCGGCGCCCTCATTATAATGATGTCGGGCCTGAAGGAACCTTTCCGGAAAAGGGAGCGCCTTATAGTGTGCATTGGCTCGGACCGCTCTACCGGGGATTCACTGGGACCCTTGGTCGGAGCGTACCTTAAGCAGCTGCTGCTGCCCCGTACTGAAATATGGGGAACGCTGGCTGATCCTGTTCACGCCCTTAATCTGGAAAAATATGCGCTAAAAATCAACGGCGATGAATCGCACCCTCTGGTCATCGCCGTTGATGCTTCACTGGGCAAACCCGGCAGTGTGGGATTGATCGAGGTAGGCAAGGGCCCTCTCGTTCCAGGGGCCGGTGTGAACAAAAAATTGCCGCCCGTCGGACATATCTACTTGAGCGGCATTGTCAATCTGGGCGGTTTCATGGAGCAGATGGTTCTTCAGAGCACCCGGCTTTTTCACGTGCTGGAAATTGCCATGGTCATGGCTCGAAGCCTGCAGCATGCCCTCGAACAGACGTGAAAAATGGCCCTTTGTGGCCGGAAGTATTTTGGTTCCTGACCCTAGACCTTGGCGGGAGGGCTTTCCGGCGCTGCTTTCCTTAACAGAGGCTTGACCTGCTGATCCTTCTGTCTCATCTCCATGCTGCCGGAGAAGACCGCCCCGTCGTCAACGAGCAATCCGTTCGTTTTAACACTGCCGATAATAACACCACTGCTTTTGATTTCCAGCTTTCCCTCTGCTTCCAGGTTGCCCTCAAACTGGCCGGCAATAGCTACATGGCGGGCTTTTAACTCCAGATTAACTTTTCCGCTTTCACCGATAACCACATCTCCCTGCGTTTCGACGACACCCTCCATCTCGCCGTCTATCCTGATCAGGCCTTTTGCCTTGATCGTCCCCTTGAAACACGTTTCTTTACCGATAACTGTGTTCACCTTGTCCGGTGGAGTTTCCAGGGGGGGTTTTTTAAACATCTCGTCCACCTCCATGAATAGGTATTAATTCATATATCGCAAGGGGTTTACTGCAACACCGCCAACGTGAACCTCATAATGGAGGTGGGTCCCCGTAGCGTGCCCGGTCCGGCCCATATAACCGATCACCTGGCCCCGTTTTACCCACTGCCCCGATGAAACGGCAAAACTTGAAAGGTGAGCATAATATGTGTGAAAACCATAACCATGCGCAACAATGATCAGGTTTCCATAGCCTCCGCGATAGCCGGCCTGGGTGACCTGCCCGCTTGCAGTAGCATAGATAGGGGCGCCGTGAGAACCGGCAATGTCAACACCATAGTGAAACTGGCTGCCCCCTCCGAAGGGAGAGCGCCGCATCCCGAACCCCGAAGTGAACCTGCCCCTTGCCGGCCAGATCGAGGGCGTGGCTGCAAGGCGGCGAATATATTCGTCCACTTCCCCTTTCAGGTTTTCCAGCGTATCGGTGTTTTCCGGAATCAGGCTCTGCAGCAGAGACAAATTTTCCGCCGCCCGATCGAGCACCCGATCCTGGTCCGAGCGCGAGGCCAGCAAGCGTGTCTCTGCAGGTGCAGCTTCTCCTTCATCCTCGTTCTGCTCTTCATCCCGCCCTGTACTTATACCCATCTTTCCAGCCACGTCCTCAGCCAACTCCTCGATCTGCTGCATCCGCTCCAGCAGCTGCTGCGTTATACAGGCAAAGGCGTTGATTTCATCCTGCTGCACCTGGTTTGCCTGGCGCAAAATGCGCATCTCCTCGGCATCCAGACGGGCATTATGGTAGGCATTGGCCAAAAATAAAAAAGCGGCCAACCCCACCACAAAAAGAACAACAATCATCTGACCAATAATAAGAGGCAGACGAAAACTGTAGGTGGCCTCCTCCGAGTGAGGCACGATCATTATCGTAAAACAACGATTCTTTTTCTGCACCTTGTTATCACCCTTAAAAAACCTGATCAATTCCCGGCATCCAACTGCTTTCTGGCTTCGTTCAGCGCCTGCATTTCCTCCTCGCTGAGGAGATGCGTTGATTGCCCCCCCTTGACAGGCTTGCCGTAGCACCTGCTCTCTTCCCTTCCAAAAAGACTGGTCAAAACCATGCCATCAAAATTGCGATCCAGCAGCGCCAGGGAAAAGCTGAGATCGCTTCCCGTTTCCCTGAATGCGTTATAGCGAACGAGCCCTACACCGGCCACCGCCAGCTGGAGCTTATCCTCGATCCCCGCCAGCCGACGATCGACTAGCTTCTGCCGGTGAATCGCCTCCTCGATGAGGGCGCCGTGATGGTTGAGCAGCTCCTCCAGGCAGAGTTCCTCCCGTCCCAACATCATCTTGCGGTATCGCTTTTTAAGGGCCTTGCCCCGCAGCACTGCCACTGTTGAAAGCACGATGGAAACCAACGCTGCCACAGCAACAGCCAGAAGAAGATAAAGGGCGTTGGCGGAAACCCACGCATCGATCAACTCCAAAACCGGCACCCCCCGATAAACCCTTACTAACAAAACCTATTAAGAAACGTTAACAATGTTAATTTCGCCTTAAAAGGCGATTCTCCTTTTTTATAAAAAAGTTTCATGTGAAACTGCCTATGGCTTCAGCCTGACCGCCCTGTTTCACGTGAAACCTCTAGCTGATGCCCCCGGGCAGCAGCAGTCCAAGGAGTCGATCGAGATCGTCGTCTCCATAAAAAGATATCTCGATAGCACCACCGCCGCCCCTGCGGTATATCTTTACCCTTGTGCCCAGCCTGCGCTGCAGGCTGCCCTGCAGCTCTTTCAGAATTGAATCCTCCGCTGCCGGTTCCTTTTCTGCCCTGCCCTGGTCTGTACCTGCCGCCGCCTTGGCTGCCAGCCGCTCCACTTCGCGGGCGGTCATTTTCCGGGCGACAATCTGTCTGGCAAGCTCTTCCTGGCGCGCAGGTTCTTGCAGCGACAGCAGCGGCCGCGCCTGCCCTGCGTTCAGCTCGCCCCTGATGATGGCCTCCTGCACTTTCTGCGGCAGCGCCAGCAGTCGGACAGTATTGGCAATAGCCGGCCGGCTCTTCCCGAGGCGCCGTCCCAGCTGTTCCTGCGTCATTCCAAACTCATCCATGAGTCTGCGGTAGGCAACCGCTTCCTCGATAGGATTAAGGTCTTCACGCTGCAGGTTTTCAATCAGCGCTATTTCAATCATCGTTCTTTCATCAAGGTCCCGCACCAGTGCCGGGATCCGGGATAGCCCGGCCATCCTGGCGGCCCGGCAGCGCCTCTCACCGGCCACAAGGTAGTACCCCTCCTTGCCGCGGGCCGGAGAAACCACAACTGCCTGAACTACGCCGTGCTCCTTGATGGAGTCAGCCAGTTCCTGCAGTTTCTCTTCATCGAAATTCACCCGGGGTTGGAAAGGGTTTGGTTCTATCTGGCCTAAAGGGACCTCCTTCACGTCCCCTGTTTCTGTTAACGCCTCATTGATCAGCGCTCCCAGTCCCCGGCCCAATCTCCTTTTATCGCTCATCTTTTGCCCACCTCCCCGGCCAGGGCCATATAAACTTCCGCCCCCCTGCTGCGGGGATCATATTCCAAAATATGCAGTCCATGGCTGGGCGCCTCGCTTAAGCGGACATTGCGGGGAATAACCGTCCGGTAGACCTTCTCCTTAAAATAATCCCGAACCTCCTCCGCAACCTGTTCGGAAAGGTTCGTCCGCGGGTCATACATGGTTAAAACAACACCCTCAATTTTTAAATTTTCATTAAGATGTCTGCGCACAAGTGAAATCGTGTTCATCAGCTGTCCCAGCCCCTCCAGCGCGTAGTACTCGCACTGTATGGGGATCAATACCCCGCCGGCGGATGTAAGGGCGTTTAATGTAAGCAATCCAAGGGAAGGAGGGCAGTCGATCATGATCATGGAATAATCCTTTTTAACCTGCTCCAGTGCATCCCTGAGCTTGATTTCCCTTGAAACGGTAGGCACCAGTTCGATTTCCGCTCCCGCCAGCTGAATTGTTGCCGGCGCCACAAAGAGGTTCTCCCATCGAGAGGGCACAATAATTCTTTCCAGGGGAAGCCCGTTGATCAAGGCATCATAAATGCAGGCTTTGATCTCTTTTTTGGAAAGGCCTATTCCGCTGGTGGCATTGCCCTGGGGATCGATATCTATAAGCAGCACCTTCTCGCCCAGCCGGGCCAAAGCAGCGCTCAGGTTAACCGCCGTGGTGGTTTTGCCCACACCGCCTTTTTGATTGGCGATGGCTATAATGCGCGCCATTGTTCCTCTCCCTTTCCGACCGGTAGTTGTCACTTCAATTTAAGAGCCGTCCTTGAAAAGACGTATGGTCATTTCTATGTAATCCCGCTCCACTTTCTCCTCCACCTCCGGCTTCAAACCGGAGTTCTCGATAATCTTGACAGCCTGGCGAAGGGTGTTTAGAAATATGCGCATATCCCGGACCGCGCCTTTCCGCTGGGGCCCCGGTTTCGGAGTCCCCCTCCGCTCCAAAAAACCATCGATTCTTTTTTCGGTATCGCTTACAGTCAAATCACCCTTGATTATCTCCAAGACCATCTTTTTCTGCTGCTCCTCCGAGCCAAGTTTCAAAAGTGCGCGTGCATGTCGTTCTGAAAGCTGCTCCCTGACCAGGAGATCTTTGACCCCCTCCGGCAGTTTCAGCAGCCGCATCTTGTTGGCGATTGTTGATTGACTTTTGCCGAGACGCTGGGCCAGAACCTCCTGGGTCAGGTTAAAGGTCCGGATTAATCTGGCATAACCTTCTGCCTCGTCAAGATAGCCGAGGTTCTCCCTTTGCAGATTCTCTATGAGCGCCATTGCTGCGACAGCGCTGTCTGAAAGTTCTTTTACGATTGAAGGTATTGTTTTCCATCCCAGGTTCTTGCAAGCAATGACCCTACGCTCACCGGCAACAATCTGGTAAGCCCGTCCTGCGGGGCGCACAATAATGGGATGCATCAAACCGTAAGTCTTTATGGATTGGGTCAATTCCGCTATTTTTTCCTCCGGAAAATTCTTTCGTGGCTGGTAGGGGTTCGGCTGCAGATGGTCTATTCGGGCCTGGATGACCTTCTCCTTATTCAACTCTCCCTCGAACAATGGAATTTTTCTGATACGGTCATCTTTCATCTGATGATCACCACCTCAAGCTTGCTTATGGAAACTATTAGACAAGCCGGTAAGCATTCCTTCATAAAGGTAAACAAAATTAATTAAATGCCCAGCGGTTTCCTGGCCGGCACACCGTTTCTTCTAGGATAAATAACCGGAGTGTTCGCTATCTTTTTGATCAAAAACAGGGTCCTTTCTTCCCCGGTGATAAGGCGGTAGCGCCAGCCCTTCTCCTCCTTGCCTCCGCAAAGGTTGATGGAAACCTTCGCTTCTTCCATTTCGCTCGTTCCCTGCTTGCCTTTGTAAAGCAGCAAGCAACCTCCGACCTTTATCAGGGGCAGCGCCAGCTCGGCCAGCACTGCCGCCCGCGCTACCGCCCGGCTGACCACACAATCAAAGCGCTCGCGGCAGCCGGGATCCCGGCCCCACATCTCCGCCCGCCCGGGTAAATAATAAACTTCCCGCAGCTCCAGCTCGGCGGCCACACGCCTCAAATAATTGATCCTCTGCGTTTTGGCATCCAGCAGATAAAGCTTTAACCCGGGAAGTGATATTTTCAGCGGTATCCCAGGCAAACCTGCTCCTGTACCCAGATCCAGCAGGCTGCCGGGAGGTATACGCAAAAGCTTCAGCGGATATAAAGAGTCGTAAATATGTTTTTCTATAAGTGAAGCACCGCTCTTTTCACCTACAAGCCTCTGCCTGTCCAGACCTTCCAGCAGAAGATCAACGTAACGCAAAAGCTGTTCTTTCTGTAAATCGCTTATCACCAGTCCCAGCTTCGCTGCTACGCGTCCCAGAAGTTCACTGAATTCCCTTTCGGATGTCACCTCAAGCACTGCCTGTTATTTTCCAATACAAAATTCGCTGAATATCCGGTCCAGGAGATCCTCGGACATGACCGCTCCGGTAATCTCACCCAGCTTCAGCCACGCCTCCTTCAAATCCATGCTTAAGAATTCTAGAGGTTGATGTCCGGATGCATGCAGCACTTCCCCAATAAGTTCTATGCTCTCCCGGATAACCGCAACATGCCTCATGCTTGTCAATGCCGGACTATCCGCTGCAATGATACCAAGCTCCCGATCCAGCATGTCGCCAATTGTTTCCTCCAGCCGATCAATGCCCAGGTTTAGTGTTGCCGATGTCTGCACTATGGGGTAATCACGCCGGCAGGCGGTGATCTCTTTAATGACAATACGTTGTTTCAGATCCATTTTATTGATGACGACCAGCACCAGTTGTCCCGGCTGAATCAACGAGAATACGGCATCATCATCCTTACTCCATGATCGAGATCCATCCAAAACGACTATCAGGAGCCTGGCCTCGGCAACAGCACTTTTGGCTCTAGCTATCCCCTCCTGCTCCACCGGATCGGCGGCACCGTGAATGCCGGCGGTATCGATCAGGCGAAGGGGATATCCGCAAACCGTCATAAACCCCTCCAGAAGGTCCCGCGTTGTCCCCGGTATTTCATGAACAATGGCCCGCTGCTCCCTCAGCAGGGCATTAAGCAGGGAAGATTTTCCGGCATTTGGCTTTCCAATAATGGCCGTGGTCAAACCTTCTTGCAGCGCCCTGCTCCGTTCTGCACCGTCAGCCATTTTCTCCAAAAGCCCTTTAAGGGTGGACAACTCTTCGATTTTCTGTCCATCAAAAACAATCTCTTCCTCAAATTCTTCAGGGAAGTCCATATCCGCTTCCAACCGGGCCAAAATATTTGTTATTCTATCCCGAATTTTACCTATTTCTTCGGAAAGCGCTCCTCCCAAATTGGAAACAGCCGCTTTTACAGCTTCATCGGAACGGGCCCGGATCACCTTCATAACACTTTCAGCCTGGCTGAGATCGATCCTACCATTCAAGAGCGCCCGCCTGGTAAATTCACCGGGCCCGGCTGCTCTTGCGCCTGCTTCCAGAACCCTTTTTAAAAGCAGTCGCAGAATCAAAATGCCGCTGTGGCAATTTATCTCTACCGTGTCCTCGCATGTATATGTGCGCGGTCCTTTCATAAATGCCACCAGGACCTCATCCAGGGGTTCATTGTTCCCGGTAACTATATGTCCGTAGTAAAGACGGTGCGACCTCGGGTAATTGGAGCTCCGCTTTCTGTAAGGTTTGAATACTGTCTCTCCTATGGGGAAGGCCTCTTTGCCGCTAATCCGGACAATGCCTATGCCACCCTCTCCCAGTGGTGTGCTGATGGCGGCAATTGTATCACTCTCGTTCAAGCCAACCCCCCTTAGTCATGGCAAAAGCCGCTCCTCCCCGAGGAGCGGCTCCCATCTGCTGCACTAGCGCGGTGCTATGACCACCTTGCGGTAAGGTTCTTCCCCCTTGCTATAGGTCACAACACCTTCAAAATCCTGTAGTGCCATATGAATGATCCGTCTCTCCTGCGGCGACATAGGCTCCAGCACCTGCTCACAACCCTCCGCGTCAACGCGGCGGGCAATGCTTCTGGCAAGCTGAGTCAGGGTCCTCTCTCGCCTGGCACGGTAATTTTCGATATCAACAATAACCATCTTCCCCAGGTTGGCAAACTGGCGCCGCAGCGCCGTGTTCGCCAGGTACTGCAATTCATTTAAAGTTTTCCCCCGCCGCCCGATAAGAACCCCTACTTTTTTACCGCTGATGGAGGCGTGTATTTTTTCGCCTTCTTCCTGAACCCGTACGACCGTCTCCAAGCCCATCCCCTCCACAATACCTTTCAAAAATTTTTGTAGGTACATGCCGGGTGATAAACGGGGTTTTACTTTAACGCGAGCGTTCCGGTTGCTGATAAAACTGAATAAGCCCTGGGCCGGCTCGCATAATATTTCAACGGAGGCATTGTCCTTTTTTATTCCGAGAGCGGAGAGCGCCTTCCCTACGGCCTCTTCAACGGTCCGTCCCGTTTCTTCTACTGAGTTCATCTCTCCCCCTTCTCTCCCTTTTTCCTCTTTTTGGATTTCCCTTTATTTCTATCCTGAACCTGTACCTGCGCCTTTTTATTATCCTCCTTCTTCTTGTCCATGTTAATAATCAGAAAGTGCTGTCCCATGGTTAGCAAATTGTTCGTGATCCAGTAGATGATCAGCCCCGCAGGAAAAGAAAAACTGAAAAAAATAAACATTGCCGGCATCATGTAAAGCAGCATTTTTTGACTGGTATCGGTCATGGTTAGCTTCTGATATATATAGGTGCTCACTCCCGAAAGCACGGGAAAAATATAATAAATGATTTGCTGAGTCAGATCCCCTTGAAAAGCGCTCGGAGATACCGCCAGATCAATAAAGTTGAAAGACGGTATCAAAAAAGTGTTGATCGATTCCCCAAGAAAAATACCTGTTTCCCGGAGCAGGCGAAATATTCCGTAGAGAATGGGCAGCTGAACAAGCATGGGCAGGCATCCGGCCATTGGATTGATCTTGTTCTTTTGCATAAACTCCGTCATCGCCTGGTTCTGCTTGACCTTGTCATCCTTGAATTTCTGCTGGATTTTTTTTATTTCGGGGTTCAGTTCCTGCATCCTCTTACTCGACTGAAGCTGCTTCTGATTCAAAGGAAAGGTAACCAGTTTTATTAATACTGTCAATAAAATTATAGATACACCAAAATTAGGGACAACTGTATAAATAAAGGTTAGTATCTTGCTGAAGAATTGGGCAATCGCTTCTGTCATATACACTTTCCTCCTACATCTCTTTACCTTACCTCATCTGACTGGATCGTAGCCACCCGGATGAAAGGGGTGGCATTTCAAAAGCCTGCGCATTCCAAGTAAACTGCCCCGCATAACGCCGTATTTCAACACTGCCTCAAAATAGTACTGTGAACATGTAGGATAAAACCTGCATGAAGCAGGCTTCAATGGTGAAATATATTTTTGGTAAAACCTGATCATAGCCAGGCATACCCGGGCCCATGCCTCCGGAGGTTCTACGATCGCAGCAGTTTTCCCTTCTGACATAAATATAGCAACTCCTCACAGGCCTGGTGGTAGGTTATCCCCACCGCATCCTTGCGGGCTACAATAACAAAATCGTACCCCTCTTTTAGCCTGCTGTAATTTATCCGGAACGCTTCACTAAAAACCCTCTTAATCCTGTTTCTTTGAACACTTTTCCCCACTTTTTTGCTTATGGAAAAACCAATTCTACTTTCATTGCTTCTATTTGTATATACATACAGTACAATTTTTTTAGAGAATAAGGCACGGCCGCGCCTGTAAACTCTTCTGTATTCCCAGTTCTTTTTTAGCCGCTTCACCCTTGCCATGGGGATCAGGCACTGATAATTTTACGGCGCCGCTGACGTCTTCTTCTGATAATAGCCCGTCCTGCAGTGGTGCTCATCCTTTTCAGGAAGCCGTGCATTCTTTTCCTTCTTCTGCGCTTTGGCTGGTATGTCCTTTTCATAATCTTTCCTTTCCGATTTTCTGTGCATAATGTAGGAAAAGTATACCTTAAAAAAATTAATAATGTCAAGATAAACGGCATTATATGATGTTAAATAAGCTTCGCAGCATTTTAGAGCCATTGCAGCCCTTAATTTGATCTGATAAAATATTATCTGCCGCTGCCTTTGCAAGCATGCGGTCGGGCCGATTATCCACAGATCAATGTTGATAAAACACTCTCTTTGTGTATAACCTCGGCGCTTTTCCTCATGATCGGCAGGGAGGTTATTTTTTGTCGAGCGAACTTTCAACACTATGGTCTTTGATTCTTTCCGATATCAGCAAGGAGCTCAGCAAACCCAGCTTTGAAACATGGTTTGCTTCTACCCGCCCTCTCTCTTTGAAAGAACAGCGCCTGGTAATTGCGGTGCCCAATGATTTTGCCAGGGAATGGATTCAGGACCGCTACAAAAAGGCTATTATTAGAAAGCTTAACAGCATAACTTCCAGTAATTATGAAGTTGATTTTGTTGTTGTTGCCGATTTTGTGGATTTCGACGGAGAGGGCGATTACCCCGTTGAAGTGTCTGCAGCCGCAGGTAGAGATGTAAACACAGACAACAGCAAAGAATCTTTTTTTAACCCGCGATATACATTCGGCAGTTTTGTAGTCGGTCCTTGCAACCGTCTTTCCCATGCCGCCTCCCTGGCCGTTGCTGAAAGCCCCTCCAAGGCTTACAATCCCTTTTTTATTTACGGTGGTGTAGGTCTTGGTAAAACACATCTGTTGCATGCTATAGGCCAGTACATCCTTAAACATCACAATCTCAAAAACATCCTCTACTGCTCCTCAGAAAAATTCACCAATGATTTTATCAATGCTATCCGGGACAATAAAACGGTTGAATTTCGGAATCATTATCGAAATATTGATGTACTTCTTATAGATGATATCCAATTTTTAGCCCGTAAAGAACAAACACAGGAAGAATTCTTTCATACTTTTAATACCCTTCACAATCTTAACCGTCAGATTGTCGTCTCCAGTGACAGGCCTCCAAAAGAAATTCCTACCCTCGAGGATCGACTCCGTTCCCGCTTTGAATGGGGGTTGATTACAGATATTCAACCTCCTGATCTGGAAACCAGAATAGCAATCTTAAAGAAAAAATCACTTATGGAAGATTTTGATATTTCGGATGATGTTCTGCATCACATCGCTTCAAAGGTTGAAAATAATATCCGCGAACTTGAGGGGGCCTTGATCAGAATTGTAGCTTATGCCTCTCTGTCAAGCTCAAAAATAACACTGGAACTGACGGATGAAGCCCTGAAAAATGTTATTTTCACTGCAAAAAAAGAAATCCCTGTGGATAGAATAATAACCCTTGTTGCCGAACATTTTTATCTGACCCCGGAAGAACTTCGCAGTAAAAGGAGAACACGTGATATAGCCTTTGCCCGTCAAACCGCCATGTTCCTGACCCGCGAATTAACAGAATTATCACTGCCAAAAATCGGCGAGGAATTCGGAGGGCGGGATCATACCACCGTGTTACATGCTATCAGGAAGATCAATAAACTGATTACTGATGATGAGGAGGAAAAAATCAAATTGGACCTTTTGAAAAATGAGCTTGTAAATAACCTCTGATCAAGCTGTGGACAAGTTGTGTTAACATTTACCTGCGGATTTAATCAACATTCTTTTATCAGATTTTCCACAGCAGCTTTGAATAAAGTAACGCTTCATTATCTATTGTTTTCTAGTTTTTTAACAGAATTCACAGCCTTTATGATGACTGTTATTTATATATACCAGCTCTTATTTATAAGATTAAGAAAAAAAATGGGGAGAAGGTGATTATATTGTCCATGATCCTTTCCAGAGAATCCTTTGGCCAATATCTTGATGTTGTTGAAAAAGCCCTTTCAAAACAATCAGCTATTCAGTACCTGGAAAATATCTTTTGCGAAATAGAGCCTGATAAAATTACACTGGCAGCAACAAACCTTGAGCTTTTTATCAAGGTTGCCCTGCCTTACACGGGCGAGGGGTTCGGCAAGATGTTGCTCCCCCCAAAAATTGTTGAAATTGTTCGTTTTCTTCCCGAATCTGAGATCAGTTTGAAATTGGATAGTGATAATTTGCAGATCAATCTCAACTGTGGTCCGGCTCGATACACTTTGTCCGGAGCTGATCCGGAAGATTATCCTCCCCTGGAAAAAATAGCGCCGCAAAATATTGATTCAATATCCCTAGACCCATCGGAGCTCAAACAGGTCCTTAAAATGGTTATTTTTGCAGCGTCCACAGAGGAAACCAGGCCGGCTTTCAATGGCGTCCTTTTCGAATTTAGCAAAACACGTCTTAGTTTGATGAGTTCCGACACATATCGTCTTGCAGTAAAAGATATTTCAAATAACAAATGGAATTTTCCGGACAGGCAATGCCTTGTCCCTGCCAAGGCGCTGCGTGAGCTTCTAAAAATCATAGAGCAAAGTGATAATGGAATCAATTTTTTTCCAAGCGACGAACAGCTCATATTTGATTTCGGAACGATATATTTTGCAGCCAGGCTGCTTAATGAAAAGTATCCGGATATCAGTTCAGTTATCCCTGAGCGCTTTTTGACAAGGATAACTACCAATCGCAGTGCCATGGCAGAGACTGTCGGCCGTGCTGCCCTTCTGGCGGAAGGCCCTAATAATGCAATTCAGCTTTCTGTAAGCAGCAGCTCCATGGCGGTGAGGGTTTCTTCCCAGATCGGGCGGATGGAGGAGGAACTTCCTGTTGAATGTGAAGGCGAAGAAATTGAGCTCCATATAAACTCCCGGTTTATCATGGATATTTTAAGAGCTGTTTCCACGGAGCAGATTACTATTGATTTTCATGGAAAAACAGGACCGGTTATATTTCGTTTGGCCGGCGATGAAAGCTATCTTTATCTTGTGTTGCCAATTAAAATGGATTGATGATCGGATACCAAGAGCGTGTACCTAGCATCGCTTACCCTGATAAACTTTCGGAATTATCGCCGCCAGGAGCTGCAGTTTCATCCTGGAGTAAATATATTTTGCGGTAAAAATGGGCAGGGTAAAACCAATTTTTTGGAGGCAGCCTATTATATTGCTGTATCCCGCTCTTTTCGCACCGGCCAGGACTCGGAAATTTTACGCTTCGGCAGCGATTATTTTTACCTCAAGGGAGCCTTTGTAACAGGTGAAGGCCGATGCATAGCTGAGACGGCTTACAGGCAACCGCACCGCCTTCAGATTAAAATAAATGGCAAATCGCTGACAAGAAGCGAATATATTTTCCGGCACCCCGTGGTTATATTTACTCCGGATGATCTGTTTCTGGTCAAAGAGGGCCCTTCCGTGCGCCGCCGTTTCCTTGATATGGAGTGTTCCCGCCTGAAACCGCTTTACTACAGCAGGTTGCGTCATTATTATCGCGCCTTGCGGCAGAGAAATTCTATATTGAAGGAGAAACGGGGAAGCCGCTTCACGGATTTTTCTGTTTTAGAGCCCTGGGAGCAGGCGCTTGCCGAGACGGGTGTATGGATCATCATGGAAAGGATCAAGTTTCTGGAAGAACTGGAGGAGGCGGCTCATTCTCATTTTAACTCTATTACGGCGCAAGATGATACTCTCACCCTTCGCTACAGGTCAACTGTTTGCCCGGCTGAAGATCATGCATTGAGGGAAAGTTATTACCGTGAACAGCTGCATGGTGCGCGTTTCAAGGAGCTGCGCAAGGGATCCACTGTGCTTGGGCCGCACCTTGACGATTTTGCTGTTATGATCAACGATCTTGATTTACGCAAATACGGTTCCCAGGGACAGCAGCGAACTGCAGTGCTTTCTTTAAAAATGGGGGAAGTGGATCTTTTCAACAGTACGGGTGATGAAAATTCCATTCTGCTGCTGGACGATGTTTTTTCCGAGCTCGATGAAGAGAGGCGCAGCCGTCTTCTAAAATTCTTAGAAACCAGGGATGATCAATCTTTTATCACTTCTGCCGTTCCGATGGCCGATTGGGATTACAAAAAAAAGGCTTATTTTTTTACGGTTTCGGGGGGGGAGGTCAAGTTTGAAAGAGCTGGGACAGGTTATTGAGCAGATGCTGCGCAAACGAAAAATGTGGCGTCAATACAAACAGTGTCTTATAATAGATGAGTGGGATCAACTTGTTGGCAAGGAGATAGCAGCTGTTACAGAAGCCTGCGATCTGCAAAGACAGGTGCTCAGGGTGATGGTAATCAGCTCTACCTGGGTCTATCACCTCACACTGCTGAAACCGCAATTAATTGAAAAAATAAACAAACAAGCCGGAGAAAAGCTGGTCGAAGATATATATTTCCAGATTGGGCTGGAATCAAAAAAATAAAGGTATACTTATATAGAGATTCCTTTTTTCTAATTTTAAAATAAAAGGCAATCACAATTACAGGGGGAATAAGATGTTCTTGCACATTGGTTATTCGCGTATTGTACTGAAAAAGGATCTCATCGGTATTTTTCATATAAACTTGAAGAGCAACCCTATCAATAAACAGTTTTTGGAGTCATCCAGCAAAGGGAACTTCTATCGCAACAGCAAGTTGGATGAATGCAAATCCTTCATTGTTACGGACGGTGATCTGTTGTTTTCACCGGTTCTCCCGGCAACACTGGCGCGAAGAAATGAGGCGCCGGCGAAAAAAAGTTGAGTTTATTCGCTGGGCTATAGATGATATAATTATTCTGTATGGATGTATGGAGGTATGTAATGGCCAGGCAAACAATTGATCCCAATAAAAAAGAATATGGTGCAGCCCAGATCCAGGTTCTTGAAGGCTTGGAGGCGATCCGCCGGCGCCCCGGAATGTATATCGGATCCACCGGCAGCCCGGGACTGCATCACCTTGTTTTTGAGGTGGTGGATAATAGTATTGATGAGGTGCCGTACGGCTGCAAAAATATCAAGGTATGGGTTCACCCGGATAACAGCGTTACGGTTACCGATGACGGACGTGGTATTCCTGTGGAAGAACACCCGCAGCAAAAACGGCCCGCTGTGGAGGTGGTTCTGACCACCCTTCATTCAGGAGGTAAATTTGGCAGCGAGAGTTACAAGGTGGCTGGCGGTCTGCATGGTGTGGGTGTCTCCGTGGTGAACGCTCTTTCCGAGTGGCTGGAGGTGGAAATTTGCCGCAATGGCAAGATCTACCGCCAGCGTTACGAAAGGGGTAAAAAAGTTAACGAACTGGCAGCAGTGGGTAAATCCAAGCGGACGGGAACGAAAATTACATTTCGCCCTGATCCGGGTATTTTTGAGGAGATAATTTTTGAGAACGAAATTATTGTCCGGCGTTTGCGTGAACTTGCTTTTTTAAACCGGGGCGCCCGGATAATTTTTAACGATCTGCGCAGTGATCACACGGAGCAGTTTAAATATGACGGTGGAATAAACCAGTACACTGCCTATCTTAATCAGGGCAAGGATGTTTTGCCGAAAAAACCGGTTTATATCAAGCGTGAGTTGAACAGTTTTCATATTGAAATTTCGCTCCAATATCAGAGCAGTTACAATGAATTGATCTACACTTATGCCAACAACATTCACACCAAAGAAGGGGGCACTCATGAACAGGGGTTCAAGGCCTCCCTGACTCGCTTGATCAATGATTATGCCCGCCGGACAGGCCTGTTAAAAGAAAACGAAAACAACTTCAGCGGGGATGATGTCAGGGAAGGGTTAACTGCAATTCTAAGTGTGAAGATGCATGATCCCCAGTTTGAAGGGCAGACAAAAACAAAGTTGGGAAACACCGAAATGCGCAGCGCAGTGGATACTGTTTGCTACGAGGGAATGGGTACATTTTTGGAGGAAAACCCCTCAACTGCTCGCAGGATTGTTGAAAAAGCGATTCGTGCAGCCCGGGCCCGCGAAGCTGCCCGGAAGGCCCGTGAACTCACCCGGCGAAAAAATGCCCTCGATTTTACCAATTTGCCAGGAAAACTGGCCGATTGTAGCAGCAAGGATCCCGGAGAAAGCGAGCTTTTTATTGTAGAGGGAGACTCTGCGGGCGGCTCGGCAAAACAGGGCCGGGACAGGAGAATACAGGCTATTCTACCCCTGCGGGGTAAAATACTCAACGTGGAAAAGGCCCGGCTGGATCGGATCCTGGGCAACGAAGAGATCCGTTCCATCATCACTGCAGTAGGTACAGGCATTGACGAGGACTTTGCCCTGGAGAAGGCCCGCTATCAGAAGATCGTGATCATGACTGATGCAGATGTGGACGGTTCTCATATCAGGGTACTGCTTCTAACCTTCCTCTACCGTTTTTTGCCGGAGCTTATTGAAAGCGGCTTTATCTACATTGCCCAGCCGCCGCTTTACAAGTTGAAAAAGGGCAAAAAAGAACAGTATCTGTACAGTGATGAGGAGCTGGATAGGCTGCTCGACAGCTGGGGTCGCGATGGGATCCAGGTCCAGCGCTACAAGGGACTGGGCGAAATGAACCCCGATCAACTTTGGGATACAACCATGAACCCTGAAACCCGGTTTATCAAGAGAGTGGAGCTCATTGATGCTCAAAAAGCAGATCAGATATTTTTTGTACTCATGGGCGACAAAGTTGAACCGCGCCGGCGTTTTATCGAGGAGAATGCAAGCTCGGTCAGTAACCTGGATATATAGAATATCCTATTTTAAATACTGGACACAGCCCGGAAAAGACATTTTTATGCAATCCTGATCTCGGATTTTTAGAAAGTTCAGCGAGGTGTATAAAATGCCCTACATGGTCCTTCCCTATGTACTGCTGGCCCTTTTGACCGCCGCTTACCTGATCTACCGCAGTCATAAAACTGGGCCGGTGACTTTCAGGGTAAAATATGTTTTGTTAAACAGGGCCAACATGGATATTTTTCTTTCAGTGCTGCTTGTATGTGCACTTTGCGCGCTCTTTCTATGGTCCGATTTGAAAAGATTCAACGAATTTGCAGATTTGAACAGCCGCTGGGTTTACGGCAGCAGGATAGTTTTTTACGTTCTCCTGGTAGTTGTTTTTTTGGCCAGACAGTTGGAGCGTCCGGCGCTTCGCGAAAAAGGGATCTCTTCTTCGCGTTGGTTCTGGACCTGGGATCGGATCAAGACATATCGCTGGAACGGCTCTTTGTTGGAATTCCAAATAGGGAACTCTAAAAGAAAAGTCAGTGAAACCTGGGCCGTGGCTGCAGAGCAGAAACCGGAACTGGATCGTATGCTGAGGTTAAAAATCAACAAGGTTGAGAAAAAGAAAAAGAAAAGCAAACCTGCAAGGAGATAGATGGAAAAGAGGTAGCGCTAATTGGCCGAAAAAAAACGCATCATTCCTGTCAGCGTTCACGAGGAAGTCAAAAAATCATTTCTTGACTATGCCATGAGTGTGATCGTCAGCCGTGCTCTTCCCGATGTTCGGGATGGGCTTAAGCCCGTGCACCGGCGAATCCTTTATGCCATGTCGGAGATGGGCTCTACGCCGGAAAAGCCCCATCGCAAATCTGCAAGAATTGTCGGCGAGGTGCTGGGTAAATTTCATCCCCACGGAGACGTTGCCCTTTATGATGCCATGGTCCGCCTGGCCCAGGACTTTTCAACACGCTATCCCCTGGTGGATGGACACGGCAACTTTGGCTCTCTGGACGGTGACGCCGCTGCGGCAATGCGTTATACTGAAGCCCGTCTTTCGCCGCTCTCCATGGAACTTTTGACCGATCTGAACAAAGAGACGGTGGATTTCAGACCGAATTTTGATGAAAGCCTTCAGGAACCCGTTGTTCTGCCCGCGCGTTTTCCAAACCTGCTGGCCAATGGTTCTGCGGGCATTGCCGTGGGCATGGCTACAAATATACCGCCCCACAACCTTGGCGAGCTTATTGACGCCCTGTTTTGTCTCATCGAGGATCCTGGGGTAACGGTGGAAGGTCTACAGCGTTTGGTTAAAGGACCCGATTTTCCCACCGGGGGTATTATTGTGGGACATGAGGGAATCAACAAGGCGTACCGGACAGGCAGAGGGATTATCCGCATGAGAGGGCGGGTATATCATGAAATAATGGATAAAGGCCGCGATCACCTGGTAATCGGTGATCTGCCCTACCAGCAGAACAAGGCCAAGCTGGTGGAAAGGATAGCCGAGCTGGTCAAGGAAAAAAAGATTGAAGGGATCGCCGAACTCAGGGACGAATCTGATCATTCCGGGGTGCGCATAGTCCTGGAAATACGTTCGGATTACGAGCCGCAATTGATCATAAATCAGCTCTATCAATACACGCCTCTTCAGCAGACGTATGGCATAATCATGCTGGCCCTGGTCAACGGAGAACCTAAAGTCCTTGACTTGAAAGAGATGCTTTCCTGCTATCTTGACCACCAGAAAGAGGTCATTGTAAGGCGGTCCCGTTTTGACCTGGGACGTGCAGAGGAGAGGCTCCATATTATTGAAGGGCTGCGCACCGCCCTTTCCAGGCTCGATGAGGTCATCGCCCTGATCCGGCGGTCGCCTGATGGGCCGGCGGCGCGCAGCGGATTGATGGAGCTGCTCGGCATTAGCGAAAAGCAAGCCCAGGCCATTCTTGATCTACGGTTGCAAAGGTTAACCCAACTCGAACAATCAAAACTTGAAGAAGAACGCAGTGAACTGTTGAAGAGAATAGCATATCTGCAGAGCGTGCTGGCTGACGAAAGTCTGGTGCTGGGCATAATCAGAGATGAACTTCAGGAAATTAAGGATAAGCATGCTGACGAAAGGCGAACGCAGATTGTGGCCGGCGTTGATGAGTTTGAACTTACCGATCTGATTTTGGAAGAAGATGTTGTCATCACCATTACCGATCGCGGCTATATAAAACGGCTGCCGGCTGCAACTTACCGGAGCCAGAGGAGAGGCGGCAAGGGGATTGTGGGAATGCAAACCCGCAAAGACGATCTTGTTGAGCAATGCTACTTTGCTTCAACTCATGATCAGATCCTCCTTTTCAGCAACCGGGGGAAGGTTTACCGGCTAAATATCTACGAGATACCGGAATCCAGCCGCCAGTCCAGAGGCACCGCCC
>JAPXLS010000003.1:0-37224 GCA_033809435.1 Bacillota bacterium
ACCTGGCTCTGGCCGCAGACGAGATCTATATGACACCGGGGAGCACGCTGGGGGCGGCTGAACCGCGTTTTTTTGGAGGGGCGGAGGTTGACGAGAAGACCCTTTCCGCCTGGGAGGCCAGGATGCGTACGGCCGCGGAGAGGCGGGGCCGCGATTCCCGGTTGGCTGCGGCCATGGTTCGCAAGGAGATGGCCATTGCGGGGGCGGTGGAGGGGGGGTCCCTGCTCACGCTGACGGGCGAAGAGGCGCTGGCGCTCGGTTACAGCGAGGGTACAGTGGAGGACCGTGGCGCCCTGCTAGAAAAGCTGGGCTTTTCTCGGAGGGAAATGATCTCCTACAGCCCCCGTCTCATCGACCGCATCGTTGGCTGGACCACCCACCCTGTTGTGGCTGTTCTGCTGCTTATTGCCGGAATCACCTGCCTGGTGGTGGAGCTCTTTACACCTGGTTTTGGCATTTTTGGGCTGACCAGCATACTTGCTTTTACCCTTTATTTTGGGGGGCATTATGCCGCGGGCCTGGCGGAATACTGGGTGCTGCTTCTTTTTGGTCTGGGAGTGGTGCTGCTGCTCATAGAAGTAGTCATCCCCGGTTTCGGCATTATCGGGATCACAGGGATCCTCTCCATCGTCGCCTCCATCATTCTGGCTGCTAAAACGGTGGAGGCCGGCCTGCTCATGTTTGCCGCCGCCCTGGTCCTTTCAGCTCTCCTCGCTTTTCTGGCTTACCGCTTTTTCGAACGACGCGGTGCGCTGCGCCACATTTTCCTGGCCAACGAGGCCCGTTCCGAGCTGGGCTATGTTTCCGCCGCCGATCAAAAAGAACTCCTCGGTATGGAGGGCGCGGCCCTGAGCGCCCTGCGTCCTGCAGGCGCCGCGCAGATCGCGGGCAGGCGCGTCGATGTGGTCAGCGAGGGGACTTTTATTCCCGCCGGTGCTGCGGTGAAGGTGGTGTCCGTGGAGGGCGCCCGGGTGGTGGTCCGGCTGAGCGGCGGGGATCCCGCCGAAGATCGCCGGCAGTGAGCGGGCCGGCGGTGTGCCCTTTCTACCCGGGGAGAGGCCCTTGCGGTCAGGCGGACCCGGGCGAAAATTAGAAACCGGATTGGAGGTTATTGCATGCAAGATTGGATCGTTCCGGGCATTTTTCTGCTGGGACTTGTCATTGTCTTTTTTGCCCTTCTCTTTAGCTTTATTCCGCTGCGCCTCTGGATTTCAGCCAAGGCCGCCAAGGTCCAGGTGGGCATATTCTCCCTGGTGGGGATGCGGCTGCGGCGAGTTCTGCCTGCCAAGATCGTCAACCCCCTGATCAAGGCGACGAAGGGGGGCGTCGATGTGGGGGTAAACCAGCTTGAAGGGCATTTCCTGGCGGGAGGGAATGTTGACCGGGTGGTTAACGCCCTTATCGCCGCCCAGCGCGCGGAGATCCCCCTCTCCTTTGAGCGCGGCGCAGCCATTGACCTGGCCGGACGGGATGTGCTCCAGGCGGTGCAGATGAGCGTGAACCCCAAGGTCATCGAGACGCCGGTGGTGGCGGCTGTGGCCAAGAACGGGATCGAGGTCAAGGCCAAGGCCAAGGTGACGGTGCGGGCCAATATCGACAGGCTTGTTGGCGGCGCCGGCGAGGAGACGATCATCGCCCGGGTAGGCGAGGGGATCGTTACCACCATCGGCTCAGCCGATGATCACAAGACCGTCCTGGAAAATCCCGACATGATATCCCGGACAGTGCTGAACAAGGGCCTTGATGCAGGGACCGCTTTTGAAATACTTTCCATTGATATTGCCGATGTGGATGTGGGGAAAAACATCGGGGCCGAGCTGCAGACAGACCAGGCCGAGGCTGACAAGCGCATCGCCCAGGCCAAGGCGGAGGAGCGCCGGGCCATGGCCGTGGCCCGCGAGCAGGAGATGCAGGCCGCCGTGGAGGAGATGCGCGCCAAGGTGGTCGAGGCGGAGGCGGAAATCCCCAGGGCTATGGCCCAGGCGCTGCGCGAGGGGAAGATCGGGGTAATGGATTATTACAATCTGAAAAACATTGTTGCCGATACGGATATGCGCAGTGCCATCGGCAAGATCAGCCGCGCCCCGGCTCCCGAGGACAAGTAGCGAGGTGCCGGCATGACATTGATCATAATATTTATTCTGCTCGGGGTGATCAGCTCCGTTGGCAGGGCCGTGAACAGGGCTTTTCGCAGGGCCCAGACCCTCTTCGGCGGCGGCCGGGCCCCTGCCGCCGCCGCGGGCGGGCCCCTTCTCTCGTCGCGCCGGGAGGAAAAGGTGCGCCCCCGCGAGGCAGCGTCCCTTGCCGGCGCCGATAAAAGGGAGATGATCCCGGCGCCCCTGTCATCACCGTGCAGCGAGAGGGGCGGCAAGGTTCGAAATGAGCTGGGGCGTTTATTTCGCGAAGAAGAGCAGCTGCTGGCGGCTTTCATATTTCATGAAGTGCTCGCTCCGCCGCGCAGCCTGCGCCGCCGTTAACGGTAAGCCTTGAACCTCCATGGATCCGGTAATTGGCTTTAATAAGCTGTCCAGCCGGCATCCGCCGGCAGTGCGGCGCCGTTGACGAAGCTGGATTCCCTGGAAGCCAGGAAGAGCGCAATGGCGGCAATTTCTTCGGCAGTTCCGGATCTGGGATTATTTTTCACCCCTGACATTACCCGCTCCATGCCGAAGGGGTTGGGATGGGCCATGCCCACACCTATTTCCGTTTCTACGCCGCCCGGGCAGATGGCGTTGCAGCGGATCCCTTTCGGGGCATACTGAAAGGCGATATTCTTGGTCATGCCGGTCAGGGCAAATTTGGAGGCGGTGTAGCTTGCCCCGGCCCTGGAGCCATGCAGCCCGCCCAGCGAGGATATATTGATGATGTTGCCCCCGCCCTGGGCGGCCATAACAGCAACCGCCTTTCGGCAGGCATAGAAAGGACCGGTCAGGTTGACGGCAATGATCTTTTCCCAGAGCTCATCGCTCACGTCCCCTACCGGCGTCATCTCGTCCATAAGGCCGGCGTTGTTCACCAGTATATCGAGCCTGCCGAATTTTTCGATCGCCAGCTCGATCATCTGCTCCATATCCCGCCTCACCGTTACATCGCCGGGAAATGGGATAACAGGGCCGCCGCCCTGTTGTTCGGCCAGGCGAGCCAGCGCCTCCAGCCGCTCTTTCCGCCTGGCCACAGCAACAACGGAGGCGCCCTCCCGGGCAAATAAAAGGGCAATGGCCCTGCCAATCCCCGAACTCGCGCCTGTAACAACAGCGGTCTTTTGCTCCAGTCTTTTCATCTTTTCATCTCCAGTTGTGATTGTTGTTGTGTTCCCTGTTACATGATTCCAAAGTATAAACGCTGTCCCGCCGGCAGGCAAGTAAGGCTGCCGTATTTCGGTGCTGCAATTGACAATCTTTTATGGGTATTGCTATACTGGCCGCAGGATAAGCAAATAATTACCTCGTAACCACAACGCGGCAGGAAAACATTTTACTGATTCAATTCAGGCCTGGCGGCAGATCAAATGGAGGTGCAGGCGGGAATGTCCGTTAAATTTCAGGATTACTACGAAATATTGGGGCTCAAGCGTGATGCTACCGATAAAGAGATCAAGTCGGCTTACCGCCGTATGGCCCGTAAATGGCATCCCGACCTGCATCCGGCCCACGAAAAAAAAGAAGCAGAAACACAGTTCAAGCGGGTCAACGAAGCTTACGAGGTGCTCAAGGATCCCGAGAAAAGAGCCCGCTATGATCAGATAGGCGAAAACTGGGAGCAGGGTCAGGATTTTCAGGCCCCGCCGGATATGGAGGGATTTCGCTTCTACAGCGCCTCCGGAGATTTTGGAGAGGGTTTCAGCGACTTCTTCGAAACTCTTTTCGGCAGGGGCGGTCCCGGCGGCGCTGCCGGGCGCGGCTTCCGCACCGCCGCTGCGGTGCGCGGCCACGACGTGGAGAGCGAAATAGAGCTGACCCTGGAGGAGGCCTACCGGGGCGTCTCCAGGATGCTGCGTGTCGCCGGCAGCAAACTCTGTCCCGAATGCGGCGGCACCGGGAGGGGCGGACAGGGTTTCTGTCCCCGCTGCGGCGGCACGGGAGAGAGGACGGTGGAGAAAACCCTGGAAGTAAAGATCCCGCCGGGCGTCGGGGAGGGCAGCCGTATCCGCCTCAAAGGACAGGGCGGCGAAGGGTTGGGGGGCGGACCCCCCGGCGACCTTTTTCTGAAGGTTCGCCTGCTGCCCCACCGACATTTTCAGCTGAAGGGCCGTGATATCGAGAGCGAGGTGCGCCTGCGTCCGGATCAGGCTGTTCTGGGAAGCCGGGTGACCATGCCCACCCTGGACGGCCCGGTCGAGATGACGGTGCCCCCGGAAAGCGGCTGCGGGCGGAAGCTGCGCCTCAAGGGGAAGGGCTTTCCCGCTCCCGGCCGGGGCCGCGGCGATCAGTATGTGAGGGTGGTCATTGATATTCCCGCCCCTCTGACAGGGGAGGAAAAAGAGCTGTACAGGCAGCTCAAAGAGTTACGGGAGGGAAGTGACGCAAAATGAAACTGGTCCGGGTCTGCTATGAAAACTATACCGGCGAAGAGAAGATCTGTATCCGCACCCTGGAGCTGCGCCCGGCTGAAATCGAACGCTTTCAGACGCTGGGGATGATCGAGCTCGAAGAGGACCGGATCAGCCTCAGGGATGTGCGGCGAATCCGCAAGGCCCTCAGGCTGCGCCGCTCTCTGGGTGTAAATCTGACGGGCGCCGCCGTAATTCTGGAACTGCTGGAGCGGATCGAAACCCTTGAGGACGAGCTCCGATCACTGGAGAAAAGGCGGGTGAAAGACTGATGGATGCGAACCGTTTTACCCGGAAAGCACAGGAAGCGCTTTTTGCGGCGCAGCAGGCCGCCGCCGGCCGGAATCACCAGCTGGTCAGCACCAAACATCTGCTGGCAGCCCTGCTGGACCAGGAGGAGGGGATTACCGCACGCTTTCTCCAGCAAGCCGGGGCTGACCCGGCTGCGCTGCGCCGGGAGCTGGAGCGCCTTACGGATCGGATCCCCCGGGTGACGGGCACGGGCTACCGGGGCGCCATGCAGATCGATTCCACCCTGGCGCGGGTCCTGGCCCGGGCGGAGGAGGAGGCCGGACAGCTCAAAGATGAGTATATCAGTGCGGAGCACCTTTTGCTGGCCCTGCTCGATGAGGGCGAGCCGGAGCTGCAGGATGTGTTACGCCGGGCCGGGCTGAGCCGGGAATCGCTGCTGCAGTCTTTCCGCCGGGTGCGCGGGAGCCAGCGTATCACCAGCGACAATCCCGAGGGGACCTATGAAGCGCTGCTCCGCTACGGCCGCGATCTTACCGCTTTGGCGCGGGAGGGCAAACTGGATCCGGTCATCGGGCGGGACGAGGAGATCCGCAGGGTCATCGAGATCCTGTCACGCCGCACCAAGAACAATCCCGTGCTCATCGGTGAACCGGGGGTGGGCAAGACTGCCATCGTGGAGGGCCTGGCCCGGCGCATCGTGGCCCGGGACGTGCCCGAGGGACTGAAAGAAAAAAGCGTAATCACCCTGGATATGGGGGCCCTGGTGGCCGGGGCCAAGTACCGGGGCGAATTCGAGGAGCGGCTCAAGGCGGTCCTGAAGGAGGTGCAGGAGGCCGAGGGGGAGGTAATCCTGTTCATTGATGAGCTGCACACGGTAGTCGGCGCCGGGGCCGCCGAAGGCGCGGTGGATGCAAGCAACCTGCTCAAGCCCATGCTGGCCCGGGGAGAGCTGCGTGCTGTCGGGGCCACCACCCTGGATGAGTACCGCAAGCACATTGAAAAGGATGCCGCCCTGGAGAGGCGCTTTCAGCCCATCCTGGTGCTGCCTCCCTCGGTGGAGGACACCGTTTCCATCCTGCGGGGTCTGAAGGAACGTTACGAGGTGCATCACGGCGTTCGCATCCAGGATGGGGCGCTCATCGCCGCCGCTGTCATGTCCGACCGCTACATCAGCGACCGCTTCCTTCCGGACAAGGCCATTGATCTTATAGACGAGGCCGCAGCCCGGCTGCGCACGCAGATCGACAGCCTGCCCACGGCCCTTGACGAGATCAACCGGCGGGTGATGCAGCTGGAGATCGAGGAGGCCGCCCTGAAAAAGGAGCGGGATCCGGCTTCGGCGGAGCGGCTGGCGGTGCTGCAGAAAGAGCTGGCGGAGCTGCGGAGCGAGGCCGGGGCCATGCAGGCCCAGTGGCAGGCGGAGAAAGACTCCATCGGGCAGGTGCGCTCCATTAAAAAGGAGATCGAGGAGGTGCGCACCGAGGTCGAGCGGGCCGAGCGGGAGTACGATCTGAACCGCGCCGCCGAGCTGAAATACGGACGTTTGAACGAGCTGGAGCGGCGCCTGAAGGAGGAAGAGGAGCTGCTGGCGGGCAAGCAGAAGCAGACCATGCTGCTGCATGAGGAGGTGGGCGAGGAGGAGATCGCCCAGGTAGTCAGCCGCTGGACCGGAATCCCGGTGAGCCGCCTGCGCGAGGGAGAGATGGAGAAACTGCTCCACCTGGAGGAGATCCTGCACCGGCGGGTCATCGGCCAGGATGAGGCCGTGCGGGCCGTGGCCGACGCGGTGCTGAGATCGCGCAGCGGGATCAAGGATCCGCACCGGCCCGTGGGAAGCTTCATTTTCCTGGGACCCACGGGGGTGGGGAAAACTGAACTGAGCCGGGCCCTGGCGGAGGCGCTTTTTGATGATGAGCGGAACATGATCCGCCTCGATATGTCCGAGTACATGGAGAAGCACACGGTGGCCCGCCTGATCGGGGCTCCCCCCGGCTACGTGGGTTACGAGGAGGGGGGGCAGCTCACCGAGGCGGTGCGGCGCAAGCCGTACAGCGTGCTTCTGCTGGACGAGATTGAAAAGGCTCACCCCGATGTTTTCAATGTGCTGCTGCAGATCCTGGATGACGGGCGCCTGACGGACGGGCAGGGCCGCACAGTGGATTTTCGGAACAGCATTGTGATCATGACCTCCAACATTGGCGGCAGGGAAATCCTGGAATTCCAGGAGAGCGGGGGCGAATATGAAAAGATGAAAGCGGCGGTGCTGGCCCTGCTGCGGCAGTATTTTCGCCCTGAATTCCTGAACCGGGTGGATGAAATTCTGGTCTTCAAGGCGCTGGAGCGGGAGCAGATCCGGAATATTACAGGCCTGCTGTTGCGCCGCCTGGCCCTGCGGGTGGAGAGGGGGGCCGGGATAACTCTCCAGTGGGACGATGCGGTGGTGGATTACCTGGCCGAAGAGGGTTTCGAGCCTGCCTTTGGGGCCCGGCCCCTGAAGCGGGCTATCCAGAATGCAGTGGAGACGCCGCTGTCGAGGCGCATCGTCTCCGGCGACAGGGGCAAGGATAGGACCATTGTCCTGCGCCGCGGCCCGGACGGACTGGAATTTCACTGAGTCGAGTGAGTCAAGGGGACGGTTACTTTGACTCATGAAGGCGGAATGCACTGATTATATTGTTCATGAACATCCGGGCGATCCCCGGGCCGCCCCCGTGCCTGATGCATCCATAATTGCATGAGTCACGGTGAAGGTGTCCCGGGGGCCGGGATGGAAACCGGTCCCTGCAGTTCACGACGGCGGGGCCTGGCCCCAGTCATTTTCCTTCATCCGCCGGATCAACTCACGCAGGTAGGAAACAAAAACAGCCAGCGGGGCTATGACCAGCACAGCTGCCGCTGCATAAACCCCCAGGTCCCATCCGCTCATTTACAGCGCCTCCCTGCTCTTTCCGGTTTATATTCTTTACCCCAGATCTGCCCGATCAAAAAAGCCAGCAGGACAAAGGGCGGAATCAAGAATATGCCGTACTCCTGCCATAGTTCCACGGTTTTTCCGCCTATATTCAGCGGCAGCACCATGGTTTCCCAATCTTTAGAAAAACGGCCCGCAGTGGTTACAAGCAGGTAATAGGTAATGGTGCCGAAAAAACCGGTGGCTGCTGCCAGGCTGCCGCCGAGCTTTGTCTTTTTCAGTTTTTTCAGGAACACTGCGGCATAAAGGGGTATGAGAACGGTGTTGATCAGGATGCTGGCCTGAAAAACCCACACCCCCATGATTCGCTCAAAATAGAAGGCCAGGGCCACCGATATTGCCGCGGAGACGATCACCGCCCGCCTGGTGTAGCTTACCAGTTTATCCTGGGAGAGGTCGGGCTTGAACAGGGGCCTGTAAATATCGTAGACCAGGTTTCCCGATGAGACCAGAAAGTAGGAATCCGCCGTGGACATGGCCGCCGCCAGTACTCCTGCCAGAAAAAGGCCGGTCAGGCCCGGTGGCAGGTAGCGCAGGGCCACCGCCAGCAGCGCCTGGTTGGCATGGGGCTCTCCGATAAGGCCCAGGCCCACGGCGGCAACGGCGGCCAGGCCGAGCATGCAGCAGGCGAATTCGTAGGCGGTCCAGATAGGGGTGCTGATCAAAAGTGCCCGCCGGGCCTCTTTCGGTGAACGGGAGGCAAAAATACGCTGCAGAAAGGCCGGTTCGCACAGCACGGCCAGGGAGGTAAGGGCATAGGCGGCAATCACCCCTGCAGTGAGATAGCCTCCGGAAGGCGAAAAGAAATACCAGGGGTCATCGCCCAGATAGGCGGCCAGGCCGTCATGGATACCGCTGTAGCCGTCGAGATCCCTCCAGCAGATCAACAGGGTGACACCGAGGGATACAGCCATGATGGTGAACTGGAACATATCGGTTACCGCCACCGCCCAGAGCCCCCCGGTGGAGGTATAGAGGACCACGATCACTGCGGCAATAAGCACACCCAGCCAGAACGGAATTTTAAAAATAAGGGCCAGGATAAAGCCCATTCCCATTATCTCCATGGTATTGATGGAATAGAAGAAGGAGCAGCAGGCCGAAATGGTCCCTGCGAACTTGCCGTAGCTGCCGCCCATGATATCCACAAAACTGTTGCCTCCCAGTTCGCGGAACCTGGGTGCGAGAAAAGCCATGAGCAGGTAGAGGCCGGTGTAGGGAAGTGCATAAGCAAAAAACCCGGTGACCCCCTCGAAAAAGCCGATCTCGGAGGTGCCAAAAAGGGTGTCCAGCCCGTAAAAGGTGGAGATAAGGGTGCCCACCAGCAGGGGCGCCGTCAGCCCTTTCGAGGCCAGGAAATAATCTTCAAAGCTCTGCTGCTTCTTCCGGAAAAAAAGACCCACGGCGACCATGCCTGCAAGGTAGAGCAGAATAATAGCCCCATCGAACCATTCCAGTGTAATATCTACAGTTGCCTTCTCCATGCCTGTCCGCTCTTCCTCCTGCTAACGTTTCTGGATGCCCCGCCACTTCGGGAAAAACCGATTCTCATTATACTACATAGCACGAGGGGTTTTAAGCGGTAAATAAAGTACCCGGCCGCTTTACAATTACAATTAGAGGAGTTGCCGCATTTGCAAAAACATCGCGACAGTTTATATCTTTCGATCCTTTTTTGTTGAAAAGGGGAAAATCTTGTTCCCCAGGCAGGAATAAAACTTTTCGGGTTGAAGGTAATTAAGAATATCGTTCATGCTATTGTGATTCCCAAAACTGTCGGAGGCAAATTTTGAAACAGACGCTGCTGGATATTAAAAATCTAAAGACATATTTTTACACAGATTCCGGCGTGGTCAGGGCCGTTGATGATGTGGATCTGAATATCAAGGCCGGGACCACCCTGGCGATCGTGGGTGAATCTGGCTCCGGAAAAAGCATTCTGGCTTCCTCCATCATGCAGTTGATTCCCAAGCCCCCGGGTAAAATTGTTTCCGGCAGCATTCACTTTCATGAGCGGAACCTTTTGGAGCTGGCGGAAAAAGAGATGCGCCAGGTCCGGGGCAACAAGATCACCATGATCTTTCAGGAGCCGATGACTTCGCTGAACCCTGTTTTCAGGATCAGCCGCCAGATTGAAGAGGTCATTGCAGTTCACCGCGGTGCAGGAAGGGAAGAGGCAAGAAGACAGGCTGTCGAACTGCTTCAACTGGTGGGAATTCCAGCGGCGGAAGAGCGGATCAAGAATTTCCCCCACCAGCTCAGCGGGGGCATGCGCCAGAGGGTTATGATAGCCATCGCTCTGGCCTGCAACCCCGAACTGCTCATTGCCGACGAGCCCACCACGGCCCTGGATGTGACCATTCAAGCACAGATCCTGGATCTGATGAGAAAGCTGCAGGGAGAGTTCGGCACAGCCATACTGCTGATCACTCATGATCTGGGCGTTGTGGCGGAAATGGCCTCCGAGGTGGCGGTCATGTACGCCGGGCAGATAGTGGAATACGCTTCTGCCGGAACTATTTTTGAGCGCCCCGGGCATCCTTATACCGCCGGGCTGCTGCAGTCCATTCCGCGCCTGGATGTTAAACAGGATAAGTTGCTGGTCATCGACGGGGTGGTTCCCAATCCTTTATGCTTTCCCCCGGGCTGCCGTTTTTCCCCAAGGTGCAGCAAGGCGACCCCGCTTTGCAGGAAGGAAGCTCCCGAGCTGCTGCCCTGCAAACCGCAGCATCTGATCAGGTGTCATTTTCCGGAGGTTGAGAGCCATGTGTGCTGATTACTACCTGAAAGTTAAAAATGTAAAAAAATATTTTCCCGTCAGAAAGAATTTTTTCGGGAAAAATCTTTCCTGGCTCAAGGCCGTTGACGGTGTAACCTTCAGCCTGACCCGCGGTGAAACCATGGGGCTGGTGGGTGAGAGCGGGTGCGGCAAATCCACGCTGGGCCGGTTGATCCTGAACCTGTTGCCGCCCACGGGGGGAGAGGTTTTTTGGAAAGAGCAGAACATATTCAGTTTTACCGGAGAGAAAAGAAAAGAGCTGCGCCGGAAGATGCAGATTATTTTTCAGGATCCCTATGGATCCCTTAATCCCCGGATGAGTGTAGGGGATATTATCGGCGAACCGCTTCATATACACAATCTGGCCCGGAGCAGCGATGTTTCGAAAAGGGTGAGGCAGCTGCTGGATTACGTGGGTTTGAGCAGCTACCATATCAACCGCTATCCCCACGAATTCAGCGGCGGCCAGCGCCAGCGTATCGGCATAGCCCGGGCCCTGGCTGTGGAACCGGAGCTGATTGTTTGCGATGAGCCCGTTTCGGCTCTTGATGTATCCATCCAATCCCAGGTTTTGAACCTGCTCAAGGATCTGCAGCAAGATCTGAATCTGACGTACCTTTTTATAGCCCACGGATTGAATGTGGTCAAGCATATCAGCGACAGGGTGGGGGTCATGTACCTGGGCAAGCTGGTGGAGATAACGGGGGGCGATGAGCTTTATAGCAACCCGCTGCATCCCTATACCAGGGCCCTTTTATCGGCCATCCCCATCCCTGATCCCCGCGTAAAAAGAGAACGCGTTCTTCTCAGCGGTGATGTGCAGAGCCCCATTGATCCTCCTCCGGGCTGCCGCTTTGCTGCGCGCTGTCCTGAGGCCTCGGAACAATGCTCCCGGGTGGAGCCGGAGCTGTTTGAATACTCGCAAGGGCACTATGTGGCATGTCATTTGATAAGGGGGGATGCCCATTAATTGTTAGATCCAGTGCGTTGCATGAGGGGTTAAAAATCTAGAGAGGAATGAATAGAGTGAGAAAGATATCGGTTTTGTTGATCCTGGGGCTGGCGCTCCTGGCCATCGTGGGATGCAACGGTGGAGGAGAAGCCGTGGACGGAGATAACACCATTATCATCGGTCTTCAGGCAGAACCTGTCAGCCTTGATCCCACACAGATAACTGACTACAACTCCAGCAGAGCCTGCATGGAGATGTATGACAGCCTGCTCAGGTTCAAAGACGGCAGCACCGATCTTGAGCCGGGGTTGGCCACGGATTGGGATGTTTCGGAGGACGGCCTGGAGTATACCTTTACCCTGCGCGAGGGTGTCAAGTTCCATGATGGAACCCCCTTCAATGCAGACGCGGTAAAGTTCAACTTTGACCGGCAGCTTGATCCCGACCACCCCTACCATGACACCGGGGATTTTGCCTATGCCGATTTCACCCTGGGCATGGTGGAGGATGTGGAGGTTGTAGACGAGGGGACGGTCAAGGTGACCTTGACTGAACCTTTCGCTCCTTTCCTGGGCAACATTGCCATGCATGCGGCAGCCATCGTCAGCCCTGCGGCAATTGAAGAATATGGCAAGGATATTTCCATAAATCCCGTGGGCACCGGCCCCTTCAAATTTGTGAGCTGGGATCCCGGGGTGGAGGTAATCCTGGAAAAGAATGAGGATTGCTGGAGGGGAGTGCCGGAGGTGGACCGGCTGATCTTCCGCCCCATTGTCGAGGATCAGACCCGTCTTACCGAATTGGAATCCGGAAGTGTTGATTTCATCGTAGGCATCCCGCCCGATGATCTGCAGCGTCTCAAGGATGACTCGGATCTGCTCGTGGTGGAGCAGGCGGGGATGCATACCTGGTACCTGTCGCTGAATTGCCAGCAGCCTCCCTTTAACAACAAACTGGTCCGGCAGGCTGCCAACTATGCCATCAACAAGGCCTCCATCGTGGATGATATCCTCAAGGGTACCGGAGTGCTGGCCAAGAACATTCTGCCGCCTGTTATCTGGGGTTACACCGATGATGTTCGGGACTACAGCTACGATCCCGAGAAGGCAAAGGATCTGCTGAAAGAAGCGGGCTATAAAGAAGGGGACGTTATCGAGATCGAATTCCATGTGCCCAAGTCCGGCTCCGGAATGCAGCAGCCTGTAACCATGGCCCAGGCCATCCAGTCCGATCTGGAAGCGGTGGGCTTCAAGGTTACCATTCAGCAGCTCGAATGGGGCACCTTCCTTGACAAGGCCATCCTGCCTGTCGAGGAGAATGAGTTCGTCATGCATGAGCTCTCCTGGCTGGGCGACAACGGCGACCCCGACAACTTCCTCTATATTCTTCTGAGCGGGGAGCAGTGGCCCGATGCAGGGTTCAACGACGGTTTTTACAAGAATCCGGAGGTGGACCGGCTGTTGGCCGAAGCCAGGACCATATCGGATCATGATCGCAGGGTGGAGCTGTACGGGGAAGCGCAGAAGCTGATCGCTGAGGACACTCCCCTTATTGTTGTGGATCACGAAACCCAGATTGTAGCCATGAAAAAGAAAATCAAGGGATTCGAGCTGCATCCCACCGGTGTATTCCGGTTCGACAAGGTAACGGTCGAGTAATTGAAACGCCGGGTGTATGCCCTGGCATACACCCGGCGCTATTTCTAAGGTGATCTGATATGCTCAAATATACCCTGAAAAGAATATTGGCGCTGCTCCCGGTGCTGATTGGTGTCTCCATTCTGGTCTTTCTGATCCTGCACCTGTCGCCGGGAGACCCGGCGCTGATCATCCTCGGTCCCAAGGCTACGCAGCAGGCCCTGGAGTCGCTGCGGCACCAGCTGGGGCTGGATCTGCCCCTGCATAAGCAGTATTTCCAGTGGATCATTAATGTGTTGAAGGGAGACTGGGGCCGTTCGATCCAGCTCAAGCGGGAGGTGCTGCCGCTGGTTCTGACGCGCTTCAAGGCCACGGCCATTCTCACCGTTTTTGCCGCCGCCATTGCCGTAACCTTCGGACTGCTGGCGGGGATTGTATCAGCAACTAAGCAGTATTCTCTATGGGACCGGCTCCTCATGTTCATGGCCCTTATCGGGTTCTGTCTTCCTGTTTTCTGGCTGGGGCTGATCCTGCAAATTGTTTTCGGCCTTAAACTGGGCTGGCTGCCCGTTTCAGGAATGTATCCCCCGGGCCAGGCAGGTGCGAGCAGTGTGTTCAAATTTTTGATTTTACCTGGTTTCAGCCTGGCTGCCGCCACCATGGCGGAGATCGCCAGGATGACCCGCTCCAGCATGCTGGAGGTAATCCGTCAGGACTATATCCGGACAGCCAGGGCCAAGGGGCTGTCGGAGAGAGTGGTCACGTACAGCCATGCCCTCAGAAATGCTCTTATCCCCGTGGTCACTGTTGTGGGCATGCAGATCGGATTCCTTCTATCAGGCGCGGTGCTGGTGGAGATAGTCTTCTCCTGGCCGGGAATAGGTTCATTGATGGTCAACGGCATCCTGGCCCGGGACTTTCCCCTGGTCCAGGGAACCATCCTTTTTGTAGCCACCATATATGTTTTTGTCAATCTTATCGTGGATCTGATCTATGCTTTTCTTGATCCGCGCATTTCCTACAATTGATCGGGAGCTAAAGAGAATGCAGACAAAGGGAGATATAAAAGTTTCCGAACCGGAGATATTTGCAGGGGATCTGGATATAGAACCGGCAGATCCAAAATTGGAAACCTGGCGCCGCCTGAAAAGGGATAAGGCGGCAGTGATCGGCGGCTGCATCCTCATCGCCGTTATTCTCGTATCCCTGGCCGCGCCTCTCTTGACTAGCTACCAACCCACCGCGGTAAACACTGTTGATCGCCTGCTGCCCCCCGGCTCTCCCGGACATATCCTGGGCACGGACCATCTGGGCCGGGATATGCTGACTCGCCTTCTGTACGGCGGCAGGATCTCCGTGGCCATAGGTTTCATCGCCGTGGCCATAGCCATGTTCTTTGGTATTCTTATCGGGCTTTTGGCCGGCTACTACAAAGGTATCTTTGATATTCTGTCCATGCGCTTTATCGATATCTTGATGGCTTTTCCCTACGTGCTGCTGGCCATAGCCATTATTGCAGCCCTGGGGCCGGGGCTGTTGAACGCCATGATCGCCATATCCATTGTGGGAATACCCTATTATGCCCGGATTGTCCGGGGTACCGTGCTATCCATAAGGGAACAGGAATATATAGAGGCTCAGAAGGCCCTGGGCGCCTCGGGTATCCGCATACTGTTCAAGCATATATTGCCCAATGCCCTTTCGCCCATCATTGTTGCAGCCACGCTGGATGTAGGGTGGATGATTGTAGCCGCCTCGGGAATGAGTTTCCTCGGGCTGGGCGCCCAGCCGCCCATGGCGGAATGGGGGGTCATGCTCAGCGACGGCAAGGACTTCCTGCGGGCGGCCCCTTTTATTTCCCTGCTGCCCGGCATGGCCATCTTCATCGTGGTCCTATCCTTGAATATGCTGGGCGACGGTCTGCGGGATGCCCTGGATCCCAGATTGAAACAGTAATTGGCGGGAGGTCATCACAGAGATGAAAACGAGAAGTTTGAAGGATATCATAGCCACCTTTTCCATTGTCGGTGTTGATCCGGAAGCGGAGGAGCTGGGCATAGCGGTACAGTCAAAATTTCTTGCCGTCGGCTCCGCCGTGCCCTGGGCCAGGGCCGGTGCGGGCGCCGTGGCCACCCAGTCCTGGGCCAACACCAGTTTTGGCCCCAGGGGAATTGAACTCCTGGAACAGGGGCGGTCGCCCCGGGACGTGCTGGACATGATGCTGGCTGAGGACGAGGGCAAAGAGTACCGCCAGGTGGGCATTGTTGATGCCGCGGGCAACTCCGCCACCTTTACCGGAAAAGAGTGTTTCCCCTGGTGCGGCGGTGTCGCAGGGAAGAATTTTGCCTGTCAGGGGAATATCCTGGTTGGAGAAGAAACAGTGACCCGGATGGCGGAGGTTTTTCAAAACACTGCGGGCGCCCTGGCCTTCCGCCTTCTGGAAGCGCTGCATGCAGGCCAGGAAGCCGGAGGCGACAGCCGGGGTAAACAGTCGGCGGCACTGCTGGTGGTGAAGCCCGGGGGCGGCTACGGCGGTTTCAATGACCGCCTTGTCGATCTGAGGGTGGATGATCACCCCGAACCGATCGAGGAGCTGATCCGGCTGTACGGGCTGCATCAGCTTTACTTCTCGGAAATGAAGCCGGAAAACATCCTGAAGATAGAGGGCGCCAGGGCGGAAAAAATCGTCGGTGCCCTGAAAAAACTGGGCTATTTTCAGGGAGAATATCCCGGCGGCTGGAAAGCGGAGCACCAGGCAGCGCTTAAAAAATATTATCTTACCGAGAATTTCGACGAGCGCATTGCCGACGACGGCTACATTGATGGGGAGGTCCTTGACTTCATGATGCACCAGGTGGAAGAATAGGCAAGGCCTGCTCATTGCCCGGGAGCCCGCAGCCGGGACAGGGAGGTGTTTAATGAGCTCACCTTACCGTTTTTACAAAGTGGAGAAGAAAGGCCGCCTGGCCCATATTTTCCTGAACAGGCCGGAAAAAAAGAATGCCATGGGCCCCGAAGCCTGGCATGAAATCATTCCTATTTTCGCCGACATCGATGCCGATGAAGAAATCAGGGCAGTCATCATAGCCGGCAATGGCAGGGATTTCTCGGCCGGCATCGATCTTGTGGCGATGGCCCCGCTGATTCCGGCTATGGCTCAATGGGATCGAAGTGCCAGGGGGATGATGCAGCTTTTTAAAGCGATATTCCCGCTGCAGGAGTCCATGAACTGTATTGAAAAATGTGCCAAACCTGTGCTCTGCGCATTTCATGGTTACTGCATCGGCGCCGCCCTTGATCTGGGAGCCGCTTGTGATATCCGCCTGGCTTCGGCCGACGCCAAAATATCGCTGCGTGAAACAGCCCTTTCCTTTATTGCAGATGTGGGTGTTCTCCAGCGCCTGCCCCTTATTGTGGGGCAGGGTATTGCCCGGGAGATGGCCTTTACCGCCGGTTTCATGGATGCAAAGAGGGCCCTGGAAATTAACCTGGTCAACAGGCTTTACCCGGACAAGGAATCGCTGCTCCGGGGCGCCGAGGAACTGGCCCTGGAGATCGCCGCCCGGGCCCCCCTGGCTGTCCAGGGTTCCAAGGCAGTTTTGAACTATTGCCGGGGCAAGAGCATTGCCGACGGCCTGGAATATGTTGCTGCCCGCAGCGCCATGATCCTGCCCTCGGAGGATCTGGCCGAGGCCCTGGCTGCCTTTGCGGAAAAGAGGAATCCCGAATACAGGGGCAGGTAACCGCCCCTGCACCCGAAACAGCCGCGTATACTAACTTTCAACCGGCAGCGCACAGCCGCAGCAATACCCGCATAGTATACTCACGTATAAGCTGCAGGTTGAAAGGAGCACTTGACAATGAGCATACAGTCGATGATTGATGCAGCAGCGCCCGGGGAAACGGTCAGCGTGGATCCGGGAATCTATCTTGAGCAGCTGGTGATCGACAAACCGCTGACCCTGGAAGGGCCTTCGCCCGGAGCGGGGACGGCGGTCGTGGACGCCGCCGGCATGGCGGCTGCACCCACCCTGCTGATTACCTCCAGCCGGGTCACCGTCAGATCCATGACCTTTCAAAACGGGCCCGGCCAGGGTATCCGGGTTGGGTCGGAAGACCACCCGAACCTGGAGGAGGTGCTCATCGAGGGCTGTACTATCCGGGGGCACGATCTGGCGGGTGTAAAGAACATCAACACCTCGGCCCTTGATGTGATCGGCAATCTGATCGAAGATAACGGCGGCATCGTCAGCTTCGAAAGGGTAGGGGTGCTGTTGTATCCCCATGGCCCGACAAGGGTGATCAACAACACCCTTAACAACAACGGTGATGAGGTATTTGCCAGGGCCAGCAGCGCCGGCCTGTTGATCGAGGGCAATACCATGGAAAATGGTTTTTCCAGTGGCATCACCCTGGCCTGGGATGAACAGAATGTAACCATCAAAAATAACACCATCAGGAACTGTGGGCTGGACACCGATGATCTCAAGGGTGGGATTGTGATTATCCAATCCATGGCCGAGGTAATTACCGGCAACATCATCGAGAACTGCAGGCAAAGGGGGATCATGTGGATCTGGGTGCCGACAGAAGGACCCGAGCCCGGCAGTGTTCTGATTCAGAACAACCGGATCAGCAATAGCTCCTTCGACGGTATCTACCTTTTTTCCCAGGGTCCGGGAAGTTTCATGCCGCCCGACATCTATGCTCTAAAACCCCTGGTGAGTGGGAACCTGATCCGCGGGAACGGCGGTGCCGGGGTCTTTGTAAGCAACGCATACCTGGGGAATCCCACGGGCACGGCCGATCCCCACCTGGACTGCAACAACATCGAGTCAAACAGCTGGGGGGTGTACAATCAGAGGACTGCTGTGATCAACGCGGTGAACAACTGGTGGGGCCAAAGCTCGGGTCCGTACCACCCGGCGGACAATCCCGATGGCACAGGAAACCCTGTCAGCGATCATGTAGATTTCATCCCCTTCAGAGAGCAGCCCTGTCTGCCGCCGCCCACAGGAATCGATTGCATCAGCGCCAAAAAAATATACTGGAGTTGCAAAAAACACTGCCTTTCCGAAGAAGTTATTCCTGTTTCGGGGATTGCCCGAGGGAAAATTGTTCATGCGGAATGCCTCAAGGCGGAACTTCTTGCCGGTGCGGCGCACCCTGTTTCGGTGGAAAAAATAGAGGGATCGGATCAAGTTCGGGTGGGTTTTTATTTTAGATGCACCCTAAAATTTCTGGATGATGCCGGATGGAAGGTGGTGACCGGTCCGCCTCTTTACCATGGAGAGGTTTTTGCCGCCTCCCCCCCGGTACAGGATAAGCGCATTGAGGCGGCAGCGAATGTTTACCTGGAGTGCCTGGAATGCTTTGTTCCCGAGCCCAATCTGATTGCCTGCTTTCTGGCGAAAACCATTGTGCTGCAGCTGATCTCCCGGGTCCAGCTGCTCGTGCCCACCTATGGTTTTTGCCCCGAACCGGGAGAGTGCCCCGATGAAAAGGGGGAATGTTCGGGCTACAGATCCGTTAGCCCGCCCTGGTTTTCCCGTAACCGGCGCCCGGCAGAGGAGTGCTTCAGGGATGCGATCCGGTTTTCCGGGGGCCTGCATAGAGGATAGGCCGCGACAGTCAATTTCGGAAGGACCGCCGGTGCTGCAAGATCTGAAAGGCCTTTGCATCGGGCCTGCAGCAGCGGCGCTGCCCGCGCGCATGTAGTGGACGGGCATGACAGGTTCAAGCAGGGATATAGAGCACCAAAAGATAATAATTACCTTAATTGCTTTTTGGCCCGGGCTCCCGCGGGTAATTGGTAGCAAGGGCGGTTAAAAAACTGATATTGGGGGGATCGATAATGCCTCAGACAACAAAGGCGGGCACCTGTAAAGGCTCCCCGGGTGTCTTGCAGCAGCAGGTTTCCATGCGAGAGAAGCTGATCTTTGCCGCAGGCGATGTGTATGGTGGGGGTGCACCCTCGCTGATCAACGCGCTGTTCTTTGTTTATATCGTGGCCATGGGTGTGGGTACCGTATGGGCGGGCGCCATAGTGGCGGTGGGCAGGATCTGGGACGCAGTCACTGACCCTTTCATGGGAGTCCTGAGCGACAACACCCGCTCCAGATGGGGGCGCCGCCGGCCGTACATACTGTTCGGCGGCCTGCTCATCATCGCAAGTTTCGCATTTTTGTTTCTGCCCATGCCGGGTGTGAGCTCGAAAACATTGAAAATCATTGTGTACATGTTTGCCTATCTTTTCTACAATACCCTTTCGACGGTTATCGGGATCAGCTATACCAGTTTTTCAGCTGAGCTGGCCACCACCCCCAGGGAAACCACCCAGGTGAACACGCTGCGCCTTATTTTCTCCATGGTTTCCTCGGCCATTGCCACGGTGGGCGGCACCTACCTGGTAGACAAGCTGCTGACGGAGAGCATGACCATAAATACCCTTTATTTTATTGTAGTTTTCGGCTTCGGCGCAGCCTACACTGTCCCATGCATACTGACGGGGCTGTTCACAAAGGAGCGGGTGGTGCTGCCGGAGACGAAATCAACTTTTGCCTTGCAGACCTTTATCGAGCCCTTCAGGCTGAAGTCTTTTGTGTACCTGCTCGTGGGGTATCTTTTCGCCTATGTCTGCATGGACCTGCTGACAACGAATGTTGTATATTTTGCCAAATACGCCATTGCTATAGAAGTGGATGGCTCCGTGATTCTTGCGGTCATTGTAGCGCTTATCTTCCTTACGCTCCCTGTTTATTACATATTGCTGGCCCGGGGTGTCTCCAAGCCCTTCCTCTTCCGGGTGGGCATACCGGTTTACATTCTGGGCATCGTACTGCTGACCATGGTGCCCCTTCGAAGCATGGGTCTGCTTGTATTCTTCTGTGCCCTGATCGGTCTGGGCATGGCCGGCTCACAGCTAATACCCTGGGTGCTTTTTCCAGATATCATTGATATGGCCGAGCTCAAGCTGGCCAACAGGCCCACGGGCAGTTTCAGCGGCGTCATGATCTTTATCAAAAAATCCTGCTCGGCTGCGGCCATTTTCATCTCCGGTGTTGTGCTCCGCCTTGTCGGTTTCAACGAGCCCAGGGCTGACGAGCTGACGGGTATGATCAACTACGGCGACTACGTGCAGCCTGCCAGCGCTGTTCTGGGGCTCAAGCTGCTGATCATGCTGGCCGTGGTCATTTTCATGTCCCTGGCCTTTATTTATATGCGCAGGCTAAAGCTCACAAACGACATCAGCGAGAAAGTCAGGTACCTTATAGACAAGCGCAACCGGGGCGAGGCTTACAGCGATGAGGACAAAAAAGACTTCGCCCGGATAGAACATGACTTTTTCTAGCAGTAGAGGCCATGCCGGATTTCGAGATTGGAACAGAGGCTGACTATTTGACGCCGGAAATTTTTATGGGCAGGGATGCGCAGGGCCTTTACCGGTAAAATCAATAAATACCATTTAAGTACAACAAAGGCGGGGTGGGTATGAAAGGGGAAGCGAGAAAAGGGCAATTCTTTGTGCCTGATGGAGCGATGCCGGAAGAGGCGTTAAAACGCACCACTGTGTTGTGCATCGCTGCACACCAGGACGACACCGAGATCATGGCCTATCATGCAATAGCAGAATGCTTTGCCGCTGCAGATAAATGGTTTACCAGCGTCATTGTAACTGACGGAGCTGAGCCGGCCCGGACCGGTATCTATGAGCATTTCTCAAATGAGGATATGCGCCTTATCCGTGCAAAGGAGCAGAATCAGGCAGCGCTGATCGGCCGCTATTCGGCGCAGGTCCAGCTTTCATACACCAGCAGCGAAGTAAAATACGGTAAAACCCTGGAGATAACAAAAGCGATCAGAGATATTATTTTGGACTGCGCTCCCGAAATCGTCTGCACTCACAATCTTGCGGATAAGCATGACACCCATGTTGCAGTAGCGCTCAGAGTGATTTCTGCGCTCAGAAGCATCGAGATGAACAAACATCCCCAAAGATTATATGGTCTCGAGGTATGGAGGGGTCTGGACTGGCTCTGTGACGATGAAAAGGTGGTTTTTGATGCTTCAGAACAGGAGAATATCGCCCGTGCGCTACTGGGCCTTTTTGATTCCCAGATCAGCGGCGGGAAAAGATATGATCTGGCGGCGTTGGGGCGGCGTAGGGCCAATGCCACTTTTCTGGAAGGCCGCTCTGTTGACGCAATAGAGGCGGCTATTTACGGTATGGATATGACAGAGCTGTTAACAGGCGATTTGTCGCCGGAAGAGTTCATCTCGCAGCGGCTGGAAAGATTCAGGGAAGACATACTGGCTCGCCTGGGTAGGTGCCGGGAATGAAAAAGGGCGCCTCTCCTATTTAAGGGCTTTTGCGTATTCTGTTGGGGTAATGCCAAACTTGTCTTTAAACTGTCTTGAAAAGTGGTGCACTGAGGAGTATTTTAGCAAGTCCGATATCTGCGTGAAATTTAGCCTGCCTTCTTTGATCAGAGTTTTACTTTCGGCCAGTTTAACTTTAGTGATGTAGTCGCGGGGGGATATTTGCAGATGCTTGTTAAACAGTGTTGCCAGATAGGGTGCGCTTACATTCACTTTTTTTGCAACCAGCTTTACACTTAAATTCTCATATACATTGTTTGTGATATGCTTTAACGCTTTGTCTACTATCTGGTTCTCATTACCTGTAGTAACGGTTGTTTCCAATTTTGGGTCTGCGCTGCCGCTATATAAATGGCGCAGGGTTTTAAGCAAAAATTCCTCAAGGTAGCTGATGATCAGATCGTTACTGAACATATCCCCCTGTTCTGTTTCTTTTATCAATTGCTGCAACAGCGCTGCGGTATTGGGGCCGGCCTTGATGATTCGATTGACAAGGACTTTGGCATAAGCACATTTCATATCAAAGGTGATCGTAATAAAACAAACGTGGCAGTCTTCATCCGCATATTGCATGTGCCACTGATCGGGTCCATATAGCATCATCTCCCCCTGCTTTAGAAAAAAATCCTTACCGTTTACCACGCTGTGCATTTGACCTGTATCAATGTAAGTCAGCTCGAAAGGCTTGTGCTGCTCGCCCTTAAAAAAGAACCCTTTTTCTTTCTCCTGGTAAAAAAGTGTGTAAATATTGTTTACCACCAGTTTGGGGGATATGGTAAATTCTTTTTTGCCGGGGGGCACAAATACCAGGTTGCTCCGAGCACCCTTTACATATGCGATTCGCACCGTACAGTGATCCTTGAAGGGCGTAATTGTAAAATAAACGCCGCGTTTCACGCAGATAGGCTTATCCAAATAAAAATAATCAACATTCTTGATGCACTCATCGAGTGCGACCTCCAGAACAGCCATGCCTTTTTCAAAGTCAAGGTAGATCTCACTGTCCTGGAAGCAGGTATAATGCCCAGTGCGGTTATGGACGGTCCGCATTTCCACGCTCCATTCCGGATCCACGGGGAACCCGCGGTCAGGCAATTTGCTTTCCAGTACCTGGCCGTACCGGGTGAAGGATAATCTGTTCAGGTTTTTGATCAAGCCGCCCACCCCAATCTGTCTACTTTATTATTCTAACACGCACCTGCAGCTGGTGCAAAAGCAGAACTCCACAAATCGTTACTACCGATTATTTATATACAATTTATGATCTTTTGCACATATATTATAACTTTACTAAAATGCCTTGACTTTGATCTAGCTATCGATAGCATTGAATTGAAGACAGCCAATGATTCCGGTTGACGCGAGGTGTAAATTATGGAGAAACCCGTGCTTATTATTATGGCTGCGGGTATGGGTAGCAGATATGGCGGACTGAAGCAGCTCGATCCTGTCGATGAACATGGACATCTGATCATCGATTTTTCACTCTTCGATGCGAAGCGGGCTGGTTTCGAAACTATCCTTTTTGTTATCAGACCGGAAATTGAACCCCTTTTTCGGCGGACCATCGGCAGGAGGGTGAGCAAGGATTTGGAGGTCAGGTATGTTTATCAACTGCTTGACAATATTCCACGGGGGTTCAAGGTGCCTCCCGGGCGCACAAAACCATGGGGTACCGCTCATGCTGTTATGAGTGCAAGCAAATATGTGAAATCACCCTTTGCCGTAATGAATGCTGACGATTACTATGGTCCTGGCGCTATAGCAGGGATCCACGCTTTCCTGAGTGCTTCACGCCAGGATAATGAACACGCTATGGTGGGTTACAGAATAGAGAATACGCTTACTGAACGGGGATCCGTTTCCCGAGGAATTTGTCAGGTTGATGAAGAATATAACCTTTCCGCCATCACTGAACATCCAAACCTGGAAAAAGCGGAGGGCGGAGCCAGCTATACAGACAGGTGTGGGCGCGTTTCTTTTATTTCTCTGGGCACAATTGTCTCCATGAACCTTTGGGGATTTGGCCTTTCCATGATGGATGTATTGATCAAGGGGTTTCCAAATTTTTTGGGAAGTCCTACTGAAGATCCCCTGAAGAGAGAATACTTTTTGCCTTCAGTCATAAACAAGCAGATTGCAGAGAAAAAGGCATCGGTCAAGGTGCTGCCGACGAAAGAGAAATGGTATGGCATTACTTATCCGGAAGATAAAAACGCTGTTATCAGCGCCGTCAGGAGTTGGAAGAAAGCGCATCTATATCCTGAAAGACTATGGGGGGCAGATTCATGCTAGAGATCACTGCAAGGTTTTGCTTCAAGGGGAGACCCTTTAAGTGCGACAGATACGGCAACGGTCTTGTTAACAAAACGTACCATGTTGTTTGTGACAGTGGAGCCGAATATATTTTACAAAGGGTAAATACATGCGCTTTTAAAGAACCCTTGGCTTTGATGAAGAACATTGACATGGTAACCCGTTATCTAAAAGAACGCGTGAGTTCATCCCGGGAGGCCCTCTCTCTTGTGCCCACTGTTGACGGCAAAATATATGTGGACGATGAGCAAAGGGGGTTCTGGCGGGCTTATGATTTTATATCCGACAGCATTTGCCTTGAAAATGCCGAGTGCAATGATGACTTTTATCAGAGTGGATTGGCTTTTGGCCGCTTTATCGATATGCTTTCTCTCTATCCCGCTCACACCCTGAGGGAAACCATTCCCGATTTTCACAATACAGTGTCACGTTACAGCGCCTTTAAAAAAGCCCTGATCCTGGACGTATGCGGGCGGGCCCAAAAAGCCCGGAGAGAGATCGATTTTGCCCTCTCCCAGGAGCCTTTCTCCTCCCTGTTTATGGATCTCCTTGGTTCCGGGAGCCTGCCCCTGCGCGTTACTCACAACGACACGAAGCTGAACAATGTCCTTTTTGATCGAGAAACGCGCACTGCGCTTTGCGTAATTGATCTTGATACCGTCATGCCCGGGTTGGTTATGAACGACTTTGGTGATGCCATACGTTTCGGGGCCAGTACTGCCGCAGAGGATGAAAGGGATCTTTCCATGGTTCAACTGGATCTTGAATTGTATACCGCTTTTACCAAAGGCTTTATCCAGGCCTGCGGAAAAACCATAACAGAAGAGGAAATTGAATTGTTGCCAGCCGGCGTAAAGATGATGACGCTTGAGTGCGGCGTCCGATTTCTAACGGACTACCTTTCAGGTGATACCTACTTTCGGATACAACGTCCCGAACACAATCTGGACCGGTGCAGAACGCAGTTTAGGCTTGTTTCCGACATGGAGGAAAAATGGTTGCAGATGAATCGGATTGTTGCCGGGGTGTTGGCTGGATGATAGTTCATGGCATTGAAGTAAAACGCAAAAATATTCCCAAGCTAGATCCGGATTTCGTACCCATGTATCAATTCAATCGATCCTTTCTCACGACGGCAAGAAAACCTGTAAGCATTGCCATTGTCCGTGATGGTGGACAGACGGCGGTATATCATACCTTCATTCATGGCACTCCGCAGATGCAAGAGGCCGATATTTTCTATATTGACAGGCTGATCAAAACACTTTTATGGATAAAGGGCGGTTTCAAAATATTTATTACCGGGGATAAAAGTACTTATGATTATGTTCAACAGGCATATTCCCCTGGCGGTTCTCGCGCTTTTGACTGCGAATTTATGTCCGGCGTTTACGAATCAGCCTTTACAGTTGAACTGTGTAAAACATTGCCCGCCGAAAAGGAGGAATCCAAACAGATTGGGAGGCATGTAAAGGGCTGTCGGATCGGGTTTGACGCAGGGGGGAGCAGCAGAAAGGTGTCTTCTGTGATAGATGGTGAAATTGTATTCAGCGAAGCAGTTGCATGGCATCCCCAAACCTGTGCGAACCCCGACTATCATTTCAATGAGATTGTCTGTGCATTGAAAGCTGCGGCAGCAAAAATGCCCGGGGTTGATGCCATCGGCATCTCTTCGGCTGGTATACATGTAAACAACAGGACCATGGCGGCATCGCTATTTCTCGGTGTGCCCGAGGACTTATTTGAACAGAAGGTAAAAGACATCTATATCCGTGCTGCCCGGGAAATAGGTGGTATGCCCGTTAAAGTTTGCAATGACGGGGATGTTGCAGCTTTGGCAGGTGCCATTAAATTACACAAGAATAATATTCTGGGCATTGCAATGGGGACGAGCTTGGCGGGGGGATTTGTAAACCCGAAGGGAAACATTACCGGGTGGCTTAATGAACTTGCTTTTGTTCCCCTGGACGCCAATCCTGAGGCGATCAAGGACGGGTGGTCGGGAGATTTGGGATGCGGGGTTGATTACCTTTCCCAGGGTGGGATAATCAAGTTGGCCTCTGCGGCCGGCATCGCTCTGGGCGGCAATTTGACTCCTGCCGAAAAAATAAGGCATATGCAGGGATTATTGGAAAAAGGCAATCTGGCAGTAGCAGATGTCTATGCTGCCATTGGTATCTACTTGGGGCATGCGCTGGCTCTGTACCACCACTTTTACAACTTTAGTCATGTGCTAATTCTGGGTGGTGTGACTTCCGGGCAGGCGGGTGAAATAATTACCGTCACAGCCCGGAGGGTGCTTGAAGAAGTGTACCCGGACATTTCCGATAGATGTGCTATCTCCCTGCCCGATGAGCACCTGCGACAGGTGGGTCTATCTATTGCTGCGGCAAGTCTGCCGGAAATTGGTTGAATATCATTTAAAACGGTGGGGAAGTCTGTGGGGCAGCCTAGAACATACCATGTCAACAACCCGGCTTCAAACTTGGCGTTGGTGCGTTTTATATAAATATTAATAATAAGGATGCAAATACAAGGTGCGAGTCCTTTGCTATAGTCAGTATATAGGTGTAATAGATACTTTACGGTAAGGCGTGATGAAAAAGTTCAGCTGTACAAATTATTGATCCGGTACGAATTTACAACATCACTTGCTGGAGGCAGGCATGGACAATGTGCTGAAAATGGGTGTAATCGGGTGCGGTTTCTTTGGGCGGAAGCATGCAGATGTCATCGACCAGATACCCAATGCCAGGCTGGTGGCAGTATGTGACATTCAGGAAAAGGCGGCTCGGGATACGGCAGAAATATATAGTATCAATTTCTACACCTCGTGCCGGGAAATGCTGGAGAAAGAGAAGATCGATGCTGTATCGATCTGTGTATCCGAGGATTATCATCTTGAGCCTGCCCTGGTGGCTGCAAATTACGGAAAGCATATTTTGTTGGAGAAACCCATAGCCAGAAATGCTTCCGAGGCAGAGCAGATCAAAGGGGCTGCAGAAGACAACAACGTTCGCCTCATGGTGGCGCATGTTTGCGAATTTGACGGCCGCTATCGCTACACTGCCGATGCTATTGAAAGGGGAGAGCTAGGGGAAATTATTTCTCTGTATTTGAAACGATCAACTACCCAGGCAACGGCAGCCAGGCTTAAGGGTAAAGTGAGCATGTTTCATTACATGGGAGTACACGATTTTGAGGCTATGCTGCTCTTTGCAAAACCTGCCCTGCCTATCAAGGTGTATTCTCAGTGGGTGGCGAAAAAAAATGTATCCTTCAATAGCCAGGATACTGTATTTAATATAATTACCTTTGACAACGGTATTGTCGGGTGCATCCAGCTTTGCTGGGCGCTTCCCGATAACGATGCACTTGGCTTTGTCGCTTGTGCCGATATTGTGGGCACGAAAGGCGTCAGCTACATTGACGTAAAAAACCAAGGACTGGAACTTTTCGGCGAAACAGGCGTCACCTACCCGGATTTGACCTACTGGCCGGAATACTTCGGCCATACGGCCGGAAAGATTCGTGAAGAGATTCAGCATTTTGTTGATGCCACCCTTTACGGTAAACCCTATCTGGTGGATACCGATCTGGCCATCGAGGCGGTTCGCACTATAGATGCATGTTTTCAGTCCCTTGAAACAGGTATGCCTGTGAAAGTTGACCGCCAATAACTGTTGGTGCCTTGGGAAGGTGCGTAAAATGAAAAGTGAACGCATGGGAAACGGTTTGGGCGACAGTTTGGGCCTTTCCTTGAAATACTTTGCCCAAAAAGAGATCACCCGGATTGTTTTGGAACAGGGGACTACAGTACCCGATCCCGACAGGAATATATTGCGTGAAGCCGCCAAAAGAGTGGCAGAGTTGGCTGCCCGTCCGGAAGAAGATGAAAAAAAACGGCTTTGGTACAAGCTCAATATGCTACAGGGCGAGCGTCCCATGGTTGTCTGTGATCCTGAAAACGGATGGTATGAAATCATCACCCCTGCACAGTTAAAGTGTAGAAGTGATCTGGGCAGACTGATCGAATTTTATTTGAGGAAGACGATATTCTGGGGCGAGGAAATGAAGGATGATACTGTGATCATGCCCCTGTTCCGCGCCCAACATATATTCGAAGAGACCAGCCGGGGCTTTGAAAAAGTGGATATCGGTCTGGGCGGAACAGGCTCCTACAGCTGGAAGCCGGCTATTACCAACATGGAAGACATAGACAGGCTAGAACCCCAAAGATTTGTGATTCATCAAAAACAAACTGACGAATATGTAGCCGGGCTTAAAGATATATTTGACGGCCTACTGGACGTAAAACTTAACACCCTGTGGTGGAACTCATGCGGCATGACGTCAGATCTGATTTTCCTTATTGGCATGGATACAATGTTTTATAAACTGATCGAAGATCCTGACACTATCCATAAGTTGATGGGTTTTCTACGCGATGAATTCATTTCAAAATTCGAGTATGTGGAAAGCCGAGGTTTGCTATGTCTCAACAACAATGATATGTACGTTGGAACAGGAGGCTACGGTTGGACTGATGAGCTGCCTGCTTCGGATTTTAATGGCAAGGTCAGGCTGTGCGATATATGGGGTCTGTCGGAAAGCCAGGAAACAATCTCCATTTCGCCGGCGATGTTTGGAGAATTCATATTTCCCTATCAGGTGGAGCTGCAGGGAAAATTTGGATTAAACTGCTACGGTTGCTGTGAGCCGGTGGATTTGCGGTGGGAATATATAAAAGAAATACCTCACCTGAGGCGCATATCCATATCCCCCTGGTCTGACGAGGAGATGATGGCTGAGCTCATCGGGGACGATTACATCTATTCCAGAAAAACACCACCGACTTGGCTGGCCGTCAAGGATGTTGATGAAAGGGTGATGGAAAGCGGGATAAGAGATACAGTCAGGGTGGCTGGGAACAACCTCGAGATTATCATGAAGGACAATCATACCATTGGGAACAACCCCCAAAACTGCATCCGTTTTGTAGAGACATGCCGGAAGGTGATAAACAGCATGCGTTAAAGGAAAGGAGGTTAATCATGGGGGGCGCGCCTAAATAATCACTTTGAGGCAAATACAATCACTAGCGGGAGGGGTAAAAATGAAAAAGGTTCTGGTAGTACTACTTGCAGCGGTGATGTTTCTTTTTATTGTGGGATGCGCAGGTGAGAAGGAGCCGGGGGGAGAAGTGAGTGATAAAGTTGTAGTGGGTATGTCAATGATTGACTATACCAACCCCGGCTTCATCGGAATTAAAAACGGCGCAGATAAGGCTGCCGAGGATTATGACATAGAGCTGATCTGGAAAGGCTGCGAGGGCAATCTGGATACGCAAATTGATGTTATCCGCGGTTTTATCCAGCAGGAAGTGGATGTTATCATGATTGATTCGGTAGACGTCAACGGTCTAGTTTCTGTCGTGAATGAGGCTACCGAGGCCGGTGTGAAGGTTCTGGCGATCGGTTCTTCCATACCGGGTAAAGATAACTACAATGCCATATACCCTGACTATATTGATGCCAAGTTTGCGGCAAGAATGATCGGTCATATCTATGATGGTCAGGAAGGCGCTGTTGGTCTCGTCGTCGGCTCGCCGGGCAATCTGGTCTCCGACAACCGTCAAAAGGGCTTTGAAGATGGTTTGGCTGAATTTGATAACCTTAGACTGGTCACGGGTTTGGGGAACTGGGATCCGACCCAGGCGATGACCGTTGCGGAAGACATTATTCGTTCCAACAGCGATCTTCTGCACATGCACGTTATCCAGGATGGTATGAGCTACGGTGTGCTTCGTGCCGTTCAGAATTCCGGTAAAGACATCCCCATGTCCTCCAACGACGGGGATCCCGAAGCGCTGGACAATTACGAGGCTGGCTACTATATTCTTGAGAACCTGAATGGGGCCGAGCGCATAGGTTACTGGTTTGTAGCCCTGTGTCATTTTATTTACAATGATTACGAGATGGACAAAACACAGGTCAACGTGCTGTACAAGATCATGAGCGACGAACTTAAGGAAATGGCTTTGGAAAATGGGCTTGACGTGGTAGATGACGTGCAGATGAAAATTGTCAGTCTTGAAGAAGCCCGCCGAATTGGGCAGGACTTTGCTACCGAGTTCGGGCCTGCGACCTTTAAGCCCACCAACAGCGGAAACTGATATTTTTCCAGTGAGCTGGGGGGTATGTTTTCTACATACCCCCACAGCAGGCAAATATAGATTTGAACAGGGGTATACAGAGATGAAAATATATCTTTCAACCTTGCAAATATCAGGGACACTGGTCAGGGGCAGCAATCCCTTGCCTGTATTTAGAGATCCGGTTAAAGACAAGGCTTCAAAAAGTGACGGCACCTTGTCCAAAGAGGAAATGTACAAGCTGGGTGATGAAACAGGATACAGGGTCTTGCCCTACCGACTTTATGATAAATATGATCGAAATAAAAAGCCGATCCAACTTAAGGCTGTTGTTCTGGAAAATGATATCATACGCGTGATATTTCTCCCCGAACAAGGCGGAAGACTTTACTCCATGTTTAACAAGAAGTTGAAGAAAGATGTGTTTTTGAAGAATCCCGTTTACCAGCCTTGCAACCTGGGCATTCTGGATGCCTGGTTTTCCGGCGGTGTAGAATGGAATATTTCGCAGTACGGGCACACATTTACCTCGAATACCCCTGTCTTTTTTGCCAAAGTTAAGCAGGGAGATTACGAATTTTTGCGTATGTACGACTATGAACGCTGCAAAAAACTTTTCTATCACATAGATTTTCATCTTCCCGAGGGAAGCGAGGTTCTTTATGCCTATTTCCGCCTAATTAACGATGGGGGTACAGAAAAATCAACGTACTGCTGGACGAATGCTGCACTTCCTGAAAACAGGGATGTGCGGGTATTCTCCTGTACTGACGAAGTAATGTATTTATGTCCTGAGAGTATAGGCAACAATATTGATCCAGTGCGTATTTTCGGCCATGCTAAATTGCCAGTGCTGCCGACTTTGCCTGATTTTGATTCGACCTACCCCCGGAATTCCAATTACTCCAACGAATTTTTCTTTCAAAATCCGGCAGAATGCCTCTCTCCGTGGAGCGCTGCTGCCTACAATGACGGGACCCTTTATTTTGATAGATCGACCCATCCACTGCGCTTCCGCAAGATGTTTTGTTGGGGCAGTCACCGCGGCGGACGCAGGTGGTGTGATTACCTGAGCGTGCCGGGTGATGACAGCCATTATATAGAGCTCCAGGCAGGACTGACTCCTACCCAGTTAAATGGAATTGATATGCCACCCCGAACGGAGTGGAGCTTTACTCAGGCTTTTGGTGTGACTCATTTTGATGACCTTGAGGCGCCTTACAATGATGACTGGAGCAAATCAAGGGATTATATTTCTGTGCAAGTGGATAGGGCGTTGTCCGGGGAAGATATGCTCAAAGCCCACGCTGGCTTTGAGGACCTTGCTCGCCTGGATGTTAATGAGATATTCTCTGCGGGTTCCGGGTGGGGGGCTTTGGAAAATATGCGCAGAAGCTTAAGTAATGGGGGGGAAATGCCCAAAGGGCTTGAATTTCCCCTCCTGTCCATTGGCTGTGAGCAGTTCCCCTGGCTTGCCTTGCTGCAAGAAGGTGTTCTACCCGATCAGGATCTCCTGGATACACCGCCATCCTGGATGGTGGACGAGGAATGGCAGTGTCTCCTGGAAGAAAGCCTGAACCGCCCGGGTGGTGACAGCGCTACCGCCAGGCTACACTTGGGAATAATGCTGTTTGAAAACTTTAGGTTTGAGGAGGGCGTTGAGCAGTGGAAGCGTTCCCTGCAGCTCAAGGACAACCCCTGGGCATGGAGAAACCTGTCTGTTGCTATGGCCAGGGCGGGTGATTATGATAGGGCTGTAGAGTTTATGGAATTTGCACTTGCTCTTGAGGATAACAAAATCGACAAGGCCTTCGTGGAAGAATACTTTGACCTGTTGATAAAAACGGAAAAATTTGAGAAGCTCTGGTCCTTTTACGTAGCGCTGCCAGAGGAGCGAAAAAACACCGATCGCATACTCATACAGGCGGGGTATGCTGCAGTGGAGTTGGATAAGACTGACTTTGTTGAGTCCCTGACAACTAGGGAGTTTGCCTGTATTCGTGAAGGAGATAACCTTCTCGTGGACATGTGGTTCAAGTTTGCGGCAAAGCAGGAAGCCAAAAAACGTGAAATACCTTACACGGAAGAGCTGTACCGGGAAGTAAGGGCAACCCAGCTGCCTCCCCCGAATTTTGATTTCAGGATGGTCGACAATTAGCAGACTGGCGGCTTGTCGCCTTTGGGAGGAGCCGTGGCTTTGGCAAAAGAAAATCTCTTTCTAAACTTCATTAGAAATGTGCCCACGCAAAGATGGGTTGCTATGGGTATACTTTTCATTTTGGTGGCCGTGATCGGGTTAACTAATCCACTGTTCCTACGATGGGATAATATAAATGGAATTACCCACCAGGTCGCTGCGATGGGGATCATTGCTCTGGGGGCCATGGTAGTAATTCTTACCAGTGGTATAGACCTGAGCAGTGGCAATGGTTTGGCTATGGCAGGGGTGTTTGCAGGCGTGATGTACTTCCGCGCAGGAGAAAACATCGTCGTTCTTATCCTGGCGGCTGCAGCAGGCGGCACAGCGCTCGGTTTTGTCAATGGCTTTCTCATAACCAAAACGAAACTAAAACCATTCGTGGCCACCCTTTCCACAATGGCCTTGGCCCAGGGTTTGACGCTGCTTATCTCGGAGGGGCAGCTAGCCTTTTTGACCCATCCTGCAACCGTTGCCATTGGTGCAGGCAATATTTTTGGATTCATTTCAACGCCCTTTATGATATTTCTTGGTATGTGCTTGGTAACTTCAATCATGCTCAACAGGACAAAAGCCGGCACTTATATATATGCCATGGGCGGAAATGAGGAGGCTGCGCATTATGTGGGGATCAATGTTGTCAAATACAAATGGTTTGCCTACAGCTATGCAGGGTTGTGTACGGGAATAGCTGCGTTGATTGCCATTTGCCGGATAGGGCAGATTGCGCCAAATCTACAGGGTAGTTTCTTACTTGATGGTATTGCAGCTCCTATTATTGGTGGGACAAGTCCAATGGGCGGCATAGGCAGCGTTTCGGGGACAGTGCTTGGTGTTTTGATCCTGGGTGTTGTATCGAATGCTCTTACTTTTATGAATGTCTCTTCTACGGCGCAGACTGCAGTGAAGGGAGCCATCATCTTGCTGGCAATTTTGATAGACGCTCTTTTTAATATAAATAAAAATAAATAGCTTTTTTAAAAACACTATACCTGCAGGGGTTGGGTAGATGGATCTGAATAAGGGGAACTGGGATATATATCTCCAGCAAAGGGTTAAACGATATGTAATCCTTGTGGGCATAACACTGGCTTTTCTGGTTCTTTATTCACTAACTATTCCTCATTTTTTGAGCATTGACACGGTGACCAACCTTGTGCGCCAATCAACAGTCCTGACCATATTGGCTTGTGGTATGACATTTGTTATCCTCACTGGGGGTATAGATCTTTCGCCGGGCGCATTTATTGCGCTGGCAGGTGCTGTGGCGGCCATTGCCATCAATGAAACTGGATCCGCCCTTGTGGGCGTCATCACCTGCCTGGCTGCGGGAATTTTATTGGGTCTTGTCAATGGAATACTTGTTGGCTACCTGAAAATATATCCTTTTATAACCACCCTTGCCACTATGTTCCTGGCGAGAGGATTAACCCTCCATATAACGGGCGGTACGCGCATAGTCGTGTCGAATGAAGCGTTCAACGCACTGGGCAGCTACAATTTTAGACTTGGGGGCGTCAGGGTGCCGTTGATGATTATACCCCTTGCGCTGATGGTTCTTCTTTCATATCTGCTGCTCAGTAAAAGTGTTTTTGGCAGGAAGGTCTATGTTATCGGTGGTAATGCCAGGGCAGCGCGAGCCGCAGGGATTAATGTGCCTCTGAATACAATGCTTGTTTATGTGTACATGGGTGCCATGGTTGGCGTAGCCACCATAATTACCATGGGTAGATCGGCATCAGCCCAACCTCTTGCTGCAACCGGCACCGAATTTGATGTCATCACCGCTGTGGTCATTGGTGGGATCACTCTGGCTGGGGGAGCAGGCACCCTGGCAGGGAGCCTTTTTGGATGCCTGCTGATGGGTATCATGCTGATGGGCGTCAACATGATTAACATACCGATTTATTATAACTATATAATCAAGGGTATCTTTATACTATTTGCGGTGCTTACCGATGAAATATCAACCACATTGGCAACGCTTAATCAAATTAGGGTTGGGGCCAAGAAGGTGGATAAACCGGCGGCAAGGGATGTTTTTGATGAAATTGAAGCGCTGGGGAACTTTAAAACGCTCTCTTTCAAGAATATTAATAAGTATTTTCCAGGTGTCCAGGCGCTCGACAATGTTTCTTTTGACGTTCGGGGTGGCACTGTGCATGCACTGGTGGGTGAAAATGGCGCGGGTAAATCTACATTGATGAAAATACTGCTGGGTGTCTACCAGATCGACAGTGGGGAAATATCTATTGACGGCAAACGGATGCTGATAAAAACACCAAGAGACTCGCAGCAGAAAGGAATATCCATTATCTATCAGGAACTGGCACTTGTCCCAGAACTGACGGCGGCACAAAACATATTCTTGGGCAAGGAAAAACCCAGCAGCCTGGGTATTACTATTGATATTCATAAAATGGGTGCCCGGGCAAAACAGCTGATCAAACGCCTGGGTATCAATGTTGATTCCTCCCGCAGGGCCAAAGATCTCACTGTGGGAAAGCAGCAGATGATCGAAATAGCGAGAGCTATTGACTCAAAGGCGAGAATTGTAGTGATGGATGAACCCACATCTGCGCTTTCGGAATCCGACAAAGAAATACTTTTTGGATTGATCAGGGAGCTCAAAAAACAGGGAATCACCATTATATATATTTCCCACAGAATCCAGGAGCTGTTTGAAATAGCGGACGAGGTTACTGTTCTTAGGGACGGCAAGCATGTTATTACATTGCCCATGGATGAGGTAGATGAGAACAGTTTGGTGAAGTACATGGTGAACAGGGAGATCAAGGATGTATTCTACAGGGAGAGAAACCGTATCGGCAGGCAGATTCTTGAGGTGAAAAACCTTTCCCGGGAAGGCATTTTTCATGACATTTCTTTCTCTGTTGGAGAAGGTGAAGTTGTGGGTATGGCAGGTCTGATTGGCGCGGGACGGACTGAAATTGCCCGATGCCTCTTTGGCCTTGACAAATCTACAAGTGGTGAGATTATTCTTGACGGTGAAAAGGTGATCATATCCGATCCCCAAAAAGCCCTCGAAAAAGGCATTAGTTATGTTTCGGAGGACCGCAGGGGTGAGGGGATTGTACCCTTGCTTTCTGTCAGGGAAAATATAACAGCCGCATCGCTGAACAGGATAAGCAAGATGGGCAGGATCATCAAACCGGCCGAAATAAAGGTAGCCCGGGAGTATATAGACAGGTTCGGAATCAAGACACCCGCGGATACGCATCCTATCGGCAACCTGTCGGGCGGTAATCAGCAAAAGTGTTACCTGGCCCGGGTGTTTGCTTGCGATCCCAGGTTGATTATTTTTGATGAACCCACCCGGGGGGTGGATATCGGCGCAAAAGCGGAAATTCACAAGCTCATCGAGGCACTGGCAAAAACTGGTATCGGCATTATTATCATTTCAAGTGAATTGCCGGAGATTCTGGGAGCCAGTGATAAGATTGTTGTCATGGCCGAGGGGCGAATGAGGGCGATCCTCAACAATAACGAGGGCACAACTCAGGAAATGATCATGGCATATGCTACCAAGCTTTCGGGTTAACTTCGTTACTGCTGCTTCATCCACTACTTGGGGGCATATGGTTTTACGGTTTTGCCTGACTCATTGTAGAATGGGGCCTTTTTTGTCCTGCTATTACTTAAATTTATGGTCATTAACGCATAAGCATGCTCCCCTTTTCAGGCTGACCAACCTGCCATTGCCGGCAACAGGAATGGATGGTATATTGAAATTAGGGTTCGATCCGTACCTCAAGATAGCGCACTGGGTGCCCTGAAAGGTCAAATGTATATTATGCTCGGGATAGCAGGCAAATTTTGCTTCAAGGGTGAAGTTGTCCGCTGTGATCAGTACGGCAATGGCCTGGTTAATCGGACCTATCACCTCCTTTGTGACAGCGGGGCAAGATATATTCTGCAAAAGGTGAACACCTCCGTATTTGCAGATCCGGTGTCGCTGATGAAAAATGTGGATATGGTGACCCGTTATCTTAAAAAGCATGTGCAGTCGGAGAGGGAGGCTCTCTCCCTGGTACCTGCTGTTGACGGTAACATGTACATTGATGATGCGAAGTGCGGTTTCTGGCGGGCCTATGAATTTATCACCGGCAGCATGTGCCTGGAGACAGTTGAACACGCACAAGATTTTTATCAATGCGGTCTGGCCTTCGGCCGCTTTATCGATCTGCTGTCCCTTTACCCGGCCCACACCCTGGCAGAGACCATTCCCGCCTTTCATGATACGGTTTCACGCTTCCGCGCCTTCAAGAAGATCCTGGAGCTTGATCCTTTAGAACGCTCCATAAATGCCCGAAAAGAGATCGACTTTGCCCTGTCCCGGGAGCCATTTTCTGCGATTTTCATGGATCTGCTTGCCGACGGAAAGCTGCCGCTGCGCGTCACCCATAACGATACAAAACTGAACAATGTCCTGTTTGATCGTGAAACGCGCACCGCCCTTTGTGTGGTCGATCTTGACACTGTCATGCCCGGGCTGGTGATGAACGATTTCGGTGATGCCATCCGCTTCGGGGCCTGCACCGCTGCGGAGGATGAAAGGGATCTTTCCAGGGTGCATCTGGATCTGGAGTTGTACAGCCTCTTTACTGCCGGATTCATGAAGGCCTGCGGTAAAAATATTACCGGGAAGGAGATCGAACTTTTGCCGGCCGGGGCAAAGCTGATGACCCTTGAATGCGGCCTCCGCTTTTTGACAGACTATCTTTCCGGCGACACCTATTTCAGAACAGAGTATCCCGAACATAATCTGGATCGGTGCAGAACTCAGTTCAAACTTCTTTCCGATATGGAAAAAAAGTGGTTACACATGATCCGCATAGTGGAGAAAGCGGCGGTGCAGCATTAACCGGTTGGCCTGTTGCCGGGCTTGAAAAGCAAAGGCAGCCTTTGGCATACGTATATAGGGCTTCCTGAACAACCCAAAAAGCCCGAAATACAAGGCTTTTTAGCCCATTTCATGATATAATAGTGCAAGGGAATATCTAGTTGCCCCTCCAAA
>JAPXLS010000004.1:0-29873 GCA_033809435.1 Bacillota bacterium
GGATTTCTACACTGTGCGAGGAACAGCTGCGGGGGGCTTTCTGCCGGTGCTGCAGGGAGCCTGTTCCACCGAGATCCTGGACCAGGCTTCCGCCCAGGGCTGCGTTCATCACCTGCAGGCCGCGGCAGATCCCCAGAAGGGGCAGCCTGCGGAGAAGCGCCGCCCGCACCAGGGCAAACTCCCAGGCATCGCGCCGGGGATCCACTTCACCCAGACCGGGACGGGGCTCCTCGCCGTAGTAAAGGGGGGACAGATCGCCGCCCCCGCTGAGCAGGAGCCCGTCAAGGGAACCGGCAAGATCCTGCGCAGCCGGTGGTTCCATCGGGGGGAGCAGCAGCGGGATCGCTCCCGCCTCCTCCAGCCGGCGGCTGTACGCCAAGGGCAGCCAGAGCAGGCGCCGGCCTTGACTGCAGTTAACGGTAATTCCGATACGCGGTTTTTTTCGCACTAAAATTCGATAAGGCCAAGGCTGATCCGCAACGCCTCATCCACCCGGGGCATGATTTTATCATCCAGTTCGGTAATTTTTTTCTGCAGCCTTTGTTTGTCGATAGTCCGGATCTGCTCCAGCAGCACCACCGAATCCCGATCCAGGTTGTACCCGGCGGCCTCTATTTCCACATGAGTCGGCAGCTTGGCCTTGTCAATCTGCGAGGTGATGGCGGCGATGATCACTGTGGGGCTGTAGCGGTTGCCGATATTGTTCTGGATCACCAGCACGGGGCGCACCCCGCCCTGTTCGGAGCCGACAACGGGACTCAGGTCCGCAAAAAAAATATAGCCTCGTTTAACCTCCACCGGCTTCACTCTCCACTGACCAGTTCCTCCAGAATCCTGCCGGCCTCACACTCGGCATAAACCGCCTCGTTGGAAAGAGCCAGGTTGATCCCGGCCATTTCGAGGTAACCCCTTTGCATCCGCTCGCGGATCTGCCTCTTTTTCCGCTCCTGCAGGTACAGCCTCATCGCCTCGCGGATGAACTCGCTGCGTGTTCTTTTTTCCAACGCCACAATCCCGTCTACTTCCGTCAAGAGATTCTGTGGCAGGCTGATCATGATCCTTTTCGTCTCCGCCATGATGCCAACTACCCCCTTCGATAGTGATCACAACGGGGCTGCGCTGCCGCCATATGAGCTATTGTACGGTTCCGTTTAATAGTTATGCAGCCCGCCCCGGGAAAAGAAGTTGATCCGTGCCAGGGTCAAACATTGGAGCACCCTTCCGCCGTCCCCTCCCGCTCCAGGTAACAGCGAGGCACCCTTTTACCCACATTGCACAGCAGCTCATAATTTATTGTCCCCAAAAGTTGTGCAACCTCTTCAACAGTGATGCTCCCCGGACCCTGGTTCCCGTAAAGAACGACTTCATCACCTGTGGCGGCGCCCTTGATACCGCTCACATCGATCATCATCTGATCCATGCAGATGCGCCCGGCAATGGGGGCCCGCCGGCCGCGCACCAGCACCTCGCCGATGTTGGAAAGGCGGCGGCTGTAGCCGTCGGCATAGCCTATGGGCACTGTGGCAATAGTGGAGGCCGCTGTGGTGCAGTACGAGCGTCCATAGCTGATATGCGTTTGCGCGGGAACTTCTTTCAGAAAGACAATTCTGCTTTTCAGGGACAGGGCCGGACGCAGCTTCACCGGTGTGCCATTTTTCATCCATGGAGCAGGGTAACAGCCGTACAGGGAGATGCCCAGCCGGATCATATTGCAGCGAGATCGGGGAAATAGTACAGCGGCGGCGCTGTTGGCGGCATGACAAAGAGGAAGGGCAATCCCTCTTTGTCGGGCGGCGGCGGTAATATCATCAAAGAGCCGCAGCTGGCCGGCCGTGTAAGCCCTCGCCTCTTCACTATCCTCATCAGCGGAAGACAGATGCGTAAATATACCCTCCAGCTTCAGTCCCGGCAGGCGGGAAACGTCGTCAATGAAAGCGGCCGCCTCCCCGGGGCAAACCCCGATTCGCCCCATGCCGGTATCAATCTTCAAATGAACAGGCAGGGTCCCCCCCCTTGCCACGGAGCTGCCGCTGAAAAGCCGGGCCTGTTCCAGCCCGGTGAGGGTGGGTGTAAGCCTGTATCTCAACAGCAGCGGCACTGCAGCGGGATCCGTATAACCGAGCAGCAGTACAGGCGCCTCCAGGCCGGCCCTGCGGAGCTCGATCCCCTCTTCAAGCAGAGCCACTCCCAGCCGGGAAGCACCCGACCGAAGAGCCTTCCGGGCTGTTTCCACGGCGCCATGACCGTATCCATCGGCTTTGACCACCGCCATGATCTGCACATCCGGGCCCAGCAGCCGTCGGAATTCACGCACATTGTGCCCTATATTTTCGAGATTGATCTCGGCCCGGGTCGGCCGCTGGTCGGAAAAAGCGCTCACATCAACACTCCCATCGTGGCTTGATTCCCACATGAAAAGCCATACCCGCAATCAATACGGGGGTATTGCTTATTCTCTTCCACAGGAGCGGCTTTATTCCTGCACCTGCTTCTTTGCCAAAATATAGAGGGTCCCGGATCCGCGGGCTGCTCTATGGAACCGGTGAGGCGCCGCAGTGATCGGGGGCGGTAGGGATAGTACGGCAGCCGATGCCCGCACCGGCGAAAGCGGTTTCCAGAGCTGCGGCGATGGAGCTTCCCCGCAGATCGCCCCCGCTCTTTTCAAACCAGAGAGCGATAATTGAGGGGCCGGCGCCGCTGATGGCGGCTCCGCCCGCTCCGGCGCGGCGGGCCGCTGCCAGCGCCGCCTCCGATCCCGGAATAAGCGGATGGCGGTAGGGCTGGTGCAGCCGGTCCTGCACGGCCCAGTTCAACACATCTTCCTTGCCGGCAACGAGGGCGGCAACAAGGGCGGCGGCGCGCCCGGCATTGAAAACAGCATCGCTGTGCGGCACCTGCTCGGGCAAAACACGGCGGGCTTCGGCGGTGGCCAGGGTGATTTCAGGCACCGCCAGCAGCAGCCGCAGACCGGCGGCAGGCAGTACACGGTACGTGCGCAGCTGCTCCCCCTCCCGGCAGCTGATTACCAGTCCGCCGTATAGCGCGGGCGCAACATTATCGGGGTGCCCTTCCAGCCGCACCGCCAGCTCCAGAATTTGCTCATCTGCAAGGGGCTGCGGCAAAAAAGCGTTCGCCGCCACCGCTCCGCCCACAATGGCGGCTGCGCTCGAGCCGAGCCCGGCGGCAATGGGGATGCGGTTAAGCTGCTGCAGCGACCAGCAGGGCGGGTTTAACCCCGCTGCCTTGAAGACGTGGTCGGCAGCCTGAATGGAAAGATGGCTTTCATCACGGGGCAGAGAAACAGACCCCTCCCCCCTGACCCGCACCTCGGGACAGGAACCCGCGGCAACGGAAAGGGTCAGCTCATTGTATATCTGCAGCGCCAGGCCGGCGGCATCATAGGCCGGGCCGAGATTGGCGCTCGTGGCGGGAACCCTGACCTTGACTTTCATCTTGCCTCCACCTTTATTACGGCAATGCGGACGGGCAATGCCCGCCCCTACAGCCCGGCATCAGGTTCATCGCCCGGCCGGGGCATAACGCGAAAGACACCGGGGCCGGACTGGATCGCCGGCAGCTGCAGCGCTTTATCCAGGGAGCGGTAAAAACGCTCCTCGCTGACATCATGGGTCACCAGGACTATCTCCGCGGTGCCGTTGGTCCTCCGTTTCTGGATGATCATATCCAGGCTGACCCCCTCCTCGCCAAAAGCAGTGGCCAGGGCGCCGAAAACGCCCGGCAGGTCCAGGGCCAGCAGCCGCACGTAAAAGCGCGAATCAAGAGCCGATGGGGGCAACAGCCTCTTCTCACGGGCGCCGGTCAGGGGCGGCCCCATTTCTGACCCGGCGTGAAGAGAGCGGGCGGCATCGATAACATCGGCCATCACCGCGCTGGCCGTGGGGAGAGCGCCGGCGCCGCGCCCGTAAAACATGGCTTCGCCAATAAGGTCGCCTTCGATAAATATGGCGTTGAACTCATCGTGGACCGAGGCCAGCGGGTGCGTCAGCGGAACCAACGCCGGATGAACCCGCAGGGCCAGGCCGCCCGGGGATTCTTCACCGATGGCCAGAAGCTTGATGGTGTAGCCGAGCTCGCGGGCGTAGTGAATATCCGCCGCCGCAACAGAGCCGATCCCTTGCACCGAAATATCGTCGGGGTTTACGGGGCAGCCGAAGGCGATCTCCGCCAGGATGGTCAACTTGTAGGCGGCATCCCTTCCTTCCAGATCGCTTGCCGGATCGGCCTCGGCGAAACCCAGCTCCTGCGCCCGGGCCAGGGCCTCCTGAAAATCCATATCATCAAGGGACATCCGGGTAAGAATATAATTGGTGGTGCCGTTGATGATTCCGATCATGCGCCTGATCCTGTTGGCTACAAGGCAGTGTCTCAGGGGACGGATCAGGGGAATGCCCCCGCCCACGCTGGCCTCGTAGTAAATGCTTCGCCCGCAGCGCTGCGCCAGCTGCAGCAGCTCCCGGCCGTGCCGGGCCATCAGATCCTTGTTGGCTGTAACAACATCCTTGTTCTCTTCAAGAGCCGCGCTGATGAGGGTCCGCGCCGGTTCAATCCCGCCCATGAGCTCCACGATGACATCGATTGCGGGATCCTTGATCACCACATCAGGATCGGTGGTGTATATTTGTGAAGGCAGGGCTACGGCCCTGGAACGGGAAAGATCCCGTACCAGCACCCGCTGCAACACCGGCCGGATTTCTGTCCTGCCGGCCAGCAGGGCGCCGCTGCGCTCGATGATCGCGGCCACGCCGCCCCCCACCGTACCCATCCCGAGCATGCCAATATTAACTGTTTTTCTGGAACTCAATCCCCGTTTTCCCCCTTTTCCATATTTCCGCTCATTATATCACACCGCCCGGGGCCTGTCCGGATAGAGCGCGAAAAAAACCGGTGCAAAGATGCACCGGCAGAACATATCGACTTGCCACGACAAAAATTAGAATCGAACCCGCCCTAGGGCCCGGGCTCCGGTTCATCATTGGGTGGCTGGGGCGGGAAGGGCGGCCATTCCGGCTCGAAACTGGGACATTCCGATTCCACCTCGGTGCAATCATCGGGTTCAGGGCAAAAACCATAAGCAGGAACCAGCAAATCCACCAGGGCCATCAGTTTAACTATGATCAGCTTGCCGATGCAGCAGGTAACCTGCTGCAGTCCCGAGACGAAGCACTCGAAACAATCCAGGTATGCTTCACACTGGACAAAGAGCCTGTTGTCAAGGATCTGGTCGCTCAACAGGACCGTCTTTTCAAAGAAAACCGGTTCACTGGTGAAAAATTTCTGCCCTGCCTGATCAATATAGGCAAAACGGAAACGGTACCAGAATGAGGTTTTGGCGCGATTTGTATTCGGGATCTTCTCGCATTTGAAGTGGTGATGTTTATCGATAACCAGTTCAACATCTACGCACCAGACATCCTCGATGGGGCCTACCGCAATACCGCAAAGATCGGTAACCTCCTCGTTGGTCTCAACGCTTTTGCAGCGTTCATAGATCTTCTCGACCCTGATACAGACAACCTCCGAGGGCTCCGGTATCTGCATGGGCTTGAATTCGGATGGAACGGGGCGGCGGTAGAGCTCCCCGCCCTTTTTTCTTTGCAAGCCGGGGTAACCGGTGTTTTTACTGCAACCCATCATCCAAACCTCCTTTACATAATGATAGATGAGCGGTGTGGAAATATATTGCGGGGGCTGCTCAATGACATAGTATGCGCTGCACGTAAGAAGGTGATATTTGAAAGCTGCAAGGCCCTTCAAATTTCATCGGGCCGAGCGGGGCGCCCGGCAGACGTTCGTTACTTCTCAATTTAACGGCAAAGGCATATAGATTAAGTGAGTTTAGAACAGGCAGGTGAGCATTGATGCCTTTTTATCTGCGGGAGGGCTCTTTTCAGGAGACCCCCTATCTTTTGAGCTCCACGGGCAAACAGTATTTGATCAGCCGCGGCTCTGCAGGAGAACTGGTGGTGGAAGCAGGCGCCGGTTCCATATGGGGCGAACCCCGCCCCCTTCCACAGCAGGGGGAAAGGTACTGCGCCGCTCTGGATGCCAATCATCTGCCCCATCTCGTTGTCATGGATCAGGGCAATTTTTATCATCTCATCCTCTCCCCGGAGCAGGTGAGCGAACAGGCACAAGTCCTTCTGTTTTACCGTGAAGAGAGCAAGGAATGCGGCCATTTTCTCTTGACAGCCGATCTGCAGGGCGGGCTCCACTTTGTCTGCCTGGCCCTGGACTCCTCCGCAGGGCGCTGGTGGCTGCTGCATCACCGTCTCGTCGGCGGCAGTTGGGAAGAACCGCGAGTCATCGATTTTGGCAGCGGGGCTTCGGATAATTATGGAGAGCTGGCCATTGACAGGCGCGGCCTCCTGCACCTGGTCTACCGCATCACCGGCGCCGGGCAGGGGGGCCTTTACTACCGTTACTTTGATCCCGAAAACACCCATTGGAGCAAGGCTTTTCCCCTTTCCGCCCCGGCAAGGGTGGAACACCCCTCCATAACTGTTGATGCAGCGCAAAACTTGCATGTGGTCTGGCGAACTTTCCTGGAGGACAAATATTTTATCTGCTACCGTTTCATGGGCGGAACGGGCTGGAAGTCGAGCGGATGGAAACCGGAAACAGTAATTTCCCCGGGCACGGCGGAGCCGCCCCTCCCTTTCCTGGGATACCACTCGGGAGAACCGCTCATCGCCTGGCTGGAGGGCGGCACCCTCCTGCGCTACCGTTTCAGCGGCGACTGCTGGGAAGGGATGGAACCGCAGATTTTTAAACAACCGCTGCTCATCCGCAGCAGCGCTTTCTGCCCGGAAAAAGGCCTGCTGAATTACCGGATCCTGGTAGAAAGCGGCGGTCCTTCTGCCGGTGCTTCACTTTCAAACCTGCTGCCGGCGGCGGATGACAGCATGGAGGGAGACTTCAACAGGCTGCAAAGCTATTCGGGTAAAATGATGGGCCGAATTTCGGATCTGTCCACAGCCAAGGTGCGCCTGGAGGAGGAAGTAAAAAACAGGGGTAGGGAGATGCTCCTTCTGTCGCAGCAAAGCGAAAAGAACATGCGCCGGTTGCGCAAGGATCTGGACGACAAGGATGGCGAACTGAAAAAATTGCAGGAGAGCTTTGATCGGATCATCGCCGGCATGAAGCAAAAGATCGAAAAGAGCACCCGGATCAGAGAAGAGGAGAGAAAGCGCTATCACGATGAACTGCAAGGACTGAAAAAAGAGCGGCGCCAGATTGAAAGCATCCTGCAGGAAAGGGAAAAAACGATTTCCAGGCTGGAGGCGCGAATTCGCGAACAGCAATACCAGATGGGATTATTGGGCAAAGAAAACGAGATGTTGGCAGCCAGGATTGATGAACGCTGGAACCCGGGTAAATTTCTCAGGCGGATTCTCCTCCATAAAAAACCACAGGGCTGATAATCTCCAAATGTTACAGTTATTTAATAAAGCGGTGAGATCAAATCCCCGGGGCTGCAACAAAGGCCTGTTACTGCTGTTGACATAATTTTTGTTCTGGATAATTATTAAGAAACAATAACATATTCCAGGAGGATCGATATGGCCAGATCTTGTAAAAATAAAAACTGGATACCCCCTTGCCTCTGGACAGCGCTGCTTGTAGTCATGCTGGTTTATCCGCCGGCCGCAGGCGCTTATGCCGCCCGGTCCGCGGCGCCGGCTGTCCCCGGTTATGGCGCGGCCCGCTCGCAACCGCAGTACCGGAGCGATTCCCTGTTTCCTGTGCCCTCTTACACTGCCCCGATAAAACCGGCTGTTCCTGTAAAGCCTGCACCAGCCGAACCGGTTTCGCCGCCGCTGAGGCAACAGCCTTACAGCTTTGGCGGCAGCTCTTACGGAATGGCCAGATCCGGGGGCGGCAGCGCCCACGGCGGGACTTCGGCAGGCCGGCCTGCCGGACCGGTTTCACCGCCGGTGCAGCCGGAACCCCCGGTTACTGTTCCGGAAAAACCTGTTGATCCCCCGCCCCCGGTAACACCCGATCCGCCGCCCGCAGGGGAGGAGGCGGCAGCTTTGAACCCGCAGGAGCGACAGCTCTTCGACCTGGTGAATGGTGAAAGAGCCGGAAGGGGCCTGCCCCCGCTGCAGCTTGATGCGCGGCTTACATACCTGGCCAGGTTGAAAAGCCAGGATATGTCCAGCCTGAACTACTTTGCCCACGAATCGCCCAGCTACGGCAGCTCGGGAGATATGCTCAGAAATGCAGGGATCAGCTTTACCCTCGCTGCGGAAAATATCGGGGTGGGCGGCAGTATCAGGGGAATCTTTGACGCCTTCATGAACAGTTCGGGTCACCGGAATAAAATAGTGGACCCCCGCTATACCGGAACAGGAGTCGGCGTGGTCTACAAACCGGGCCGGGGCTACCTGGTCACCCAGCTTTTCCTCCTGCCCCGCTAGGGCCGGATCATAAAAACGATCCCCTTTGTCCATTTCCAGAAACACCGGGGCAACCTTGCGGAGCGGGTAAGAGGGTTCGCTTATGGCCCGCATATTTGCAGACACCTTTTATCACCCGGATTCATATGCTGATTCCGGGTGATCTATTTTGCATATCCTCATGTTGAGCCGCTTTCGCTGCAGCGGGGCAATGAGCCATCTCTTCAGTCTTGCAGCCGGTTTGAATCGCCTGGGCGCCAGGGCAGTTGCGGTGATAACCCACTGTCCTCCCCACTACCTTGATCAGATCCGCCGTTATCAACAGTTCTTTCCCTGTTTCGCTGAAAGCCGGCCGGAAAAGATCATAAAATTGGCCCGCGGGTACCGCTTTGACCTGCTGCACCTGCACGATCTCTCTCTTGCCGGAATAACGGAAAAGCTGCTCCACACCCTGCAGATCCCCTGCGGTGCAACACTGCATGGGATACCCGCCCGTCCCGTTAATCCGGCCCTGCTGCAAAAGCTTTCTTTTCTGATCACGCCCCATCCTCAAGCATGGGTCCCCGCCTGGCCGGGCCGGAGGGCTGTCTTCATTCCTGAAGGGGTGGACCTCGATATGTACCGGCCCGCCGAAAAGGAAGGATTCAAGATTACCTTTATCGGTGAGGAATACGGCTTTACCCCTGAAAGCGCTGCAGCCCTGCTCAAGGCGGCGGGGCTGGCCGACGTGGAGGTGGAACTGCTCTCTCCGGAACCGCTGCCCCTGCTCAAGGGCCGTGATTATGGATGGCTGCTGAACAGCGCCCCCGTACTGTCCCGCTCGCAGGTGGTCGTGGGCACGTACCGGGGGCTGCTGGAGGGGATGGCTTGCGGAAATGCCGCCCTGATCCTGGGCCAAAGCTACCAGGGCATGTTTGAACCGGAGTCCAGCCCGGCTGCATTCCCCTTCCCCGACCTTTCCGGTACAGGCGGCGAGACTCCCTGTTACCGCACAATTTTTTTCCACCTCACCGCCCTGCTCAAGGACCGCCCTTTTCTGCAATCGCTGCAGCAGCAAGGCCGCAAATTCATCAGGGAAAATTGCGATCTGCGGCTGGCGGCGGAACGCACCTATCAGCTTTACCGCCAGGTTGCAGCTGGATAACGTTCATGACGGGTCTGCATCCGGCCCGGCTGCATCAACATCGAACAGGGCTGTTTCAAAGGGATGGTTCAACTGCAGCAGCTCAAAAACTGTCACCTGGCTCAGACGTCCGGCAATGTCATAGCTCTCTATTCGCACCGGCAGAAGAGATTTCTTTTCAAGCCAGATCCGCTCGCTCACACGCTCGCGGTGGGGTTCGGCAGGAACGATTTCCACCAGATAATAGCTGTGCCGCGTAGCCCTCTCTTCACCGAGATAGCCGAAGCAGGGGGCCTCGCAGATGGAGCGCCAGTAGCTTTCCAGGATCCCGGCGGAAGCCCCGGCTGCGCAGGAATCAACGGCGGGCAAGAATTCGCCGCTTTCCCCATCATAAAGATATACCAGGTCACCGTCGCCGATGATCACCTCCATGCTGCCCGGCTGCCCTTCCCCGCAGGTGGTCATCTCGAGGCGGAAGCGGCGGGGCATCTCTTTCCAGATCTCAACGCTGCAAACAGTTTCGCCCCCCTCGCCGGTGGAAGTCGTGATGAAACGGGCATGGTAGCTCTCCAGGGCGGTGATCTTCTCCTGCATGCGCCGGCGCAGTTCCAAGGCGGGATCGGCCCGAGGAACGGAGAAAAAAAGGCGCCACCCGGCGAAACCGAGGCTGCAGAGAAGCCCCATCAAAAGCAAGATCAGAACAGGCATGCGAAATACCAGGAATACTCCCCCGGATCTGGACATGACAACCTTCCTTTTGTATCGTTTTTCTGCCGGCCGGCTGCCTGCCGGCAAAAGGGTTCACAGGGGCCTGACCCGGCGGTGGCAGGGGCCCCAGGGCGAAGGGGCTCCGCTGTCCCGCTCCAGCCACTGAAAGGCCGCCGGGAAGCTGTTCAGAACATCCCCCGCCTTGTAGCCGCGCCCCGCCGGGAGCAGGTCCCCGGCAAGTCCGTGAATAAAGGCAGCAGATGCCGCGGCATCGAAGGGCTGCAGGCCCTGGGCGATGAGAGAAGCGATCAGGCCGGTCAGCAGATCCCCGGTCCCGGCAGTGGCCAGGGCCGGCCCGCCGGTAGGGTTGAAGCAAAGATCGCCGGCAGGAGAAGCACTGACAGTATGGGCCCCCTTCAGCACGATTATGCTGTTCCATTCACGGGCGCAGCGGCGGGCCTGCTCCGGCCTGGATCGCTGCACCCTGTCGATACCGAGACCCACCATTCTCGCCATCTCGCCCGGGTGCGGCGTGAGCAACGGCGGTTGGTGCGCTTTCCGCAAAAGCGCCTTCCGCTCCCCCTCCGGCAGCAGGGCCAGCGACGCCAGGGCGCCGGCATCGAGCACCAGCGGAAGGGAGCAGTTCTCGAGGAGCTGCCCAAGCAGGGCCGCGGTCTCCTGCGCCGGCGCCAGGCCCGGCCCCAGGGCCAACACATTGCAAGAGGCGGCTTTTTCTAGAAGCAGCCCCGCCGCCCGGGGATCGATCCGCCCCGGCGACAGCTCCGGCAGCGGTACGGTGATCACTTCGGGCAGCTGCGCCTCCAGTGCGGGACAGATCGCCGCCGGAGCAGCCAGGTAAGCCAGACCCGCCCCACCGCGCAGCGCCGCACCTGCCGCCAGAACTGCAGCACCGCTCATCCCTACCGAACCGGCAATGATGAGCACCCGGCCAAAACTCCCCTTGTGAGATTCAGGCAGGCGCTGTGGCAGCAGCTCCCGAACCCGCTGCGCCGTGGTCACCGCCGCCTGCTCCCCGGCCAGGAGAAAAGACGGTATATGTATATCCCCCACAATAACCTCTCCGGCAAGGGAGGCACCGGGATGCTGCAGCAGCCCCTGTTTGGGGAAGGCAAGGGTTACGGTCCAGCGCGCCTGCACGGCGCAGCCCATCACCTCACCGCTGTCCGCCTGAACCCCCGAAGGAAGATCCACCGCCAGCACTGGTACGGGGCTTGCATTGACGGCCTCAATTACCCCCGCAGGCAGTCCCTCCACCGGCCGGTCCAGCCCCACGCCAAAAAGAGCATCAACAACAAGTCCGGCACCGGCCGCATCAGCCCGGAACTGCTCCAGTGCCCCACAGTCCAGTATATGCTTGACCACAAAGCCGCTATGCCTCAAAAATTCGCAGTTAATGGCGGCATCGCCGCGGTAGGCGCCGGGGGCGACGGTCGTCCAGAGGGAGACGGGCACCCCGGCCTGCTGCAGCAGGCGCGCTATCACCAGCCCGTCTCCGCCGTTGTTTCCCGGGCCTGCCGCCACCACCACCCGGGACGGGATCGGCCGAAGTGATAGAATCACCTCTGCAACCCTCATTCCGGCGCTCTCCATCAATACAACCCCGGGAAGGCCGAGTTCTTCGATGGTGCGGCGGTCGGCCTCACGCATCGCCGCAGCTGTCAATACCTTCATTATGCTCACCCCGTTTTCCATATTCATTCCGCAGCGGCGCATATGGCTGCCGGAAACCCGGGGACAGCACCTTGCCTGCCGCCCGGCCTTACTCTTATCCTGTCCAACTTCTCCACCTGCTTTTATTTTCCTTTTCTTCGCTGCCCTATTCTGGATCTGGTATATCCTGGGGCGGCAGGAGCGGGCGCACAATCTGTCGAAAGATATAGAGGTAAAATTGCTTTCAAAGGGGTGCGCAGATGCAAAACATATCGCTGTACTGGTGGAAAAAAAGGTACCTTCGCGCGGTGCTCCTGACGGCTGTGCTGCTGCTTGCAGCAGTGCTGCCGGTCTCCTGCGGCAATTCAGAGGGAGGCGCCGCAGGCCCTCCCCCCGGTGAGAATGACAATCCCGGCAGCGGGGAGGAAGATCCTGATAATCCGGGTGAAGAGATAGATTACCGGGCCCTGGGCGTGAACGAAGCGGGGGAAATCATGATCCTCATGTACCATCAGATCGGGGAGCCGGAAGATGTCTGGTGCCGCACCCCCGCCAATTTTCGCAGGGACCTGGAGACTCTCTACGAGGCCGGCTACCGTCTTGTCTCGATGAATGATCTCCTGGAGGGACATATCGATATCCCCGCAGGCTGCTCTCCGGTAGTGCTCACATTTGACGACGGGCGGGGGGGCCAGTTTCGTTACCTGGAAAAAGAGGGCCGACAGGCCATCGACCCTGACTGCGCAGTCGCCATCCTTGAAGAATTTTACACCGCCCATCCCGATTTCGGCCTGGCGGCAACCTTCTATATCTTTTATGAGGCCCCCTTCGAACAATACGATCTTGTTCAGCAAAAGCTCTCGTATCTTGTCGAAAAAGGTTTTGAAATCGGCAACCACTGCTACTCACACGGCAACCTGCGCCGCCTGCCACCGGATCAGGCCCGCCGTGAACTGGGCCTGCACGTGAAACGGACGCAAGAATACCTGCCTGGCTATGCCGTGCGCAGCCTGGCCCTGCCCTGCGGAGAATTTCCGGGCGACATGAGCTACATTATTGAAGGAAGTTTTGAGGGAACCGCCTATCATAACGAAGGAATACTGCTTGTAGGCTCCAATCCTGCGCCCTCCCCTTTCAGCCTCAATTTCAAACCGGCGGCTCTGCCCCGCGTGCGGGCCAGCGAGATGGAGGTGGAGGGTCTCGGGCTGTATGACTGGATGCAGATACTGCATGACCATCCCGAAAGGCGCTACGTCTCCGACGGAGATCCCGATACAGTAGCCGTTCCGGAAGAGCTGGCCGAAGGAATCGATCGGCTTCGCCTGGGGGACAGAACCCTGATCCCCTACCAAAACGAGGAATAGCAAGTCTGGCAACGCCCCACTCCTTCTGTATCATGATGGTTGTAAAGGTTCAAGGTTGCAGGCATTGCGGGCTCCGCGGCCCGGGATATCATCTGCCGCGGTGGGATCGCAGATTACTGAAGATATTTTTCCCCGCCTTCGCTGTGAACGCGGGGATGAAGGGCCGAGTTCAGGGCCCCGGAGATGATGTAGGCCATGTCATCTATGAATGTGTCCGTCTCTTTTGGTGTGACCATGAGGCGGCCGCCGGCATAGGGCTCGAGCACCTCGGTGATGAGAATGCGGCGCTGCTCCCAATTGAAATCTCTCATCACATTGTCCAGGGCATAGCCCCGGGCATCCTTTTTAAAGTGCTGGGCCAGGGCGTCAAAGGCATCGCTGACGATGGTGGAGGAATCCACCACCGTGGGGACGCCGATGGCGACAACAGGTATGCCCATGGTCTGGCGGTTGATGCCGAGGCGGTTGTTGCCCACTCCCGAACCGGGGTTGATCCCCGAATCCGCCACCTGGATGGTCGTATGAAGCCGCTCCAGGCGGCGGGCAGCCAGGGCGTCAATCACTATGAGCATGCTGGGCTTGACCCGGTTCACAAGGGCGGCCACGATCTCCCCTGTTTCAATCCCGGTGGTGCCGAGAACCCCCGGCGACAGCGCGCAAACCGCCCGAAAGCCCTCTCCCAGGATCCTTTCCCCCATTGATATGGCATGGCGCGTTACCAGAAGATCCTCGATCACCTTGGGGCCCAGGGAATCCGGGGTCACATTCCAGTTCCCCAGTCCCACCACCAGGACAGCGTGGTTAAGGTTGGAGGGGAGTTCCAGGAAATCAACGAGCTCCCGGGCGAGCACTTCGGAGAGTCGATCTTGAAGGCCCGTATCCTTGCGCCGCAGCCCGGGGACCTCAAAGGTCAGATAGCGGCCCTTGCTTTTACCCAACTGCCGGGAGGCCTCATCACTCTCCACCTGAAGACGGTTGATGGAGATACCTTCTTCCTGAATATTTTCCGAGGTTACGCCCGGAATCTCTGCTGCAGTTTGGTCCCGCACAATCTCCTGCGCTTCCAGGGCCAGATCCGTTCTGATATTGTAGAGCGGTACAAATCCCGCCCCGTATTCCCGCTGTGAGGACATCGCTTATCTCCTTTGACCTAGCGTAATTCCGTCGGGACAAACAGGTCGACAATGCCGATGATCACCGCAGCCAGCGCCGCCCCGAGAAAAGAGACGGTCATGGTCGGAACGATAAACTGGGCCACATAAATAACTATTGTGGCGGTAATGAAACCGACCAGGCCACGGTTCTGCGGTGAAATCTTGCGTCCGAACAGGCTTTCTACGATAAAACCGAGCAGGGCGATCACTACAGCCGCAATGAGCGCATGCACAAAGGTAAGCGTGGCAAATCCCGGCAGGAGCCAGCTGACCAGCATCAGCACTACCGCAGATACAATGAGACGAACGATCAAACCGAGCATGGGAAGTCCTCCTTTTATATGGATTCCAGCATGCAGCCGGGAGGGTTCGGGGCTGCAAATTTAGCATAACCAATAAAATTTTGCTCTATGCACGGGAGTTTCTCTGTCCTTGCATTTCAGGACAATAGATGGTAATATTTCTATGTTTGATAGACAGAAAGGAGGCAGCCTGTTTTGCCTGTTACCAAATCAGCAAAAAAAAGAATGAGGCAGACAGTTACACGTACCGCCCGCAACCGCCGCGTGAAGAGCACGGTCAAGACCGCCATGCGCCGCTTTGAGGAGGCGATCCGGGGAGGCGACGTTGAACTGGCCAGGACCAGACTGATTGCCGCTGTCCGCAGGATCGATCAGGCGGCGGCCAGGGGTGTCCTTCACAAAAATAATGCCGCCCGGAAAAAATCCCGGCTGACCCGCCTGTTCAATCAAAATGCAGCAGGCTAGGGCCCCCCTGCTGCATTATATTGTATTCGCGCCGGAAGTATGCCCTTCAAGATCATTTTTCAAATGAAAATGCTTGCAAAATGGCTGATCAGTAGTAGGAGATGAACACCTGGGTGGCAATGACCAGGGGACCCCTGCGAATTACACCCAGGGAGACGGCCTGAAACCCGGCATCATGCAGGTAACCGGATTCCTCGGCAATGATAAGCCGGTAAAGTTCATCAGCCGTGGGCAGGGGATAATCCCAAAGGGTAAAGGCATACATGCCCGCTTTTTCCAGCCTTATTTCCGGGGCCCTCCGCTCCAGCTCCGCCTTTAACTGCTCGAGGGAATGCTCTTCACCGCTGCAGGCCTTCCCGGCCGCCGCAGCGGCGCTTTGCCTGACTGCCGCCAGCAACCTGGCCTCTTCGGAAAGGGGTTCGAGCCCCGCCGCAGCCCGCGTTTCATTCATCAGCACAAGGAGGCGGGCTTCATATTCAGGCAGGCTGGCAGGACTGGCTGCAGCCGCTTCCAGACGCTGCATCTCCTTTTCGCAGGACTCTTTGTACGAGGGGTCGTTATGCAACCGGCCCAGCTCTTCCGGTGATGTAAGGTAAAGGCGGGAGGCCCTGGGGACGAAGATCCCTTTACTCTCATCTACAAAGCCGGAGCCCCAGGTCGTATCCAGGCCGTAACAGGTTTCGCCGATGCAGGCCTGATTCCAGGCATGCCGCTCTGTCCTGCCGGGCGCGGGGTGGACATCGCCCTTCTCGTACGTTGCCTTGATCCCTGCAGCCTTCAGCAGTTCCCGGGTCAGCTCGGCATAATCATGACAGACCCCTTTTCGTTTTTCAAGAACATACCGGGCCCCCGAACCGTAGGCTTCCATATTCGCAGCCTTCTCCACATCATAAGCAATGTTGGCGGTAACCCAATCGTAAATGGCGCACAATTTCTCGTAGTCGCTTGAAGCTTCGGCAGTGATCCGGCAGGCCAGGCTTTTCAGGTCTGCCGGCGGCGGCAATGCGGTGTCATCCTCCAGGGCGCTGTCGCCGGAGGAGGGGTACTCTTCCAGCAGATCAATTTGTACCCTTCCCGCCTCGCCAACCCCGCCCCTGAAATGGTCGAAGATCCTGTCCGCCAGATCACACTTCAAGGCGAGCAGCGCAGCTGCAACCAGGAGAGCAGCCAAAAAGAACCAGCCAATTCGTTTCAATATATCCCTCCGGATGTTCGTTTTTGCGGGGAGACTTTGCCGCCCTCCCGCCCGTCGGAACCAATGTGCCTCCCTGTTGCGCCACGGCAGCTGTCAGCGGCGCGGCTTCAGTAGATGAATCCCGGCAACGGCCATCTCCAGAGCCTGCCCGGGAATCACCCGGCCGGTCTTGATCCGGTAGTCCAGCCCCTGCAAGAATATGATGATCCTCTCCAACGACTCGCGACTGAAGGAGGCTGCCTGGCCGTAAAGCTTGCGGGCCTCGAAGGGTTTTACCCCCAGTTCCCCCGGATGCCGTGCCGGAGGGATCTTCTCCTCCCGCAGGGAGCGAGCGCCGAGCAGCAGCCGGAAATGGCGCACCAGCATGAAGAAGATGCGCAGCGGCTCTTCGCGCTTTCCGGCAAGCACAGCCAGCATCTGCTGTGCCCGATGGATATCTCCCTTGCTGAGCGCATCGGTAAGGGTAAAGACATTGCCCCGGGCATCGCCTGCGAAGAGCAGCTCGACCACCCCGGCGGTGATCGTTGTTTCCCCCTCTCCCAGGTAGGCGCAGTACTTGTCAAGTTCATTGGAAAGGGTATGAAGATCATTTTCCCCGCTCCAGAGAAGCCTTTGCAGGGCGGCGTTGTCAATTTTTTTACCCTGCCGGGCCAGCCGCTCCCGGATCCAGCGGGAGAGATCGCCTTCTCTCAAAGTTGCGCAGTCAACAGCTGCGCCCCTTTTTTCGAGTATTTTGAAAAGACGCCGGCGCCGGTCAACGTTCGCCGCCCGGAAAAGAATGATCCGCGCAGGAATCCCGGCACCGCTTTCACGTTCGATAAAGTTCTCCAGCTCCCTCGAAATTCCTGCTGCATCCCCTTCTCCGGGTTCCCCCCTGTCTCCTGCCGCCTCCCCGCTTTCCCTGCTTTTCAGGGCCAGGTACGGCGGCTCATCCACCACCAGCAGTTTGCGGGAGGCGAAAAGGCTGGCCCCATCAAGGCGCTGCAGCACTTCGGTGAGCGTGAATTCCCTTCCCTCTACTTTTTCACTGCCGTAGCCGCCCTCCTCTCCCAGGTAGGCCTCTTCCAGGCGGTGCGAGAGTTCGCGGATCAGAAACGGTTCACTGCCGCAAAAAAGATAAGCCGGCTGGAAAGAACCTTCTGAAATTGCCTGAAGGGCCCTCGGATAATCGATCATCTATTTTTCCCCCTAGATCTGTTTCTGAAAAAAGAGCGAGACTCCGGCAAAAAAAGCACCAGCACTGTATATATCTCCAGGCGCCCCATGATCATCATCAAACTGAGAATGGCTTTCCCTGCAGAGGGAACTCCCATGTAGGTAAAACGCGGCCCCACCAGTCCCAGGCCGGGGCCGACATTGCCCAGGGCCGAAGCAACAGCCGAGGCGGAAGTGGTGAAGTCGAGCCTCATCCAGCAGAGGGCCAGGGTGGCAAGAACAAAGAGTAAAATGTAAAGAAATGTGAAACCGGCCATGCCCCGCAGCATCTCCTCCGAAACGGCCTGATCATCGAGTTTTATCGAGGCCACAGCAGAAGGATGAACCATGCGCAGCAGTTCGCGCCGCGCGTACTTGAGCAGCAGCAGCACGCGAATCTGTTTGATCCCCCCGCCCGTTGAACCGCCGCAGGCGCCGAGAAACATGAGAAAGAAGAGCATCATCCTGGAAAAATGAGGCCAGGCATCAAAGTCCGTGGTGGCATAACCGGTGGTCGTGGCAATGGTCACAACCTGAAAGGCGCTCTGCCGGATGGAGAGCAGCACATCTTTACCCAGGGCGGGAGCGATATTTATGGCAATCAGCGCTGTCGCTGCGGCCAGCACAATAGCGTAGAAGCGCAGCTCTTCGCTTTTCAGCACACTCCGATCCCGGCGCAGCAGGCGAAAATAGAGGGTAAAATTTACACCGGCCAGGAACATGAAGATGATGATCACCACTTCCGCCGCCGGATTGTTCAGGGCGGCAACACTGGCGTTGTAGGTGGAAAAACCGCCGGTGGGCATGGTGGTCAGGGTGTGCGCCAGGGCGTCAAAGAAATTCAGCCCGCACAGCAAAAGCAGCAGGGTCTGCAGAACAGTGAAGGCGGCGTAAATGAGCCAGAGCCAGCGGGCCGTCTCCACAACGCGAGGCACAAAGCGGTCGGCAATGGGGCCGGGAAGTTCGGCCCGGTACAGGGCAGCGCTTCTGAAGCCGAAGCGCGGCAGGACGGCCAGAAAAAGAACGATGATCCCCATGCCGCCCAGCCACTGCGTGAGACAGCGCCAGAAAAGAAGACCGCGGGGCAGGCTCTCCACATCGGCAATGATCGTGGCTCCGGTAGTGGTAAAACCGGAAACGGCTTCAAAGAAAGCATCCACAAGGCCGCCCCCGAAGCCGCTGTAAAAGTAGAAGGGAAGGGCGCCAAAAAAACCGGCCAACAGCCAGGCCAGCGATACCAGGGTGAAGCTTTCAGCCAGGGAGAGTGTTTTCCGGCGCGATGGATAGGCCGGTGCGCACAAGAGAACTCCTGCACCGGCAGTGATCAGGACAGCCCATAAAAAGGCGGACCTGTCGCCATCGGGCTCCCCTATGGACCACAAGGAGGCCAGCGCCATCATCAGGGACAGGAAAATGAGCATGATTCCCAAAAGATAAAGAATCCTGATATCGCGCAGACGCACAGTATCACCCTTTCCAGGCAGGCCGTCCCGAAGCGGCGAGATGCGCTTCAGCTCCTTGCCGCCTCCATTTTACCGGGTCCGGCTGTGGTTCAGCCGGCCGCTCCCCGTTGGCGCAAAATAGCGTTCCAGCTGCCCGCTGATCCCGGGCAGTGCAAATATGACCAGATGATCTCCCGGCAGAAGCACGGTCTGCCCCCCCGGAATGATCACCTCTTGCTTGCGGACGATGGAGCCGATAAGCATGCCGCGAGGGAAATGCGACTCGGCCACCTTTTTGTGGGCCACCCGCGCTGACTCGGGCAGGATCAGTTCCAGGATTTCGGCCCGTTCATCGCTGAGAATGGAGAGAGAAAGCAGATCCTCCCGGCGAGTAAAGCGGAGGATTTGTGCAGCGGTGACAATGCGGGGATTGATCACGCTTTCCAGGCCGAGAGCGTTGTACACCGGCCCAAACTGCGGGTCAACCACCTCGCAGATGATCTTTTTGATCCCCACCTGTCTGGCCAGCACTCCGGCGATGATATTGGTGCGATCGTCGCCGCTCACTGCGACAACGGCATCGGTCTGCTCGATCCCCTCCAGCTTCAAAAAGTCGAGATCGATGACATCCCCCTGCAGGATCAGGGTGTGCGACAGCTCCCGGCTGAGCAGCTCGCAGCGCGCCGCATTCCTTTCGACAAGCTTAACCTCGAAGGGGCTGCGGCTCTCCTCGAGCAGCTTCGCCAGCTCAAAACCGATCATGCCCCCACCGAGAATGGTGACATTATGAATCCTGGTCAGTTCGTGCGTCAGCAGACGGCTGGCATCCTTGAGCGTGCGCGAACGGCCCAGAAGGTAGATTCTCGCCCCCGGTTTGATCACATCTTTACCGCCGGGGATGATGAAATTCTGCCCCTCCTTGATTCCCACCACAATACAGCCGGGAGGAAAATTCAGTTTATGAAAGGGTTTGTTTACAATATCCGTATCGGGACCGGCAATGAGACTGAGCATCATGACCCGGCCCTTGCTGAAATATTCGATTTCGCCGGCCTCTGGGAAATGGAGCATGCGCGATATCTCAAAAGCGGCGCCCCGTTCCGGGCTGATCATCAGGTCGATTCCCAACTGTTCCCGGCCGAGCACGGCAGAGTCCAGGGCATAATCGGCATTGCGCACGCGGGCCACGGTAAGGGGAACGCCGTAGCGTTTGGCCAGCATGCAGGAAATGATGTTGATCTCGTCGATCTCGGTAACGGCGATGACCATGGCCGCAGACTTCACATCAGCTTTCTCCAGGGCCGCGGCGCCGGCCCCATTATCCTCAAAGACCATGATGTCGAAGAGATCCCTTAATTTACGCGCTTTCTCCGGATTCTTCTCTATTACCGCCACATCAAAATCCTTTTCAGAAAAGTTGCGGGCCAGCTCAGTGCCGACCCCGCCGCCGCCGATAATGATCATGTACACGCACAGATCACCCTTCCCCCGCAATGGTAACTCGATAATATCACAAAACAGGAAGAAAGATAGATCAATCTTCCAGGTGCCGGCCGCAGCAGCGGCGGCCGCAAGACCCGCAGTCTGTGCCCCGAAAAGAGACGGCAGCAGGAAAACCCCCGCCCGGACAAGATTGGCGCGGGGCTGCATTCCGCCCTGAAAGAGGGCGGGAGTGGCGGCCCCTTTCCGGCACCGTCACCGGAGCCGGAAAGGGGGCCGCGCAAACTCTTGCTCTTTTTACCCGGGTTCAGCGGGGGAAGGGACCATGGAGATGGGCCCGGCAAGGGGGTCCCCGGCGAAAACCTCCTCACCGGGCCGGGGGCGGATCAGTGGTTTGTTGAGCCGCGGCGGCGCCTCCGTACCCAGGGCGCTGTAAACCGCAGCCAGGTGCCTGCGGAAAAGGGCGTCAAAGGGTGCGGCCAGGTAGTAGGGCATGCTGTCTATCCACCAGGGAAAATCGCTGCCCTCGGCAACATAGATATTTTCAAGTGCCCGCTCCAGCTGTTCCGGAGAATGGAAACCGCCGCCGCTGCAGCGCTCGATCGTTTCCCGCGCCTCCAGGAGATAATCCCAGAGCAGGTTTTTGTTATCGGTGCCGATCCAGCGAGTCAGGTTGTGCTCCACCCATGAGCCGGTAAAAAGATCGTCAACCACCCTTTGCGGCGGATTTTTCGCCAGATAATCGCTGACGGTGCAGCAGACCAGGTGAGGATCCCCGCTCAAACGGCGGTACAGGCTGTGCAAAAAGGGTCCCTTGTCTCCCCGGTACCATTCCCAGGCGTTCTCTCCGTCCAGGGAAAGTGTGACAAGGTGGTTGCCAGGGGCCCAGTCCAGATTCTCCCGGATTTTATGCAGGCGATGAACCAGATCTGCGGCGGCATCACCTGGTTCAAAATGCTGGTATTCAAAGCCGATCCGGTTGGAGAGGTGGTGATCCCGGAAGATCATGGCAATCTCGCCCCCGGCCCCGCGAACCCGGTAGGGCTGGTACAGAAGATCGCCGTTTAGAACGTGTCCGTAGCCGTCCCGGATAATCTCCACATTCAGGGAGCGGGCCAGGATCTGCTCATCGCTGATGGACCAGCCAAATCCATAGGTTTCGAAAAGGGCAATTGTCTCCGGACCGACGGCCATCTCCGGGGGCCAGACCCCCCCCGGGCGGCGGGCAAAGAGCCTGCGGTACTGCTTTACGGCCATGGCCAGCTGCCTGCAGGCATCCTGCGGATACTGAAAACGGCGCGGCAGCGGCAGGCCCGGGCAGGCCCGCAGCGCGCTGCAGCTGTCGATGAGAAGTGGCATGATGGGGTGATAGAAAGGTGTGGTCATGATCTCGATCTGCCCGCGATCCTGCATCCGGCGGTGCAGGGGGATGATCCCGGCCAGCAGATCACGCTGCTTTTCCATGACCAGGTGCCTTTCTACCTCGGTGAAAGAGCCCCCCTTTTCAACGAGCCCGTTCAGGGACGGATCCGAGCGACGGATTTCGGGATCGATCCAGGCCAAATTGAACCAGGTCTGCAGATCCCGATAATCCTGGGGACGAAAGCGGCCCAGGGCCGACCCGAGCGCCTCCCCCTCGCGGGTCCGTCCTTGCAGGTGAAGCAGCTCCAGATAGCGGGGATACCGGGCGATGACTTTATCCCAGTGAATATCGAAATGGTGATGCAGCAGGTACCGCTTCTCACCGTCGTCAAGATCTTCCGCCGGCTTTTCTACTTTCTGGTAATAATCTTCGTCACCTGCAAGATAGTTCTCGATCTGCCCCAGCAGCGACGGGGTGAGGTTGAAAGTCTGATGCACCGCGGGATAGCCCTCCAGGATCTCCGCCATCCGGTAATAATCCTTGCTGCCGTGGAGCCGCACCCAGGGCATGATCATATCTCCCGAGAGGGAGTCGCGATAAAGGGGCTGGTGCTGGTTCCACACAAAGGCTACATGGAGCGGCCGGCCGTTCATGTCCCCACCTCTCCCCTGACCGGATTTTGCGCCGGCTCCCCGCCGCCGGCCCGGGACAGACGCAACTGCAAATTCAGCTCACGGCTTTCACCTGCGGCAAGATGAAAATCCCAGCGCAGCAGCAGAAGCGACTGCTGATAGGAACGCTCCAGGCCCGATTCAGACTGGGAAACGGTCTCCACCGGCGCCCGCCAGAGCAGAGCCGGCTGCTCCCAGGAAAGGGTCAGCTGCAGATCGCGGCGCCCGTCGACAAGGGCCACCTCCTTTACCGCCTCGGCGGCGCCCCTGGAGCCGAGGCTGCCGTCGTCGAGCTCCCGCCCGGGTATCATGTAGTAGCGCTCTTCATCCGATCCCGAAAGAAAGGCAAAGTTGAATTCCACCCCGAAGCAGAACCGGGCCTCCCTTTCCCCTGTATTGACCAGGTGATAGTCCGTCCGGAACGAGTCCCGGCCGGCATGGAGGGTCACCGCCTTTTCCAGCCGCAGCGGCGCCGTCCCATCAAGCCGCCCTTCCTGCCGGAAGACGACTTTTACGCCTTCGGCGCCCCCCTTTCCCGCCGTCAGCTGTTCGATCCGGGTTTCGGCCGGCCGCATCAGGAAATCGCCTCGCTCGCGATAGCTTCCCCTGATGAATCCCTCGAGGGACAGACCCTCGTCAAAAAAATGTTCGATCAGGGCTCCGCGGGGATAGGAATCGTAGTGCAGATGATCAAGAATGCCCTCCTCCTTGAGCGCCCGTAGATGATGGATGGAAGCCGTCTGCCCCGCCGGCAGGGGCGGCTCTGCCGCCTGCTCCCGGTATTTTCGGTGGTACGGTTCGGGGCGGCGGGTCAGCGTGTCCAGGAAATTTACCGCCGCCTCCCTCCAGGACAGTTCCCAGAGGCTTCCGCCAAACCTGGGTGCCAGCAGCAGGTTCAGGCGGTCAGTAAAAATGTAGAACTCCTCCGAGCCGCTGTAGCTGAAATCTCCCCGCTGCAGCTCCAGGTAGGGCGCTTTTTTCAGATGGCCATCGATGAGCTTTTCCGCCTGCAGCAGCTTCTCCCACAGAGCTGCTCTTAAAAAATTAAGGTAGAGGCCGCCGAAAACTCCGTGCCAGTAGGCGCAGTTGCACTGTCCCTCCCAGAGCAGATGCTGCGCACGTTCGCGGATTTCCCCTTCCGGAAGCTGCCCCCAGCGGCGGCGCACCATGAGCATTTTCTTGTGCATGCGGTTGCTTTCGGGATAGCGGCTGAAAAAATTGCGCCAAAAACCACCCGACCACTCTTTCATTTCCCGGTAGGAGCCTGCAGGCAGATAAACGGGACCCCGCGGCGGAAAAAGCCGGCGATACTCCTCGAAGGTAACCATGCCCAGCCATTCTTTCTGCTCCTGGAGCAGGGCAAAGAATTCTTCCAGCCAGCCCTGCTCGTAAACCGATTCATAGGTCCCCGGCCAGCCGCCGAATTTTTCACCGTCATCGGCCAGCACGAAAAGAGGCCGCCCCCCCTCACCGATCCGCTCCTGTAAAAAGGAGATGGTCTCGCCGGGCGCCTTGAAGGGTATGAGATAGCGCAGCTCCTCGCTGATGGGGAATATATCCAGGGGATGGCCCTCCTCCTCCGTTCTGAAGTAGTGTTCCAGATCGGTGTAGCCGGCATCCTCGAAGTGAGTGTCGTCCAGGGCCAGGTAATCAATGCCGGCTTCATGGATGGGGCGGGGCAGATGCGGCTCCCAAACCCGCTCCGCCAGCCACATTCCACGCGGCTCCACCCCGAAGAGCTCCTGCAGGCGGGAGGTCATGAAGCGAATCTGGCCGATCTTGTCTTCCTCCGGAATCGAGGGCAGGATAGGTTCATAATAGGCTCCCCCCAGGATCTCCACCCGCCCGCCCTCAGAGAGTTTTCTCAAGCGCTCGATGAAACGGGGCCTCTTCTCCACAAGCCAATCAAGGAGAGGGCCGGAATAGTGCAGCGCCACCCTGATGCCGGAGAATTTTTCCAGGACATCGATAAAGGGTTCGTAGCTGCGCGCAAAGTTCTGCTCGAAGACCTCATCCAGATTCCCGATGGGCTGGTGATTGTGCAGAGCAAGGATAAAGTAGATCTTCTTATCGCCCTTCATGGTTTGCTCTTCCTTTCTCGCTCGGTGCCTGTTTGTCAGTAGGGCTCCGCATAGGAGACAAAGGGCAGCTTCAGCGGAGCCATTCCCCGGTAAAGCAGACGATACCGCCCGGCCGAGCGCTCCCAGGTGAAGTTCTCCAGGACATGGCGCCGCCCATTGCGGCGGATCCTCTCTATCCGGACCGGCTCCCTCTCCAGCATATCCGCCGCCCTTCGCATCGCTGCAGCGAGGGCCCCGGGATCGCGCCTGGGAACAAGAAACCCTGTGGCTGCAGAGCTGTTCTCCCCCAGATCGATGAGGGCGTCGCTGATGCCGCCCACCCGGCTGCCGATGGGGATGCAGCCCAGGCACATCGCCTCAAGCTGGACCAGCCCGAAGGGTTCAAAATTCGAGGGGATGAGACAAAAATCAGCCGCCCCGTAGAGTTCGCGGACGGTCTCCCGGGGCAGCTGCCGCCCCATGGCCTTCATCCGGCGAGGATAACATGCGGCAAGGCGCTGCGCCTCCGATTCCAGACGGGGATCTCCTGTTCCCAGCAGGAGCAGGTGCAGCTCATGCGCAGGGCCCTCATCCTGCATCAGCTGTTCAAAAGCCTGCAGCAGGATGTCGATCCCCTTCTGCGCGGCATCGAGGCGCCCCACATAAAAAAAGAAGGGGCCGTCGGCAAACCCCTCCCCCTCGAGAAGGCGGCGGCGCCTTTCCGGGCGGGGCAAAGCGGCGTTCATGAGCTCACCGGGATTCCAGAAAGCGGCATCCGCACCGTTCCAGACATAGGTGACCTTGCCCCGGAAAGGGCTGAAAAATGTGCCCCATTCCTCGTCCAGATAGCTGCGGCTCACGGTAGTCAGGTAGTCGCACCGGTGAGCGCCAAAAGCCTCGATATCGAGCATTTCACCCTCCAGGCAGCGCGGCTCGATAAGTTCTTCCAGGTTTGCTTTGGCCAGTTCATGCGCCGGGATGCGCTCCCGGCAGAGACGGTGGATGGTAAATACCAGGGGCATCCGGAAATATTTCTTGACCAGGGCGCCGGCCAGAACGCAGTGCCAGTCGTGGACATGAATCACGTCGGGCTTGCGCCCCTCGCGTTTGATGATCAGGTTAACCAGTCCCGGCAGGGCCTTGGAGAAATGGATCATTTTTTTGGTAAAGAGATCCGGGGGGTGATAGACGGAAGGATTGTCGAGTATCTCGCTGCTCAGCAGGAAGAGTCTCACCCCACGGCAGCGGGTCTGGTGCACGGTGACGGGGTAAAGCCTGTCCCCGACGGTTATTCCAAAGTCGGCATACTTTTGCAAATCAAAGCCGCCGGCGTCAGGCGCCTTGCCGGCAAGGCCGTGAGAGGGCATAAAGAAATCAACGTCATCCTCTTTGCTCAAGGCTTCAGCCAGCGAAGTCACAGCCTCGGCCAGGCCGCCCACCCTGATGGGCAAGTATTCGAAAGCGGCCATTCCGACAAGCATCTGCAGCGGCTCCTTTACACGGTGCACCCTTTGTAAAAATCAAGTTTAGGTTTCCCGCAGCCGCCCTTTTTATTCCACCCCCTGCCGCCGCCAGGAGGGATATATATCGAGGCGCATAGGGAATAATAGCAGTTGGTATTAACGCTCCCTTGATTGATTTTCCTGGCAATCACAAAAGATGTCTTCACCCAATACAGACAAGGAGGCAAAGGCGTGCCCGATGCACAGACAACCTATTTAAACGGCGGCGGTTCACTGCCGGATTTATACGGCGAGGACCGCCTTGTGATTCTGCCGCGGGATCCGTACAACATTTTTGCATACTGGGAAATAAGCCTGCCCACATGGAGCGCCCTGGAGAAGAGGGCCGGGGCGGAGCGGTGGCCCAAGGCCTTTTTCTTATTACGCACCTATAAATATGCCCGGCAGGACCAAAAAGCGGCAGTAAGTTTCTTTGACCAGGAGGTGGGCCGGGACAACAACAACTGGTACATCCCGGTGGCAGAAGCGGACCGTTTTTACCGGGCCGAGCTGGGCTGGAAGCTGCCCGGGGGGCCCTTTCACTCCATCCTCCGTTCCAATCTTGTCCGCACCCCGCGGGATAAGCTGAGTGACATTATCGATGAAAACTGGCAGCTCCCCGACTGGAATGCTCGAAAACTGTTCCGGCGCATTTCAATGCACCATCTCAGTTCGGCGGAGTTCTTCAGACGCAGTAAAAAAATAAGAGGGAAGACATAGATCTCATGACAGACAGCTCGAAGGAGGCGCCCCGATAAAATGGCTCAAGGTTTCCTGGCCCTGATCTTGCACGCTCACCTGCCCCATGTCCGCCATCCGGAACATGAACACTCCCTGGAGGAAAAATGGTTTTTCGAGGCCATCACCGAGTGCTATATTCCCCTGCTCATGGTTTTCGAGGAAATGCGCAACAACGGCATAGATTTCAGGATCACCTTTTCTCTTTCACCCACACTGCTGGCAATGCTGGAGGACCCGCTGCTCCAGGATCGCTACCGCCATTACCTGCAGGGTCTGCAGGAACTGGCCCGGCTCGAGGAGGAGCGCACCGCCGGAGATGCCGCTTTTGCCCCCCTGGCTCTTCTCTACCGCTCGCATTTTGATTCCGCAGCCGCCTATTTTGACCGTTACGAAAGCCGCCTTGTGGGCGCTTTCCGCAAACTGGCCCGGGAAAACTACCTGGAGCTGATCACCACCGCATCCACGCATGCCTACCTGCCGCTGCTGCAGCTCCAGCCGGAAAGTATTTATGCGCAGATCGCCAATGCACTGCAGTATCACAAGGCTCTTTTCGGGGAGGCCCCGCGCGGTCTCTGGCTGCCCGAATGCGCCTTTGATCACGGACTGGAGGAGATCACCGGCGAGCTGGGGATACAGTACTTCATTACTGCCACACACGGCCTGCTCTACGCCTCACCCCGGCCCAAATACGGCGTGTACAGCCCCATCCTGACCCGGAACGGCACCGCCGTTTTTGGAAGAGACGCCGAAACATCAAAGCAGGTGTGGAGCGCACAGGAGGGCTATCCCGGTGATTACGATTACCGGGAGTTCTACCGGGACATCGGATATGATCTTCCGCTTGAATATATCGGCCCCCACCTCCACCCCCCCGGCATGCGCAGCGATACGGGAATAAAGTATTACCGGATCACCCGCGAGGGGCTGGATTACAAGGAGCCCTACAACCCCGAAGGGGCGCGGGAGAAGGCCGCCCTGCACGCCGGTAATTTCATGTTCAACCGTGAGCAGCAGGTCAGGTACCTTTCCGGGATCATGGGACGTCCTCCCATCGTCGTCTCCCCGTACGATGCCGAGCTCTTCGGCCACTGGTGGTTCGAAGGGCCCCAATGGCTTGACTATCTCTGCCGAAAAATCGCCTGTGACCAGCCCCATCTGAAACTGATCACCCCCGGGGAATACCTTGACCTGGGCTACCCGCTGCAGCTCTCCACCCCCAACCCCTCGAGCTGGGGGGACAAGGGATATCACGAATTCTGGTTAAACGGCAGCAATGATTGGCTTTACCGGCACCTGCACAGGGCCGCGGCGGAGATGATCGAGCTGGCCACGGCGCACCCCGATGCGGAGGGCCTGCAGAAGAGAGCCCTTTGTCAGGCGGCCCGCGAACTGATGCTGGCCCAAAGCAGCGACTGGCCCTTTATCATGACCTCTGGCACCATGGTTGATTATGCACGGGGCAGGGTTGAAAATCATCTGCTGCGCTTCAGAAACCTGCTGCGCCAGATCAGGGAGGACAGCATCGACGCAGGCTGGTTGAAATCCCTGGAAGAGGCGGACAATATCTACCCTCACCTTGACTATCGCCTGTACCAGAGCTTCGAAACTACTGTGCCCGTTGAACTTGCCGGTGTCGTCTAATAGCCGCCTCCGGCAGGGCAAAAAAACGGGTACAAAAAGTTATTTTTGTACCCGATGATGAAGGAATCAAGCCGGGGTAAGTCTCAGTGCAATTTGGTACGGTATAAAAAAGAGACAGCTTGCGGCTGCCTCATCAGGGAGAAAAAACCTATTGATAACCGGCAGCCTGGCGATCCGGTACAGGACCCATGGCTTTGCGTCACCGCCTTACAGCGGCTTTGCCCTTATCGGCCTGACTTCTGATCTGAATTATACATCGTCTTTGATAATTTTGCAAGCATTACTAAACAATTTGCAATATAGACTCATTTGGGGCTCCTCTGGCTTTTTCAACACTTCCAACTCATTCATGATCCTCTTCAACTCCACCGGGGTAGAATTCCAGGAGCTGCGATAAAGTGCCGGCGCCCTCGTTCACATACTTCACCAGGGGGCAGGGCGGCTCAACGCCGATCCAGGCCCGCCGGCCCAGCCCTGTCAGCTCGACAATGTAACAATCATAGATGCCCGCCGCCACGGCAACCTCTTCCCGCCCCGTCACCTCGAAATTGACGGCTGCAACCCTGGCCGTGGCCGGGACAAACAGCCTGATCCCGCCCTTCCAGCCCGCTTCGAGGGGCAGGGCACGCAGAAGCAGATCCAGCTGTTCATTATCGAAACAGGGCTGCCCGGGCAGGGGGACAGTTTTTTCGTCTTCGCCCCGGCCCCTGTTCATTTTCACCCTGATCTCTGCTTCCCCGTAGAGAACATCCAGGCTGCTGTTCCCGCTTGCGGCCGAAAGGAAGGTTAGGGCACTGCGCCTGGGGAGCAGCGTTTCCGGATCCAGGTGAATGCGACGCTCCTGCGGTGCATCGGTAAACTGATATTCCGAGGTATAAAGCAAAGACCCCTCCTCTTCCACGATCTTCTGCTCATCATAAAAAAGCAGCTCCCCCTCCCTGGTCACCTCCATCACGGAGATCTCGCCGTTCTGCCAGGGAATATGCAGTACCGGCGGTTTCGCAGCGCCGCAGCCCGCCGGAAAAAGCGGCGCCAGCAGTACGGCCGCCAGCAGCGCCTTTCCGTGCACCCTTTTTCCGCTAATCATCCTTCCCTCCCAAAGGGCCTGAGCCCCGGCTCTACTTTTATTCCTGGGGGCAGCAGGGCTGCTCCCCCGCATTCCACAGGCTGATCAGGGATTGCAAATCGGGAGAACCGCTCAAAGCGAGGAGGGCGCAAAGGCCGTCCTCAACAGGCCAGGCAATGCCCGAACGCCCGCCGGCTCTGAATTCGAGGATGCCGCCGCTATGCCCGCGGGCTGCCGCTTCTTCATTCAGGATCTCGATCTCCGCCCCCAGCTGGCGGCCGATCTCGGCAATGAACAACGGCAAATCTGTAGAAGGGAAGGAAGGTGCGCTGATCCAGAGCAGGCTCTCGC
>JAPXLS010000005.1:0-25494 GCA_033809435.1 Bacillota bacterium
GCGGGGGCGGCCTTCGGCCTGGTGGTCCTGCAGCCCGATCTGGGAAGCGCCCTGATCGTGCTTGCGGGGACGGGGGTAATTGTTTTACTGGCGGGGATGCCCTTCAAACAGGCCGCTGCGCTGGCCCTTGTTTCGGTTCCGGCCCTGGTGGCAATTACCATCAAGGAGGCGTACCGCGTCAAGCGGCTTTTCTCCTTTCTCGATCCCTGGGCCGATCCCAGTGGAACAGGTTATCATATTATCCAATCGCTCTATGCCCTGGGGCCGGGCCATATTTTCGGAGTGGGGTTGGGGCGGAGCCGGCAGAAACTCTATTATCTGCCCTTCCCGCACAATGATTTCATTTTCGCCGTCATCGGCGAGGAGCTCGGCTTTGTCGGAGCCACGGCGGTGCTGCTGCTTTTCTTTGTGCTCATGTGGCGAGGCCTGAAGATTTCGCTCACCGCCCCGGATACATTCGGCAGCCTGCTGGCGGCGGGAATAACGGCCATGCTGGCGCTGCAGGTGCTCATTAATATCGGCATGGTCACCGGATCGCTGCCGGTGACGGGGATCAACCTGCCCTTTATCAGCGCCGGCGGCAGCTCGGTTTTTTTCAATCTCCTGAGCCTGGGCATATTGCTGAATATTTCCCGGCATTGTCACCGGTAAGCATAGTGAAAGGAGGGTCCGGCCGGTGCGCATGATCATAACCGGGGGTGGGACAGGCGGTCATATCTATCCCGCCCTGGCGCTGGCACGCCATATTCTGGAGCGCGAGCCCTCGGCGGAGCTGCTTTTCGTGGGAAGCGCGGAGGGGCTGGAGAGCAAGATCGTTCCCGCCGCCGGCTTTGCCCTGGAGACGATCCCGGCCAGCGGTTTCGGGCGCAGCCTGCGCCGCCTTGCTCCCTTCACCCGTGATCTCCGGCGGGGCCTGGCCCGGGCCCGGCGGATCATGGCCTCCTTTCAGCCCGATGTTGTTTTCGGCACTGGCGGCTACGTTTCGGCCCCGGTAATGCTGGCGGCCCTTCTGGCCGGACGGCCTGCGGCGGTGCACGAGCAGAATGCACTGCCCGGACTGGCCAATCGCATGCTGGCGCCGCTGGTGCAGCGGGTCTGCCTCTCTTTCGAGGAGTCGCGCAGCGCCTTTCCCCGGCGCAGCAGAACGGTTTTCACGGGCAACCCCCGGGCCAGCGAGGTGGCGGCGGTGGAGCGCGGGGCAGCGCAGGAACTGCTGAAAATCGATCCCTGCTTCAGGACAATCCTGGTGTACGGGGGCAGCCGCGGCGCCCTGAGAATCAACGAGGTCATGGTCGAATATCTGAAGGCGGGCTGGCTGCCGCGGAGGACGCAGCTTCTCTACGTTACCGGAGAGATCTATTACCGCCGGGTCAAGGAGCAGCTGGGGCTGCTGCCGCAAAGGGTGCGCCTCTTTCCCTACCTGGAGAATATGCCAGACGCTCTGGCGGCGGCAGACCTGGTGATCACCCGCTCGGGAGCCACCACCCTGGCCGAGATCACCGCGCTGGGGCTGCCGGCAATCCTGATCCCCTCGCCCAATGTGGTGAACAATCACCAGTATTACAATGCCCGCCTTCTGGAGAAAGCGGGGGCGGCGCTGCTGCTTGAAGAGAAAGATTTCAACCGCTACCGCCTGCGCCGCGAAGTGGACAGGTTCGGCGCCGAGCCGGCCCTGCTGGTGCGGATGGCGGAGGCCGGCAAAAGGCTGGCCGTTCCCGATGCGGCGGCGCGCCTGCGGCGCTGTCTATATGAAATTGCGGAGCGGCGGGGGAAAACTAACCAAAAGGGCTGCAGGCGCATAGAATAAATTATCCTGATGGAGGGCTGCACTTTGAATGTGGAGCGGGAACTTGGCCGCCGGCTCAAGGCCGGGGTCAGAAGAGATGAACCGATGTCGCTACATACATCCTGGGGGGTCGGCGGACCGGCGGATTACTACCTGCTTCCCGCAAACAGCGATGAACTGCAGGAGATTATCCGCTTCAAAAACAGCTCCGGACTGCCGCTTTTCGTATTCGGCAACGGCACCAACCTGCTGGTACGGGAGGGCGGCATCAGGGGCCTGGTGGTGCAGATTGGCCCGGCCTTCAGCTATATCCGGCGGGAGGGTAGGGCGCTGCGGGCCGGTTCCGGCACGCCGATGACCGCGCTGGCCCGGGCGGCGGCAGGGGAGGGTCTGCGGGGGCTGGGATTTGCCGCCGGCATTCCCGGCACTCTGGGGGGCGCGCTGGTGATGAATGCCGGAGCCTTTGGCAGTTATATCGGAGCGCTTGTGGCGGAGGTGAGCCTGATCCTTCCGGAAGGCGAGCGGGCCCGCCTGGGACCGGAGAATGTCATCTTCGGTTACCGGCAGAGCAACCTGGGCCGGCTGGGCGTCATTGTGGAGGCGCTGCTCGAGCTGGAGCAGGGGGACAGGGAAGCCCTGACGGAAGAGGTGGAGCATTATTTTGCCGAGAGGCGGCGGCGCCATCCATCGCTGCCCAGCGCGGGCAGTGTCTTTCGAAATCCTCCCGGCAGCCCCGCCGGGGGGCTCATCGAGGCGGCAGGCGGCAAGGGGCTCACTGCAGGGGGAGCGGCGGTTTCGGGGAAACATGCAAACTTTATCGTGAACAGGGGCGGCGCTTCGGCCCGGGATATAGAGCATCTGATAGAAAGAGTGCGGGAGATGGTCCGGGAAAAATTTGGGGTGGAACTGCAGACGGAAGTGCGGATTGTGGGCGAGGAGATATAAATCCAGGGGAGTGGAATTGTGTGGGAGAGTATCGGGTTGAGGGAGGGCTCCCCCTTGCGGGCAGGGTGCGGATACATGGTGCAAAGAACTCCATATTGCCTGTGCTGGCCGCTTCTTTACTTAACAGGACGGGCGAACGGATCCGGCTGAAAAGGGTCCCGGCGCTTTATGATGTCCAGGCGATGATCTCCATTCTGACCGGCCTGGGGGCGCAGATTGAAAAAGAGGGAGAAGACCTGCTTTTAAGAACGGATCGGATCGATCACTACCATGTCCCCGAGGCACTGATGCGTGAGATGCGATCAAGCATTTTTTTGATGGGCCCTCTGCTGGGCCGGATGGGCCGGGCGCAGCTTTACTATCCCGGCGGCTGCGCCATCGGGATGCGTCCCATCAATTTGCATCTCGACGGGCTGCGCGCCCTGGGCGCGGTGATTGAAGAGAGAGATGAGTATATCGAAGCCCGGGGCCGGCTCCGCGGCGGGGAGATCTATCTGGCCTACCCCAGCGTGGGGGCCACGGAAAACCTGATCCTGGCCGCCGTCACCGCACGGGGCAATACAGTTATTCGCAATGCCGCCCGCGAACCCGAGATTGTGGATTTGCAGAACTTTCTGAATACATTGGGTGCCGGAGTTGAAGGAGCCGGCAACCCGCTGATCAGGATCCGGGGCGTCAGGAACCTGGGCGGCGGAAGCTACAGCGTTTTCCCCGATCGTATCGTGGCCGGGACCTTTCTTCTTGCAGCGGCCATCACCGGCGGCAGCGTGACGGTGGAGAACGTGATCCCCCTTCATCTCAAAGCGCTGCTGGGCCTGCTGGAGAAGGCCGGAGCGAGGGTCAAGGTTTCCGGGAGCACCATTTCTGCAGCAGCTGCAGGCGGGCTGAAAGCCATTCCCCGGGTGGCGACGGGGCCGTACCCCGGTTTTCCCACGGATCTGCAGGCGCCCCTTATGGCCTGCCTGACCCTGGCCCGGGGAGGCAGCACCCTCATCGAGCATGTCTTTAAAGGGCGTTTTCACCATGTCCCCGAGCTGCGCAGGATGGGGGCGCAGATCAGCCTGCGGGGCCACCGGGCCGTCATTGACGGTGTCCCGTCGCTGAAGGGCGCCGCAGTCAGAGCCGCCGATTTGCGGGCCGGGGCAGCCCTGGTCCTGGCGGCGCTGGCGGCAAAGGGTGAAAGCAGGATCGCGGGGGTTCACCATATCGAGCGGGGCTATGAAGATCTGCCCGGCGCTCTGCGCTCCCTGGGGGCTCATATCTTTCGCAGGGAGCGCGTGGAAGAGGAGGCGCTGTTTTGAGAAAAGGGTCCGCCCGCCGAGCCGGCGGGCTCAGGCTGGTGCAGCCCCGGCCCAAGGCCGGAAGGCGCCGCTCCCTGAAGGCTGTTTTGCTGCTTCTGCTCCTGCTGGGCCTGGGGCTGCTGCTGTTCAAGGCGGTAGAGCGCTGCTGCCGGGTGGAGGAGATCACCGTGACGGGCAATGAGCGCCTGAGCGAGCAGGAGATAATCAGCGAAAGCGGGATCAAGAAGGGGACAAGCCTGCTGCTGCTGCCATGCGGCAAGGTGGAAAAAAAACTGGCCGGGCTGCCCGGGCTCTCCTCGGCCGTGGTCAAAAGGCGGTTTCCCTCCGCTGTCCGCATCAGCGTGCAGGAAAGGAGGGAGGCCGCCTCATTGATGGATCAAAACCATTTCTGGCTTGTTGACGGGGAGGGTATTGTTTTTGATGAACAGCCTCATCCGGCCGGGAATCTGCCCGTTGTGACCGGAGCGCTGTCCGGGGAGATCAGCCTGGGGAAGCCGCTGGACCATGAAAGGAAAAGCGCGGCCCTGTGCATTTTTCTGGAAGCGCTGCAGGGAGTGCCGCTGCTGTCGCCGGCCGAGCTGAATCTGTCCGATCCCGCTGCCCTGGTTCTCTATACCTCGGACGGGCGCAGGGTGCTGCTGGGAGACAGCGGCAGGATGACGGAAAAACTGACCCTGCTCCAGGCTTTTCTCCAGGAGAGCAACGGGGGCAGATTTCTCGATCTGCGCACGGGAGATCGTCTGGTGGTGGTATCGGGGGAAGGATGTGAGTAAAATTGGGGCCGGAGGCGAAATTTTGAAGGGGAATAATTATACGATGTGGAATTGAAACGGGAAGGGTAAGGGGGTGGAGAAGTGGTTCGCAAAAATTATCTTGTCGGTATAGATGTCGGAACAACCCAGGTCCGGGTTATAGTTGGAGAACCCCGCCCTGACGGTACCATCAGCATAATCGGCCTCGGGCTCTGTCCTTCCGAGGGGATAAAAAAAGGAGTTATCGTTGATCTGGAGCTGACGGTGGAGGCGATAGCCTCCGCTGCTGCGGAGGCCGAGCGGATGTGCGGTTTCAAAATTGATTCCGCCTTCGTCGGTTTGCCGGGTCTGAACACAGAGCTGATCAGCAATCGCGGTGTGGTGGCGGTGCAATCCGAGGAGAGAGAAATCGAGGAGGAAGATCTGGAACGGGTTCTGCAGGCCGCCCGCGTGATTGCCCTTCCCCTTGACCGGGAGATAGTAGAGGTGATTCCCCGGGAATTTATTGTCGACGGCTACGATGGGATCCGTGATCCCGTGGGCATGTTGGGCGTGCGCCTCGAGGTTGATGCCATGATCCTGACGAGCCCGATTACCTCGCTGCGCAATCTTACGCGCTGTGTTGCCCGCGCCGGGATCAACGGCGCCGGCATGGTGCTGCAGCCGCTGGCTGCGGCAGAGGTCTCCCTTTCCGCCGACGAAAAAGAGCTGGGCGTGTTCCTTGTCGATATCGGCGGAGGGACCACGGATATTGCATATTTTCAGCAGGGCAAGCTGCAGCAGCTGGCCTCGGTGCCTGTCGGGGGCGATCATATTACCAGCGACCTGGCGGTAGGTTTGAGGACCGGATTCTTTGCAGCAGAAAATTTAAAGATCGAGCACGGCAGCGCATTCATCTCGCTGGCCGGCGATGAGGCTGATATAGAGATCAGCAGCGTGGGCAGCAGGGATCGCCGCCGGGTATCGGCCAGGGAGATCAGCCGCTTCATCGAACCGCGGGTGCAGGAATTATTCCAGATTGTCCGCGAGGAGATGATCAAGATGGGCCGGCCCGCCCTGCCTCCTGCGGGAGCGGTATTTACGGGCGGTGTTTCCCAGATGAGAGGGCTGCTCGATCTGGCTTCCATGCATTTTGAAAGCGATGGGGTGCGTCTTGCAGAATACGATTATGTGGGTATCCAGAACCCGATCTATACCAACGCGGTAGGATTGCTTTACTATGTATATCGAAATCAACCCAGATTCTACCAGGATACGGGTGGGACAGGCCGTCCGAAAAGCAGGTCCGGGCTGTGGCAGCGGTTCAAGGATTGGTTGAATGAATATGTTGATTAAATATGCGGCTTCTGAAGGAGGTGTTCGGGGAAAATGATCGAATTTGACAATGAAAAATCGCAATTCACCTCGATAAAAGTTGTCGGCATCGGCGGTGGTGGAAACAATGCCGTGAACCGGATGATCGGAGCCGGGGTAAAAGGTGTTGAATTCATTACCGTAAACACCGACGCGCAGGCGCTTCACCTGGTCAGTGCGGGGGTCAAGCTGCAGATAGGTGAAAAACTGACGAAAGGGCTGGGCGCCGGAGCCAACCCGGAGATCGGCCGGCAGGCCGCCGAGGAAAGCCGCGAACTGATCGAGGACAACCTGCGGGGCGCCGATATGATCTTCCTCACTGCGGGCATGGGCGGCGGTACCGGCACCGGGGCCGCGCCGGTCATCGCGGAAGTGGCCCGGGAGCTGGATGCTTCCCCCTTGAAGCGCCCTCTGGTGGTGGGCGTTGTAACGAAGCCCTTCAGCTTCGAGGGGCGCAAAAGGCAGCGGCAGGCCGAAGAGGGGATCACGGCCCTGCACGACAGGGTGGACACGCTGATCACCATTCCCAATGATCGCCTTTTCCAGGTCATCGAGAAGCGGACCCCGATCCTGGAGGCATTCCGCGTTGTTGATGATGTACTTCGCCAGGCGGTGCAAAGCATTTCCGATCTGATTGCAGTTCCCGGGCTGATCAACCTGGACTTTGCCGATATCCGCACCATCATGTCCGAGAAGGGGCCGGCCCTCATGGGCGTGGGCGAGGGCAGCGGTGAGAACCGCACCGCAGAGGCGGCGCGGGCGGCCACAAACAGCCCGCTGCTGGAGACATCCATCGAGGGGGCTACGGGCCTGCTGATCAATGTAACGGGCGGTCCCGATCTGAGCCTCTTCGAGGTCCAGGAGGCGGCGGATATTGCCGGCGGCACCATAGATCCCAACGCCGTGGTCATATTCGGGGCAACCATTGACCAGGAGCTGCAGGAGCGGGTCCGGGTAACGGTAATCGCCACGGGCTTCAAGGGGAGGCACCAGGCGCACCAGCAGGCTTTTCAGAAGCTGGGCTACAGCGATTATGCCCGCGGCAGGGATATTGACCGGCCGGCATGGTCGCGGTTCAGGGAGCAGGCGGAAAAGATAGCTGAAAACTAGGGCAAAACCGGAAACATATAAAGCAAAGAAAAAAACTTCTCCTGGCGGACAGGGGAAGTTTTTTTGTCAGAATATTTGATCCCGCCCCTGCCAAAGTGCGACAGACTTCCGGGCAGCCGCCTTTTATAATAGGACATATCTACGGCGGTCTGTTCATATATATTTAAGAACAAGCCCCTCCCGGAGGGGGTGTATCATGTACCTTGACCTTCTCTTTTTTATTAATCTGCTGGTTCATTACTTTTTGCTGCTCTTTACGGCAAAGCTCTTTCAACGCGAAGCGGGTTTCTGGAGGCTGCTGGGCGGGGCGGCGCTGGGCTCCTTATCCATCCTGATCCTGCCCCTGCCGCATTCCCCGGCATTGGCCGCGCTTCTGATTCCGGCAGCGCCGCTGCTCATGGTGATCGCTGCATTCAGGCCGCTGCGCCTGCCGGAGCTGCTCTATTTCTGGGGCGCCTTCTTTCTGGCCTCTTTCCTCCTGGCCGGGGCCCTCAGCGCACTGCTCGGTTTTCCGGCTCTCCACAGGTTTTTCGCCTCGCCCGGCGGCATACTGCTCATACTCGCTGTCTGTGTTTTGCTTTACCTGCTCTTTGGCCTGCTGCGGCCCTTTGCCGAGGATAAAAAGTGGCAGAAGCTGTGGGGAATAGAGCTGCAGGTGATCTGGCGGGGCAGGGAAAGGGTGGTGCCGGCCTTTCTGGATACAGGAAACAGGCTGCGCGAGCCTTTCTCCGGCCAACCGGTAATTGTCATTGACTACCGCAGCCTGGAAGGGCTGCTCCCGGAGCCCCTTTACCACAGCCTGGCCGATGCAGATAGGGAACCCTGGAGCGCCATGGATCAGCTGAGGGATCCGGCGCTGTTGTGCAGCTTTGCCCTCATACCCTGCCGGGGGATTGACTGCAGAAGCGAGATCCTGCTGGGTTTCAAGCCCGACGAAGTCGCTTTTTTTGAAAATGGGCGAAAACAGAGGCTGGATGCCGGGGTGTTTCTTGCCCTGACGCGGCGGGGATTCGGTCCGGCGGCGGAGTACCGGGCTCTGCTGCCGCCGGAGCTGCTCCGGCGGGTTTGTTCCTACAAAAAGGAGGTGGCATGATGAAAATAAATCCCCTGAAGCCGCTTTTCTGGAAACTGATTGTTCTCCGCCTGAGGCGTTTTCTCGGTCTCGATCATCTGGATTATATTTACTATGTGAGCAGCACCGAAGCGCTCCCGCCGCCGCTGAGCCTTGAAGAGGAGGGTTACCTGCTGGAAAGGCTGAAAAAGGGAGACGGCGCCGTGCGCACCGTTCTTATCGAGCGCAACCTGCGGCTCGTTGTGTATATCGCCAGGAAATTCGAGAATACCGGCATCAACATAGATGATCTGGTCTCCATCGGAACCATTGGACTGATCAAGGCCGTCAACACCTTTGATCCCCACAAGAATATCAAGCTGGCCACCTATGCTTCCAAGTGCATCGAAAATGAGATCCTCATGTTCCTCAGGCGCAACAACCGTGTGCGCAGCGAGATATCCTTTGATGAACCGCTGAATGTGGACTGGGACGGCAATGAGCTGCTGCTCTCCGATGTCCTGGGCACCGAGGGAGATCTGGTTTTAAAGAACATCGAGGCCGAGGTCGAAAGAAAGCTGCTCTATCTGGCCATGGAAAAATTATCACACCGGGAGCGGAGGATCATGGAGCTGCGCTTCGGCCTGGTGAACGGGGTGGAAAAAACCCAGAAAGAGGTGGCAGGGCTGCTGGGTATCTCGCAGTCCTACATTTCCCGCCTGGAGAAAAGGATTATCAAAAGGCTGCAGCGAGAGATTCGCAAGATGGAGTAGTCCCCGCCCCCGTGCGGCAGTATAAAAGAGACAGCCTGGGAGATACTCTAGTTATCTCATAAACAGCTGCAAGGGGCGAAACAATGAACAAGGTGGAAATTTGCGGCGTGAACACGTCCAAGCTTCCAGTACTGAAGAACAAGATCATGCGGCAGCTTTTTGAGGCAATGCAGAAAGGGGATATCCGGGCCAGGGAGAAACTGATCAGCGGCAACCTGCGGCTGGTCCTCAGTGTGATCCAGCGTTTCAACAACAGGGGAGAATATGTTGACGATCTTTTTCAGGTCGGCTGCATCGGCCTGATCAAGGCCATCGACAACTTTGATCTGGCCCAGAATGTCAAGTTTTCCACCTATGCCGTTCCCATGATCATCGGGGAGATCCGCCGCTACCTGAGAGACAACAACCTCATCCGCGTCAGCCGATCCCTGCGCGATGTAGCTTACAAGGTGCTGCAGGTGAGGGATGTGCTGGCCAACAGGTTTTCCCGCGAACCCTCCATCGGCGAAATCGCCGGGGAGCTGAACCTGAAATCGGAGGAGATCGTCAGCGCCCTGGATGCCATCCAGGATCCGGTCTCCCTTTTTGAACCCATCTACCATGACGGAGGCGATCCCATCTTTGTCATGGATCAGATCTGCGATGAGAAGAACAGCGACGATCGCTGGCTGGAAATTCTGGCCATCAAGGAGGCCATGACCCGGCTCAACGAGCGGGAGAAGCTGATCCTGACGATGCGCTTCTATCGCGGAAAGACGCAGATGGAGGTGGCTGAAGAGATCGGTATTTCCCAGGCACAGGTTTCACGCCTGGAGAAGGCCGCCCTCGGTCATTTGCGGAAGCATGTTCTCTAGGGGGGTGGGGGTATGCGCGGGCGCAACATTTTTCTGGGAGCCATGATCCTCCTTTGCGGCCTTTTTCTGTTGCGGCTTTTTTTCATACCGCAGCCGGTGGTTGCATTCAATCCGGACAATCTTCTGCTGCAGCAGACCGCTGTCCGGCCGCCGGGCGGCATAACCCCGGAATAGGGGCAGCGGGAATGCCGCCATAACTGGCAGGCAGGGGCGCCGGTCTCTCCGGCCAAACGATGGAGCGCCGGTCTGTCGGAAATGTTTGAATTGCGGGGAGGGGAGGAAGGGCTTATAATATAATGTAGAATAATGGCGGGGAGGAGAACCCATTTGATCAGGATCAGCGAATTGCGGGAGCGCGATGTGGTCAATGTAAATGACGGCCGCAGGCTTGGGATGATCAAGGATCTGGAGCTCGATCTGGAAAGGGGGGCGATCAAGGCGATCATTGTCCCTGCTGCGGGAGGCGTATGGGGGAAAATTTCCCGCGCCAAGGACTACCTTATTCCATGGGAGAAAATTGTGAAAATCGGCATAGACACCATCCTGGTGGACCATCCCACCGCGGAATAAACATATAGGTTTCCATCGGTGCCAGGCACCTGGCGCAACTAAAGGTTTCCACCGGTGCCAGGCACCTTGCGCAACTAAAGGTTTCCACCGGTGCCAGGCACCTTGCGCAACTTGCCCTCAGGACGAATAAATTCAGGCAGTGCCTGAATTTATTCGCTTTACAGTACTAGATGTTGTAGTATATAATAGTTCAAACACAACATGTAGGTGTTAACGCATGAAATGTCCATACTGTGGCACGCAGGACAGCCGGGTTCTGGATTCACGGGCTACCCGGGAAGGCGCCGCCATCAGGCGCCGGCGGGAATGCAACGGCTGCGCAAACCGCTTCACCACCATGGAGATGATCGAGGAGGAGCCGCTCGTGGTGATCAAGCGCGATGGCCGGCGGGAGCTGTTCGACGGCAACAAGGTGCTCCGGGGGTTGCTCCTGGCGGGACGGAAACGGGACATTCCCCTGGCTGCATGGCAGCAGCTGGTGGACCAGCTGGAACAGGAACTGCGCAGCAGCTACACCAGGGAAATCAGCACCGGGGAGATCGGCGAATTTTTGCTGGAAAGGCTGCGCCAAATTGATGAGGTGGCCTATGTCCGCTTTGCTTCGGTTTACCGCCAGTTCCCCGATGTCGAAACTTTCAAGAGCGAACTCGAAAAAATGCACCGCCAAAAAGGAAAAACAGTGCCGCCGGATCGGGAGATAAAGAAGGAGGAACAGGGGAATGGGTGGTAAAGCCGCTTTACACAGCGAGTACGGGTACAATGACAATCCCTTTACGGATATCCGGAAGAGGGACGGCCGGGTAGTTCCCTTTGAACCGGCCAAGATCACCGACGCCATTTTCAAGGCGGTCCAGGCCGTGGGAGGAAGCAACAGGGATATCGCCGAAAATTTAACTCTCCAGGTGGTCCGCCACCTGCAGGAAACCGGTTTCAACGGCATTGTTCCGGCAGTGGAAGAGGTGCAGGATGCCGTGGAAAAGGTGCTCATCGAAAATGGACATGCCCGCACGGCCAAGGCGTACATTCTCTACCGCGACCGGCGAACCCGGATTCGCGAAGCCAAGTCCGAGCTCATGGATGTGGTCAAGGAGATTCTGGTGGAGACGAGCCGGGAGAATGCCAATATCAGCAACTCGCCCTCGGCAAAAATGCTGCAGATTGCCATGGCCGCAAGCAAGAAGTACTACCTGAGCAACCTGCTGCCCGAGGATTTTGCCCGGGCGCACATGGATGGCTCCTTTCACATACACGATCTCGATTACTACAGCAAGACCTTGAACTGTCTTCAGATCGATCTGGCCAGGCTGCTCAGGGAGGGATTCAACACGGGCTATGGCTATATCCGGCCGCCCAAAAGGATCGCTTCGGCGGCGGCCCAGGCGGCGATCATCCTGCAGAGCAATCAGAATGATATGTTCGGGGGGCAGAGTTACCCCCATTTTGACCGCAGCATGGGTGAGGTCATCCGCGGCCTGAAGGAGCAGCCCGGCGAGGAGGAAATCTACCAGGCCATGGAGGGGTTGATCTACAATCTCAACAGCATGCACTCCCGGGCCGGCGCCCAAACCCCCTTTTCCTCCATCAATCTGGGTACCGATACCAGCGCCGAGGGGCGGGCTGTGACGGGAGCCGTCCTGGAGGCTTTCCACCGTGGGCTGGGGCGCGGGGAGAGCCCCATTTTCCCCAACCTTGTTTTCCGGATCCAGGAGGGAACCAACTTTAACCCCGGTGATCCCAACCATGATCTCTATCTCCTGGCCCTGAAGGCGGCCGCCCGCCGGATGAACCCCACATTCAGCTTCATGGACAGCTCCTTCAACCGTAAATACGGTGATGAGGTTTCCTACATGGGCTGTCGCAGCCGGGTCATCGCCAACCGCCACGGCCCCGCCGTGTCGGCAGGGCGGGGCAATTTTGCCTTTACCACGCTGAACCTGCCCCGCATAGCCTTTGAAAGCCGCGGCGGGCTGGAGCTTTTCTTTGTCGAGCTGGACCGGCTTCTCCTTCTTGCCGCCCGGCAGCTGCTGCACCGTTTTGAAGTGATCTCCAGGCTGCGGGTCAGAGATTTGCCTTTCTTGATGGGCGAAAGGCTCTACCTGGGTTCCGAAAATCTTGCTCCCGATGATCAGATCGGCGAGGCCATCAAACACAGTACCCTGGCCATCGGCTTTATCGGCCTGGCCGAGACGCTGCAACTGCTTATCGGAAAGCACCATGGTGAGGATAAAGAGGCGCTGCAGTTGGGGCTGAGGATTGCCGATCATATGTTCCGGCGGTGCGAGCAGTTCTGCGAAGAATATGATCTCAACTTTGTCCTGCTGGCCACGCCGGCGGAGGGCCTCTCCGGCCGTTTCGTGAAGATCGATCGGGAGCGCTTCGGGGTGCTGCCGGGGATCACGGACAAGGAGTACTATACCAACTCCTTTCATCTGCCGGTGAACTATGCCACCTCCATGACGGAGAAAATGGAAAGGGAGGGGGCCTTTCACCGCTTTTGCAATGCCGGACATATCAGCTATGTCGAGCTGGAGGCACCGCCGCTGCACAATGTTGAAGCCGTCGACAGGATTGTCCGTCTCATGGCCGCCTCCGATGTGGGCTACGGAGGGATCAATTATCCTATTGACGAATGCCGCAGCTGCGCTTTCAGCGGAGTTTTCAATGAGAGCTGTCCCCGGTGCGGCAGCCGCGATATACGGCGGATTCGCCGCATTACCGGCTACCTCACTACCGATGACCGCTTCAATGAGGCAAAGCGCTATGAGCTGAAGGAGAGGCGGCCTCATTTCGGGCCGCGGGGGGCGCAGTGAAGCTGCGTCTGGCCGGGATGGTTCCGGAATCGATTGTCGACGGCCCTGGAATTCGTCTGTCCATATTTGTTCAGGGCTGTCCGCACCGCTGCCCAGGCTGCCATAATCCGGAGACACATGATCCTTCGGGCGGGAGGGAAGTCGAGACTGCCGACCTGCTGGTGCAGATCGGGCGGGCCCGGGGGATTGACGGGGTGACATTTTCAGGGGGGGAGCCCTTTGCACAGCCTGCCCCCCTGGCGGCGCTGGCGCGGCAGATCCGCGCCCTGGGGCTGAACCTGGTGCTGTACAGCGGTTTTACTTTCGAGGAGCTGCTGCAAAGGGGCGAAAATGATCCCTGCATCATGCAGCTGTTCCGGGCGGGACTGCTGCTCGTGGACGGCCCCTATATCCGGGAGGAGCGGGATCTGACACTTCCCTTTCGCGGATCGCGCAACCAGCGCCTTGTCGATCTGGCCCGTTCCCTGGAAAAAGGTGTGGCGGTGGAGTGGAAAATATGAAGGCAGATCCGGGAAAGGGCTTTCAGCTTTACGAGCACGGGGGAGTTCAATACCTGCAGTCGCCGCTGCTGGCCGGTTGCGGCAATCTGGCCCATGCTTTTTCCACGCGGCTGGGCGGCTGCAGTGAAGGGCCCATGGCCACGCTGAATACGGCATATCATACGGGCGACGAGTTCAACAGCGTTCGTGAAAACAGGCGGCGCTTTCTGCAGCTTTGGGGTTTTCATCCCGATGAAGTGGTGGCCGCCATCCAGGTGCATGGAATAGAAATCCGGGAAGCCGGCCCGGCAGATCGCGGGCGCGGGGCGGTGCCGCACAGTTTTCTGGGTGAGGGCGATGCCCTGGTGACAGCGGCCCCGGGTGTGCCGCTGACGGGGTACGCCGCCGATTGCCCGCTTCTTTTTATCGCCGCACCCGATGTGCCGGCGGTGGCCCTGGCCCATGCCGGATGGCGCGGCACCCTGCAAAACATGGCCGGGCGGATCACAGCCAGACTGCAGCGGCAATTTGGCGCCGATCCCGCCGCGATGCTGGTGGCGATCAGCCCGGGTATCTGCAGCCGGTGCTATACCGTGAGCGGAGAGGTGGCCGCTGATTTCGACAGGGCCGGCTGGGGCGCGCAGCCCTTTCTCCGGGAGGAGGGCGGCGGCGCTTTTCATCTGGATCTGGGAGCCATAAATGAGGTGCAGCTGCGCAGCGCCGGGATCAGGGCGGACAACCTTGCTCCCGGGGGCTGCTGGTGCACCTCCTGCAGGCCCGACCTATTCTACTCCTACCGGCGTGAGAAGGGGAAAACGGGCCGGATGATGGGCCTGATCGCCCTGCGAAAGGCGGGAGATATTTGAGCCGCCGCAGGAGACGCCCCACTGCAGGGGCCGACCGCAGCCACCTGAAAGTGCTCCCGGGAGAGGGGCGCCGTTTACCCCGTTTCAGGCAGGCGGCGGTATACTACATCATCATAATTTTGACGGCCCTGCTGGTTTTGCAGGCCGGGTATCACTGGATGGGACCCTTTATCATGGCCCGGCGCCTTGAAATAGTTACCGCAGCGGAGGGGTGCATGGAGCGGCGGATAGAGGTGGAAGGTATGATCGCCAGGCGGGAGCTGGTGCTCCGGGCCCCCTGTTCCGGGATCATACTGGAACTGGCCCCCCCGGGCGAGCGGGCCGCAGCCGGCGCTGTTGCAGCGGTGCTGGCGCCGCTTACACCTGCAGAGAGGCAACGGCTGCAGGGAGAAGAGGAGGAGCGGGTTGAAACTCTCTGGGAAAAGATCGGGAAATACCTGATCCGTATTACCGGCGGTGAAGCGGAGGATGATGGGGAGGAACCGGCCTTTGTCATGACCGGGGAGGCGCCGGAGTGGCTGAATGAAAGGGTGACCCTGGCGCTGCCCGAGGCGGGGCTGCTGCTGCACCGACTGGACGGTTGGGAGAATCCCGTCGAGAACACATATCTGACCGCCGAAGAATATGCCGCCGTGGCGAAAAAGCCCTTTGAAGCGGTAACCGGCCTCTACGTGGAGGCGGAGCAGCCGATCATGAAAGTTGTTGACAACTGGCAGTGGTTCTATCGAATTCTGCTGCCCCTGGAAGAGGGCAGGATCGCCGCGGTCTGGGACAGCGTACTCCTTGAATTTCACGCAGCACCGGGGCCGCCCCTTCCCGCCTCCCTTTGCTCCGTGGATATCGATGCGGGCAGCGAGGTGGTCCGGCTGGAATACTCCCTAAACCGGCAGCTCTCCGGGTGCGAGGATCTGCGCCGGTTAAAGGCGGATCTCATTTTTGATCGCCGCCAGGGGGTGATCATTCCGGCGGCAGCCCTGGTGCAAGGGGAAGGTGCAGAAGGCGTTTTTGTAAACCAGGGCGGGAGGGTAAAATTCAAAGCCGTAGAGGTGATCCGGGTCCAGGAAGGCGAGGCCATGGTTGAGGGTCTCGAAGCTGGAAGCATGGTTATCGGGCGGCCCGAACTTGCCGGGGAGGGCCGGCGCCTGAACTGATGCCCGCTTCGCGCAATTGGGGTATAATGGGTTGGTGAGCAGATCCAGATCATAAAAAAGGTGATAGTCATGATATCTGACAACTTGCAAGAAATAAGGAAGGTTATTTCCGCCTCGGCGCAGCGCGCCGGTCGCTCTCCTTCCGAGATTCGCATGGTGGCGGTGACCAAAACGGTGGGCCCCGATGAGATCCGGAAGGCATCGGCACTGGGGCTGCGTGATTTTGGCGAGAACCGGCTTCAGCAGGCGAAACCCAAACTGGAGCTCTTTCCCGGACTGCACTGGCATTTTATCGGCCACCTGCAGACGAACAAGGCCAGGGAGGTGCTTGCCTCCTTCTGCCTCATACATTCCCTGGACCGTCTTTCCCTGGCTGCAGCGCTGCAGCGGCGGGCGGAGCAGCTCGATCTGACGGCGCACTGCCTGGTGCAGCTGAACATATCCGGTGAGAAGAGCAAGTACGGCCTGTCCGGGGAAGAACTTGCCGATTTTCTGGAGGCCATGCGCGATTTTCCGCGGGTCAGGATCGAGGGGCTCATGACCATGGCCCCTTACCATGCCGACCCCGCAGAGACCCGGCCCGTATTTCGCCGCCTGCGGGAGCTGCAGGAGATCCATGCCCGGCCCGGAATGGAGCTGAAGGAGCTCTCCATGGGGATGACCAACGATTATGCCGTGGCCGTTGAGGAGGGGGCCACGCTGCTGCGCATAGGCACCGCTCTTTTCGGCGAGAGGAATGAATAAGAAGCGGGTGAGATAGAATCGAGATTATCGGCAATGGACTGTTGATATTTATACAGATCTATTTATATGTGATTCTGGGCCGGATCCTGCTCTCCTGGTTTCAGGGCTCATTTTATAGATATCCCCTGCTTTACCAGGTTTTTCGCTTTTGCAACATGCTTACCGAGCCGCTGATGGCCCCGCTGCGCCGGATTGTTCCCCCGGTGAGGCTGGGAATGGGCTACATGGATCTGTCTCCGATTGTACTGTGGATGCTCCTGCTGGCGGTCCGCCAGCTTGTGGTCCGTTTATTTTTCTAATTCATGCAAAGGGGGGAGGCGGGTGAGGGAGGAAAAACATTGCAGGACCGCCGCCGGAAAGGAGCCGGGCGGCGCAGGGGCTGCAGCGCCCTCTGCCGGTGAAGCCGCAGCCGCGGGCGTCAAAGTATTGAGCGGGACGGTGGCTGCTTTACGTCTGGATGCAGTGCTGGCGCTGGGCTTTGGCCTATCCCGATCACGGGCGGTGACGCTGGTGAAGGGCGGACTGGTGGAGGTGAACGGGCGCATGGTGGAAAGCCCAGCCCGGCGGTTGGAACCGGGCGACCGGATCGCCCTCCAGGATCGCGGTTGTGTTGAAATAACGGCTTTGACGGGTCAAAGCCGCAAAGGAAGGCAGGGCCTAAAACTTAAAAAATTTAACAAATGAAGCAGGAACGGCCTGAACATTGTCGAAATCTACATACGAATCTCTTTTTAAAATTTATGAACATGGTTGAAACAGGGGAGGAAAAAATATGGCCTTGACACCGATGGATATTCACAATAAAGAGTTCGCGCATTCTTTTCGCGGTTATGCGGTGGAGGAGGTAAATGAATTTCTGGATCGTGTAGCCAAGGATTTCGAGCAGGTTCTGCGCGAAAATATAGAGTTGAAAGATCATCAGAACCAGCTAACGGAAAAGATGAAAAGCTATCAAAAATTGGAAGAAACTATGCATAATGCCATTGTCATTGCCCAGGAAGCGGCGGAGGAGGTCAAACAGACGGCCAACCGTGAGGCTGACCTGATCCGCCGCGAGGCCGATCGCGAAGCGCAGCGGATCCTGGAGGATGCCCGCTACCGGGCCAGCAAGATATTAACGGAACACGACGAACTGATCAAGCAGGCACAGGTTTTTAAAATGAGGTTTCGCTCATTTATCGAAGCGCAGCTCGCCTCCCTGGAGATGGAGGAATGGGTTCCCCAGACGCACGAGTCTCCGGGAGAACCCCGTCGTTAATAACGGTTGCGAAAACTGCGAGCAAACTGCGGTAGCCTTTTGCGGCTTCCAGGATTGCTTGCTCACAGCAGGATGAGGCGGACAAATGAACCGGCCGGTTAATCGGGTTTTACTTTGTGAGGGAACTGTTATGCGGATAGAGTTTCGAATCGGATTGGCATTGAACGCCCTGGGGCTGGTTCTGGGCCGGTTTGCCGTTTCCGCAGAACCGGTCACAGGTTTTTTGTGCGGTATCTGCATCAGCCTTGGAATATTCTTTATGGCAGCAAGTCTGCTGTCCGAAAAAACATACAGTAAACTGCTGTATCGAAAATGGTTTGCCCCGCATAAGGGTTGATCCTTTGGGGTAACCTTGTTATAATTTAAACTGAATTTGGCAGCAAAGAGACGGTGAACGGGCCAGTAGGCTGCAGAAGACTTCTTTCAGAGAGCCGGGAACAGGTGAAAGCCCGGCGAAGTGCTGCCGCTGAAAATCCCCCGGGAGTTCCCGTGCGAAATCAAGGGCGAGAGTAGACACGGGCGGGCCCTCCGTTAAAGGGTAATGGTGAGAGGCCGCCGCCGGCGCGGCGGCTAGCAGGGTGGTACCGCGGGAGCAATCTCGTCCCTAAAGGAAAGAGGGAGGAGATTTTTTATATTTCAAGGGAATCGGGAGGCAATGGAGATGGAAGACTACCGCGAGACGCTGAATCTGCCCCGCACGGATTTTCCCATGCGGGCGCAGCTGCCCCGGCGGGAGCCGGAAATATTGAGTTACTGGGAAAAAATAGATATCTATGAGCGAGTGCTGGAGCAGCGGCGGGGGGCGCCGCAGTATATCCTGCACGATGGGCCGCCCTATGCGAATAATGATATTCACATGGGCACGGCGCTGAACAAGGTGCTCAAGGATTTCGTGGTCAAGTACAAGACCATGCGCGGTTTTGACAGCCCTTACGTGCCGGGATGGGATACGCACGGGTTGCCCATCGAGCACCAGATCATCAAGAGCAGGGGCATCAATCGCAAGGAGGTTTCCGCCCTGGAGTTCCGGCGGATGTGCCGCGAATATGCACTGGAGTATATGGCCATCCAGCGGGAGCAGTTCCGGCGCCTGGGGGTGCGGGGCTGCTGGGAGGATCCCTACCTGACCCTGGCGCCCGAATATGAAGCGCGCCAGATCGCCGTATTCGGGGTGATGGCCTCGAAGGGCTATATCTACAAGGGGTTGCGGCCGGTTTACTGGTGCCCCCGCTGTGAAACCGCCCTGGCCGAAGCCGAGGTGGAATACGCCGATCACCGGGCCGACTCCATCTATGTGAAATTTCCGATCATCGATGATGGCGGCCTGCTGGAGGGCGTGAAAAACTGCTTTTGCATCATCTGGACGACAACGGCATGGACCATCCCCGCCAACCTGGCCATCTGTCTCCATCCCGACCTCGATTATGTGCTGGCCGCCGGCGGCGGCGATGAAAAATACATTGTCGCCGAAGGGCTTCTCGAAAGCGTGAGCAGCGAACTGGGCGGCGGTCCCTGGAAAGTGCTGCGCCGCTTCAAGGGGCGGGAGCTGGAGGGAGTGGTCTGCCGCCATCCGCTTTTTGACAGGGAATCTCCGTTGATTCTGGGCGAACACGTCACCTTGGAGCAGGGCACCGGCTGTGTGCATACAGCGCCGGGGCACGGCCTGGAGGACTACGATGTGGGACGGCTTTACCGGCTGCCTGTGCTCAGCCCCCTGGATGACAGCGGGCATTTTACCGGCGAAGCGGGTGAGTTCGCCGGGATGTCCTACGACGAGGGCGGCAGCGCGGTGATCCGGGCGCTGGAGCGGGAAGGAGTTTTGATGAAAGCCTCATCCCTGGAGCACCAGTACCCCCATTGCTGGCGCTGCAAGGGCCCTGTTCTCTTCAGGGCCACGGAGCAGTGGTTTGCCTCCATAGACGGCTTCCGCCAGGAAGCCCTGCAGGCGGTGCGCAAGGTCAAATGGACCCCTGCCTGGGGTGAGGAACGGATCCACAACATGATTGCCGAGAGGCAGGACTGGTGCATTTCCCGGCAGCGGATCTGGGGCGTGCCCATCCCCATCTTCTACTGCGAGGGCTGCGGTGAGGCCATCATTGACCCGGAGGTCATTGACGCCGTCTCCCGCCTTTTCGCCAGGGAGGGCTCGGATGCCTGGTATGCCCGGGAAGCGGCTGAGATCCTGCCCCCGGGCTACAGCTGCCCCCGCTGCGGAGGCCGCACCTTTCGCAAGGAGCACGACACCATGGATGTCTGGTTTGATTCGGGAACAAGCCATTTTGCCGTTCTCGAGGGACGTCCTGGGCTGCGCTGGCCGGCCGATCTCTACCTCGAGGGAAGCGACCAGTACCGCGGCTGGTTTCATTCATCGCTGCTTACCGCGGTGGCGGTACGCGGAGAACCCCCTTATCGCGCCGTTTTAAGCCACGGCTGGGTTGTCGACGGTGAAGGGAGGAAGATGTCCAAGTCGCTGGGCAATGTCATCGCCCCGGCCGAGATCATTGACGGCTACGGCGCAGATATTCTGCGCCTCTGGGTGGCTTCTTCGGATTACACCAGCGATATTCATCTTTCCCCGGAGATTCTGAAGCAGCTTTCCGAGGTATACCGGAAGATCCGCAACACCTGCCGCTTTCTGCTGGGAAACTGTTTTGACTTCGACCCCGCATCGCAAGCCCTTGATTACAGTTCCCTGACGGAGTTCGACCGCTGGGTGCTGCAGCGACTGGGCCGGCTCATCGGACGCATCACGCAGGCCTACGAGGACTGCGCTTACCATATTGTCTACCAGCAGCTGCATAATTTTTGCACCGTTGATCTGAGCAACTTCTACCTCGATGTGCAGAAGGACCGCCTTTACTGCTCGGCGGCGGATGATCCGGCCCGGCGTGCAGTTCAGACGGTAATGATGACGGTCCTGGAAAGCCTGACCCGGCTCATGGCTCCCGTGCTCACCTTTACCGCGGAAGAGATCTGGCAGCAGCTGCCCGGTGAGCGTCTGCCCAGCGTCCAGCTGGCCGCTTGGCCCGAAAGCGAGGAGGAATGGGAGGATCCCGCGCTGGAGCAGCGCTGGGATAAGCTGCTGGAGGTACGGGACGAGGTTACCCTTGTTCTTGAGGAGACGCGCCGGGAAAAACTCATCGGCGGTTCACTTGAAGCGACTGTTGTCCTCTGGGCGGACAACGACCTTTACCGCCTTCTCGATGACAGCCGGGACAGGCTGGAGGAGATTTTCATTGTCTCCGCCGTGGAGCTGCGCGAGGGAACCCACCTGGCCCCGCCGGAATCCAGAAGCGGCCGGGAGCTTGCCCTGAAACTGTCCGTGGCCAGGGCGTCTGCATCCAAATGCCCCCGCTGCTGGATCTACGCTGCACCGGCCGAGGGTGAACTATGCCCGCGCTGCCGCTCGCTGGAGGTTGGGGATTGGAAGTTGGAGGCCGGAGGGGAATAGCGGGATTATTGGGCAGGGCCTGCAATTTCCGTTACCGGATATAGCAACACCCGCTGTATTTGCATATGGGCAACCCTTGGGGTTGCCCATATTTAAGGTGCGCCCGGCATGGGTGCAGTCTAACGGGTGCAAGTCCCTGATGCGGTGCCAAGCACAACTCATCCATAGATTCCTCAGAGCAGGAGTATTACCGGGCGCAGCAATGGGATGGGGATTGAGCTTAGAAGTATTGGCTAAACCAATTAATACGCGGCTGGATAGATTACTTCAAGCCGGCAGATGCCAAAGGCTTGGGGCAGAGGTTGGATAAATGGATCAGAAGCCGCATCCGGGTGGTCACCTGGAAAAGGTGGAAAAAGGTCCGGACCCGCTACGCGAATCTTAAAGGCCTGGGAATTAAGGAAGAACAGGCCTGGAGGTGGGCTAATACAAGAAAGGGTTACTGGCGAGCATCTCCAGGCCCGGGATCAGGGGCCGGGCTGAAGTAACCTTCTTGACAGGGGCGGGGGAAGCAAATACTCTCATCAGGGTCAGGTGTCAGGGGAAGGCAAGCCATCACATTCAAGGCGCCAGGGAGGACCGGGGTCTCCTTGGCGCCCCAGGCGTCGACTGCACCGGTGAAATCGTAATGCTGCGGAACAAGGCAGCAGCCGTGGATATCCTCCCACCTCCTCATTTTATGTGCCTCTGTGCAGAGCCCGGGGCAGGCAATTTTTTTTGCGCTCCGGGAAAACATATGACTGATGGAGGGGGTGGGACTTTGAACGGCGAACAGCGGCCCGGGGGCGACGAGGGCCATGAGCAGAGGCAGCTGCAGCAGCGGCTGATCATCCGCCTGGCCCGCCTGTCGCAGGACCTGGAGAAATACAACCTGGGTGAGTACATGAACCTGTTGAACAACCCCCGCCGCTATATCCTGGTCAATTTCACCGGCGGGATTGTCCGTGGGCTGGGCTTCGGGCTCGGAGCGACGTTGCTGGCGGCTTTGCTGATCTATATCATGCAGCGTCTCGTCGTTCTCAACCTGCCGCTTATCGGAGATTTTATCGCCGAACTGGTCAGGATAGTCAATGAACAGCTGAAAGGATGAGATGAGAGAATGGCCGAAGATCTTGAAAAGTACACTGCTGCACTGAACAGGACGCGGCGTGAGCTGCTGGAGCAGCTGGGGGATGACCCGTACCGGACCAGGGGGATCAGCATGCGCGACAGTGTTACCGATCTCTCCTTTGCCGACAACCATCCCGCCGATCTGGGCTCGGAGAATTTTGAAAGGAGCAAGGATCTTTCGCTCAGGGAGCAGCGGTTCAGCCGGCTTCGCCAGGTTGATGAGGCGCTGGCGCGGATCGATGCCGGGACTTACGGTATCTGCACCCGCTGCGGTGAGCGGATCGCCCGGGACAGGCTTGAAGCGCTTCCGGAGGCGTCCCTTTGCCTGCTTTGCCGGCAATTCGAAGAGGGGGCCGTTGAAAAGGGAGGGCGGCGCCCTGCGGAGGAGGATCAGCTTTTTCCCCCCTTTGCCCGGAGCATCACCCCGGGGGACCCCGGCTTCGACAGCGAGGATTCATGGCAGGAGGCGGCGAGGCACAACAAACGCCCCTTTATATTTGAAGATATCCTGGACGACGAGGAAACGGGGCTGGTGGAGGACACCGATGCGCTGACCAATGAGGACCATCGCAATCAACTACCCGATTAACTTGTTTTTCGGCGCCGCTGTGATAAAATAGCTCCCAGCGGGTACAAAGCGCCGGGGGGGAAGGGATTGCGTCTCTTGTTGGTTGTTGCCGCCGTGGTGGCTGTTGATCAGTTTTCCAAGTATCTTGTTGCAGCGACGATGGAGGTGGGCCAGTCCATACCCTTGATCAAGGGGTTTCTGGCCATCACCTATGTGCGGAACCCGGGGGCAGCTTTTGGCATGTTCCCCTACCGGACCGTTTTTTTTATCATTGTCACCCTTGCTGTCATGGGCATGATTATCTATTACTACCGGGTTCTTCCGGCAGGCTACACCGCGCTGCGCCTGGGCCTGGCGCTGCAGCTGGGCGGCGCCCTGGGCAATCTTATCGACCGGGTGCGGAACTCCTGTGTTGTTGACTTTATTGACGTCAGTTTTTTTCCGCCTGTCTTCAATATTGCCGATACCGCCATCGTCATCGGGGTGATTCTGTTTATACTTGCTTTCTGGCGGATCCTTCCATCCATGGAGAGCCGCCCGCAATAGTCTGATCAATATTATGGGGAGATGAGCAGATGCACCGGATTCTTTTTCATATCGGCAACTTGCCGGTTTACTCCTACGGGGCCATGATTTCTCTGGCAGTCCTGGTCACCGCCATTCTTATGTCCAGGGAGGCTTCCCGCCAGGGAATCGATCCCGACTATGCGCTGGAAGCTATTATTGCTGCCGTGATCGGCGGGCTGCTGGGCTCGCGCATTCTGTACGTGCTTCTGAACTGGGAGCATTACCGGGGTAACTGGCGGGAGATCTTTTTTGCCCGCTTTGAAGGGCTGACCTTTTACGGCGCTTTTCTGGGCGGTCTTCTCGTTGTTATACTGTGGTGCCGCTGGCGAAAGATCGATTTCTATAAATTTGTCGACCTGGCCGCTCCCTATTTTATCCTGGGCTATGCCTTCGGCCGCGTCGGCTGTTTCCTGAACGGCTGCTGCTACGGCCGCGTGAGCACCGTGCCCTGGGCGGTGGCCATACCCACCGTGGACAGCCTGCCCCGCCACCCTGTTCAGCTTTACGCCTCCGCCGGGGCCCTGGTCATCTTTACCGTTCTCATGTTGATGCGCCGTTTTCGCCCCTATACCGGCTTCAATCTTATTGCTCTTTGCGCCTTTTACGGCATGCTACGCTTTACCACCGAGTTTTTCCGTGAAGAGGCCATCGTCTGGATGGGGCTGACCCTGGCCCAGCTCTTCAGCCTGGGGCTGACCATCCTCTCCCTGGCAGTGCTGCTCTACATGTTTTCGGTGGCGCCTCCAAAGCGCAAAAAGAGGAGTTTGCGAAAATAGCGCGGTGCGCAGCGCCGGTCTGTTTCGTTACGAATAAGGGGTGAACTGTTGGCGAGGACAGTGGAGTACATTGCTGCAGGCCCCGAGGCGGGACAGCGGATCGATCTTTTCCTGGCCCGTGCGGAGCCCGGCCTTACCCGCAGCCGGGCCCAGAAGCTGATCGGCCTGGGCGCTGTTCAGCTGAACGGCCGGCCCTGTTTCGACAAGAGCCGCTCCCTGCGGGCGGGCGATGTGATCGTGATGACCCTGCCGGATCCGCCGCCGGCCAACCCTTTGCCCGAACGAATTCCCCTGGATATTGTATATGAGGATGAAGATCTGCTGGTGATCAACAAGCCCCGGGGGATGGTGGTCCATCCCGCACCGGGTCACGACAGCGGCACCCTGGTGAACGCGCTGCTCCATCACTGTGAGCATCTTTCGACTGCCGGGGATCCCCATCGCCCGGGGATCGTCCACCGTCTGGACAAGGATACAACGGGGCTGCTGCTGGCGGCAAAAAACGACGCCGCCTATTATTCCCTCACCGGGCAGCTGCGGGAGCGCACGCTGCGCCGCGAGTACATCGCGCTCGTTTACGGCAGGGTCAGCCCTGCCGAGGGCAGGATCGCGGCGCCCCTGGGCCGCCATCCGCGCCACCGGCTGCGCATGGCAGTGGTTCCCGGAGGGAGGGAGGCGGCGACACGCTACCGGGTCATCGCCCTTCTGGGAGATTTCAGCCTGCTTCAGGCCACTCTGGAAAGCGGCCGCACCCACCAGGTAAGGGTCCACCTTGATTTCATCAGGCATCCCGTGGCCGGCGATCCCCTCTACGGGCCCGGCTGCAGCCCGGATCTGCCTGCAACGCTTTGCCGGGGCCAGGCCCTTCATGCCCGCCGCATCTCCTTCACCCATCCGCGCGGCGGGAGGCGGCTTGAATTTACCGCCCCCCTGCCCGCCGACTTTCGCGAGGGGCTGCGCCTGCTGCGCGAGCGTTGTCGGGCCGATCGGAGCGGGTGAGACAGGGGGAAACGAGCATGAAAAAAGTTAAGATAACGGTGATGAAACAAACGGTTTATCAGGATCTGATCGACAAATATGAAAATCCATGGAACATCCCTGCGATATGAAGATCGGGCAGGTTTTTATTGCTGACGGCTGGCAAAAGCCCGCAGGGATGTGTGACAGCGCATGGGAGAGCATGTCCGCCTTTGTGATGACCCTTGCCCACGGCGGCGAG
>JAPXLS010000006.1:0-25033 GCA_033809435.1 Bacillota bacterium
ATGTTCCGCTGTCAACGGCCTCCCCCAGCTCGTCGCGCAGCATCAGGTTTTTCAAATTTGTCGCCGGGATGATCACTCCCTGGTCGCCGGTGAAGCCCTTGATCTTGCAGGCATCGTAAAACCCTTCAATTTTGTTGTTGACCCCGCCCACGGGTTGGATCTCTCCGTTCTGATTGACCGATCCTGTTACCGCCAAATTCTGCTTCAGCGGAATGCCGGAGATGCTTGAAACAAGCGCAAAGAGTTCGGCAGCGGAGGCGCTGTCTCCATCCACACCGCTGTATGACTGCTCGAAGCAGAGATTGGCGGAGAGGTTGAGAGGAATTTTGCCGCCGTAGCGGCGGCCAAGATAGCCGCTGAGGATAAGAACGCCCTTGTCATGAATCTTTCCGCTGAGCTTGCTCTCCCGTTCAATATTGATGATGCCGCGGCGACCGGGATATACAGTGCAGGTAACCCGTGAAGGGCGGCCGAACTGGTAATCCCCGAGATCGATTACGGACAGGGCATTCACCTGGCCCACACTGGAACCTTCAAGGTCCAGCAGGATCTGCCCTCTTTCGATCGCTTCCATGATTTTTTGCTCGTACTTGTTGGAACGGTGTATCTTCTCTTGCAGAGCTTTTTCCACCTGTGCTGCGCCCACATCCGCTGCGCCGTCTATTTCAGCCCAGGTGTCAGCCTCATAAAGGAGTTCAACGATATCGTTGAAGCGGGTGCTCAGCTTTTCCTGATGCTCGGCCAGGCGGGAACTGTATTCAATCATCTTTGCCACGGCCTCGCGATCGAAATGGCGCAGCTGCTGTGAATTGCAGTGATAAGCGATGAAGCCGGCCATCTTGGCCACATTATCATCATCCCTGGGCATTTCAATGTCAAAGTCGACCTTGATCTTGAAAAGCTTGCTAAAATCTTCGTCATAGGAATACAGAATCTGATACAGGAGCGGGCTCCCGATGAGAATCACCTTCAATTGCAGCGGCAGGGGCTGCGGTCGCAGGGTGGAAACGGTGATGGCCGCATACTGCTCGCCAAGGGTCTCGATGCGGATCTCTTTTGTTTTCAAGGCGCGTTTCAAAACTTCCCATGATTGCAGTCCCGAAAGGACATCATTGGCCTGCAGGATCAAATAACCTCCGTTGGCGCGATGGAGTGCTCCGGCCTTGATCATGGTAAAATCGGTAATCACCGCACCCAGGCGGTTTTCATATTCCATTCTACCCAGAAGATTGTAATAGGAAGGGTTGGTTTCGTAGACCAGCGGCGCTCCTTTCGTCTCCCGGTGATCAACCAGGAGGTTGACCTTGTAGCGCAGCTCCGCCTGTTCCTGGCTCTGGCGGCGCAGCCAGAACAGCGGAAAAGACTGCTCCTCCTCCTCGGTGCGGAATTCTCCCAGGCTGGAAAGAACATCATCCTGCAGGGCCTGCAGGTAGCGCTGCACCTCGGAAAAATCGCTGTATTTCTCCAGAATATCGTTGAAAAGATGCCCTGTTGCCGCTATGGCGATCTTCTGATCGAGCTTCTTGAATCTCTCCTTCAAGCCCCTTTCGGCGGATTGGATTCGCCGCATGATCTCCATGGCTTTCAGCTGTACAGCTGTGGATTTTTTCTCCAGCTCATCCTTGACCGGCTGCTCCAGTTTGGCGTAGTCCTCCTCGTTGACCTGCTCTCCCTCCACAACGGGCACGGTGACAAAACCGGAGCCCGTTCTCTTCAGGGTGAATCCATGCTCCCGGGCGGCTTTGTTGAGCTCTTCCAGATGGGCACTGCGCAGCTCCTGAAATTCCGTGACATATGATGCCTTTTGACGCTCGTATTCCTCCGTGTCAAAGGCCTTGGGAATGGCCTGCTTCAGATCCTCCAACAGCTCTTCCACATGGCGGCTGAAAAGGGCTCCCTGCCCTGCGGGAAGGTTCAGGGCCAGCGGTTCACCGGGGCTGTCAAAATTGTAGACATAGAGCCAGTCATCGGGGCGCGGCTCCTGCAGGGCAGCCTTTTCAACTGCAGAAAGTGCGTAGCTCGCTTTACCTGTACCGGTAAAGCCGGTCATGAAGATGTTGTAGCCGGAGCGTTTTATGCGCAAGCCGAATTCCATGGCCTTCACGGCGCGCTCCTGCCCGATCATCCCTTCCAGAGGCGGAACTGCGGCAGTGTTTTCAAAGGGAAACTTTTGCGGATCGCAGCGGTACTTCAAATCGCCGGCGCTCAACTTGTATACAGCCATAATCTCTCTCCTCCCTGCAGGGGTCAGATGGCGGATTTCCCGCCGGACCTGCAAGCATCTTATGCCGCAGGTCCCCGTTTCTACTCCTTCTTTTCCCAGTAGCAGTCATCTCTGAGCGGGCATTCGGAACAGCGAGGCTTCCGGGCCCGGCAGACTTCCCGGCCCAGGGCGATAAGGCGCTGGTGCGCCCGGCCCCATTCGTCCGGCGGCAGCAGTCTCTTCAGCCGTGCTTCAACCTGCTCGGGCCGGCTGCCGGTGGCCAGGCCCAACCTCCGCGCCACTCTGAAAACATGGGTATCCACGGCCAGGCCGGGTTTGCCAAAAGCAATGTTCACGATCACATTGGCGCATTTGCGTCCGATTCCCGGCAGACCGAGCAGGCTGTCAAAGTCCTCCGGCACTTTCCCGTTGAAGTCCCGGACAATGATCCTGCATGCCTCAACAAGAAATCGGCTTTTGTTCCGGTAAAGGCCGCAGCCTTTGAGGTATGGTTCCAGCTCTGCGGGCTTGAACCGGGCCATTTCCTGCACTGTAGGAACGGCGGCAAAAAGTTTTTCCGTGATGCGGTTGACCTGTTCATCCGTGGTTTGCGCCGAAAGAAGAACGGCAACAAAAAGCTGAAAAGGGTTTTTATGGATCAGCCTGGTGTGGGGAAAGGGATAGCGCTTCTTGAGAATCAAGAATATCCGGTGAATCCGCTCCCTCTCTTCCTTGACTGCCGTTTCATTGATCATGCTCATATTATAGACTGCGCAAATGTATTGGTAAAGATCAGTACCCTTTTAGCAGCTGCGAACAGCGCCCTCCTTCAGCAACCCTGCTCTTTCCTCCGGCGAATACCCCAGCGACTCCAAAATTTCCAGCGTATGCTCTCCCAGCCGGGGCGGCGGCAGCCGCACATCGCCCCCGCTTCCGGAGAAGAGCAGCGGAAAACCGGGCTGCTCCTGGGAGCCGCCTCCCGGACGAGACACGTTGACCCGGAAAGAATGCTCCCGGGCCAGCGGATGCGCTGCGGCGGCGCCAAATTCAAGAACGGGTTCGCAGCAGGCATCGTGCTGCATGAAAAGCCCGGTCCATTCATCCTGTCCCCTCTTTTTGAAAAGAGCCTGCACCTCACGCACCAGCCCCTCCCGGTCTTCCAGATCGAACTGCCGCCCCACCCATTCCGGCCTGTTCACGGCGTGACAAAAATTGTGCCAGAAGGGGGGCTCCAGCGCACCCAGGCTCATGTACTTGCCGTCGGCAGTTTCATAAAGATTGTAGCAGGCAAAGGCGCCGGTAATGTGGCCGCAGTTTCGCCGCGGCAGATTGCCTTCCACGGCCGGTGCCGCAGCGGCATAAACCAGCCAGGGCAGAAGCCCCCGCGTCATGGACACATCGACATGGCGCCCCCTTCCGCTTTTCCCGCGTGCATGGAGCGCCATGAAAATGCCGGAAAGCGCCGTCAGCGCCCCCCCGGCAATGTCCGCAATCTGCACCGCCGGCATCACCGGAGCGCTGCCCGGCGCTGCGCTCAGATCAAGCAGGCCGGCCAGGGCGGTATAATTCAGATCATGACCCGCCTTTTCCCTGTAACTGCCCCCCTGGCCGTAGCCGGAGATGGAGGTATAGATGAGCCCCGGGTTGGCGGAACTGAGCGAAGGGTAACCCAGCCCCAACCGCTCCATCACCCCGGGCCGAAAGCCCTCCACAAGAATATCGCTGCGCGCAGCAAGGCGGCGCAATATTTCAAGACCGCTCCCCTTTTTTAAATCCACGGAGAGGCTCTTTTTGTTGCGGTTCAGATGCCAGAAGAAACTGCCCATGCCATCCAGATCTTCGCCCACCATCCTGGTGGGATCGCCTGCGTCGGTATCCTCCACTTTCAGCACTTCGGCACCATAGTCGCCCATGATCATCGTGCAAAGAGGTCCCGGCAACAGCCTGGTCAGATCGAGCACCTTCAATCCTTGCAGCAATGGATCGCTCTGTAAAGGGGTCATGCTTCTGCGGCTCCTTTCAGGCAAAAATTGATTAAGCTTAATTATTTCTGCCTGTTTGCGCAAAATTCCTGCTTTTGCCCGCCTGACGGCTGCGGGATAATATAAAGAAGGGACAGAGAAATAATAAAGAAAAATAGCCCGGGAAGAGAAGAAGGAGGAATGCCAGATTATTAAAGATGTGATCATTGTGGGCGGCGGGCCGGCCGGGGCCTGCCTCGCTTACCGCCTGGCCCGTGAAGGCCTTGATGTTCTGCTGCTGGAAAAGAGCGGACTGCCTCGTCCCAAGCCCTGCGCCGGCGGGATTACCCGAAGGGCCATGCTTGAACTGGCTCTGAACCCCGCACCGGTCATCGAGGAGGAGATCAGCAGGTTCATTTTCAGCTACGGCCTCACCGATCCGGTGGAGATTGTTACAGCAGAGCCGGCGGTCTATACTGTCCGCAGGGAAAATTTCGATGCCTTCCTGCTGCACGAAGCAGTCTCTGCCGGCGCCGGCATCATAACCGGAACCCGGGTTCAAAAAGTAGAAACTGACGGCGCTCTCTTCCGCATCACCACCGGCGACAGAACCTTTAGCTGCAAGATTCTTGCCGGAGCGGACGGCGCCAACAGCATTGTGGCCCGCGCCCTGGCGCTGAACTGCAGAAAGGCCTGCGGTGTAACCATGGACTGCCACCTTCTCCTTCCCTCGGGAGTTCCGCCCGGACTGCGGGGGACCATTCGCATCGATTACGGTCTTGTGGATAAGGGCTATGCCTGGGTGTTTCCAAAGAGGAACAGCCTTTCTGTAGGCGCCGGAGCAATGCACGGGCCGGTACAGGGAATGGGGACGGTTCTGGAGAAAATGATCGGGGCGCAGCAGCTGAAAGAACAGATCGGGCCTCTTTCCAGAAGGGGCTGGATTCTGCCCCTCAATCCCTTCCCGCAGCGCCTGCACCGCTCCGCTGCACTGCTTCTGGGCGACGCCGCCGGCCTGGTAGATTCCCTTTCCGGCGAGGGCATATATTACGCCTTGAAAAGCGCCCGCCTTGCGGCGGGCGTCATCGTGCGCGAAATCAGAAAGCCCTGCCCCGATCTCGGGGAATACAGCTCTCTCATCAAGGCAAAGATCGGTCCCGAACTGTCTGGCGCCTGGCGCCTGAGCCGTCTCTTCTACCGGAGGGCCCCGCTCTTCCGCCGCCTGCTGCTTCGCCGTCCCGAACTGGCCGAAGAGTTCTTGAAACTGCCGTCGGGTACGGGCAGCTATCCAGGTTTCTACCGTCACTGTTTGAAAACGCTGCTGCAGGAAGGTCTCAACCTGCTGCAGCCGACATAGCAGCAGCCAATCAGCCCCCGGCCTGTCGATCCTCGAGCAGCTTGCCGCCCACACCGACCTGATCCGGGGATGTCTCCTGAAGATAAACCACAAAGGCTTCTTCACGAATGCCGGTAGCATTGCTGGCAGCCTTTGTGAAATCGCGGATCAGCTCTACCTTTTTTTCCCGATCCAGCCTGGGTCCATAAAAAAATATCGTCGGCAATTTTACCGCCTCCTTCCTTGAACCCGCCGCCCGCTACCAAGCTTCGCGGTACAGGGCGAGCACCTCTTCCGCCTCAAAAACCGGCCGGGGATTGTACACAATGGAACCGTCCGAGAGAGAGAGCTCGGCCGCATCGGCCAGGCCCTCCTCGGGCACACCCGCCTCGCGCAGCCGCTGCGGCAGGCCGATCTGCCGGGTCAGCTTCCAGATTGCATCGGCCGCGGAGCGGGCGGCGTCTTCGTCAGCGAGTTTTTCGGTATCAAGGCCCATAGCCTGCGCCACCAGGGCATAGCGGTCGGCGCAGTCCTCCAGGTTAAAAAGCATAACATGGGGCAGCAGGATGCTGTTGGCAAGCCCGTGAGGCACCTCAAAAAGGGCGCCCACCGAATGAGCCATGGCATGGACCAGGCCGATCTGGGCATTGCCGAAGGCCACGCCGCCCATCAGGGCGGCAATCTGCTGCTGGCCGCGGGCCGCCAGATCGTCCCCCTGCTCCACACAGCGCGGCAGATATCTGGTGATCAGGCGGATGGCATGAAGAGCCATGCCGTCGGCAATGGGCTCACGCTGCAGCGCATGCAGCGCTTCAATGGCATGGGTCAGCGCATCCATCCCCGTCGAAGCGGTCAGGTGCGGCGGCAGTCCCTCTGTCATCAGGGGATCAAGGATCGCTGCACCGGGTATAATATGATGATCGCAGAACAGAATCTTTTCATTTGTTTCCCAGTTCTTGATCACTGCGGCGTACGTAACCTCGCTGCCCGTCCCCGCAGTGGTGGGAATAACAATGTGCGGCGTCTGCGGCCGGGTGAGCATCTGAAAGCCGCTGTAGTCCATGAGCGAGCCGCCTTCCTTCAACAGAATGCTCATCCCCTTGGCTGTATCTATAACACTGCCCCCGCCCACGCTGACGATGATGTCAGCTCCGGCATCGCGGGCAAATTCAGCTCCCTCGTTCACAATATGAAAACCCGAGTCCTGGATCACGCGATCAAAGGTGGCTGCATGTTTGCTGCCCAGCGCCTCCTCCACCTGCCCCGCCAGACCCGCTTTGACAATTCCGCTGTCAGTGACCAGCACCGCTCTTGATCCGCCCAGCGCATCAACTTCAAGGGCAACTTCCCTGAAGCTTTTTTCTCCGTAAATAATTTTTGTCGGATTGTAATAAATAAACGAAAGGTCGCGATCATAGCTCATTTTCCCGTTCACTCCTTTCAGCAAGCCCTGCTGTGGGGACCTGCTAGATCCCGAATTTCGCTTCCAGTTCAGCCAGCAAATTCTTGAGCGAGCCCTGTTCCTCTTCATTCAACCGGGAAATATATTTTGTCTCGATGGCATTGGACAGCTCAACAAGGCGCGTCGCCGCTTTCACCGCCCTGACAATGGTGGGTAAATGTCCCTTCAACTTGATCTTTCCCTGCATCATTGCTTTGATCGTGCCCAGTTCTCCGGACATGACCGCCTCCCAGCGCTCCAGCTCCCCGTTGAGAACAAAATTGGCCTTTTCGCCTTCAGCCGGGGGAACGAGCCGGACAAAGCGGCAATCCCCATGCCACAGGTCCATGAACAGGTAAATGCCTTTCTCCAACCCCCGCTCCTTCCTGGGCAGGATATGTATTACCACCGAACCCTCCCAGTTCCGTGCGTACTTCTTGTACGGTTCGTCCTCCTGGATCAATTTTTCGTAGGCCGCCGCCCATTCAGGAGTTCCCATAATATAGGGCTTCTCTGACTCTGCCAGACGTTTCTCCACCATCTCAAGATAAGCCTGCTCCCATTCCGCCGTTCCATAGGTATGGGTCAATGTTGCGCTGCCTCCTTTTTAATAATGTCCTTGTCCCGCCTCGCTGGATAAGAGGTTAAGCGGTTCCCCCCCTTCCGAACCCTGGAGATATCTAACCCGATCCGGCCCCATCCCCCCCAGGCACACCCTCACCACCGGCAAGGTAATATATACCGAATTATCAGTATTATATCATTAGAGCCCGGATGCGGAAAAGGGGTCTCCGTTTGGAGCCATTTGCGCCGCATCCCCGCATTTTTTAATATATACCGGAGGCAAGATCACTTTACTGTCATCCCTATGAAAATTGTATCAGCGCTCTTGTTAACCTGCAATACTGTTTTGCCTGCTGTGCCAACCATGGCACCCTCCTGAAATCATCGCTTACTTTGTCCCCTGCGTGGACAATATTTTCTCCCCGGTCAGCACAGGGGATTATGCTGATTTCAAAAATATCCAGGATGGCGAAAAGGAAAAGGCCCGGAAGGTTTTGACTGCAACCGGCTTGATCTGCCAGGAAATGTGATGGGCACAAGATCGGGTCCAAGTTCCCGGGGGTAGAAGCTGATCGCTGAGGGCGCTGTGCCCGGAACATGCATAAAAGGAAGCGGTGCCGGGTATAGAGCCATATCTGATCTTGCTGCTCATCTACTGTTCGATGTAGTAGCATCTCTCTATTTTTTCATTTTCGGCCCCGCCTAATTCGACGAGGATGCGCAGCTGCCTGATCCCATCTCCGGCTACAGCTGTTCCCACGATCACTTCCCCAACTCCGGCACAGTCAATCTGCGGGAAGAGCCGCTGCACGGTTTCCTCCTTTTTTGACAGCGAAAAATAGGCTGTCTCGCAGGCGGTTTCCCCGATGCTGACGGCCTTACCCGGGAGGGCGCCTCCGAAGCAGTCCCTTTGCTCCTGCAAAAGTTTCAGGGGCGCCTCCAGAAAACCGGTCAGGCCCTCCAGCCCCAGCTTTTCAGCCCGCTCCCACTCCTGCGCCCCCCCCTGTTTCATGAGGAGAAGCCCCTCCTTGAAGGATATTTCAAGATCGTACTCGGGCAAAATGCCGCACAATTCGCCGTCCTCCTGTACCCGTCCTTGAAACAGAAGTTCGTACTTCGGTGCTTTTTCAATGATGGTCAGATCATAGCCCGCCATCCGCTCCATTTCAGCAAGCGCTCTATCCATCAGTTTGGCTCCGCCGGATCTTTTCGCCGTTAGGCCCAGGATAACCGGGACCAGGAGCAAAGCTGTCAGCACAATGCATGCCGCCGCCATCCCGGCCTGCCTTTTTGCACGGGCTGTCCTGCTCATGATCGGGACCGCCCCCTTCCATCATAAAATCCCTTCTATGTATATGCCCGGACGAGGCGGGCTATGATGAAAAGGCGCATTACCGCCCCGGCCCCTTGATCACCGCAAGAGGCCTCAGCCGGGCCACCCTTCGGGTAAACCCTATTTCGGTAAATGTATCGATGACCGCCTCTATATCCTTGTATGCCTGCGGCGCCTCATCCAGATAGACCCCGTAGTTGCGGCCAAGGACCATGATCTCGCCGAGGGATTTTCGCAGCTCCTCCACTTCTATCTCGCGCCGGGCCGCCCCCCGGGAAAGAACGCGGCCGGCACCGTGGTTCACGGAATAGAAGGTACGCTCCACTTTCGGCTCCGCCACGATCACATAGGAGGCCGTCCCCATGCTGCCGGGAACCAGGGCCGGATGGCCCAGCTCACGGTAGATGGGCGGATTGGCGGGATGGCCGGGGGGCAGCGCCCTGGTGGCGCCCTTGCGGTGTATAAGCAGTGACCTGCCCTTTACCTCCTCGAACTTTGCTATATTGTGCGCAACATCGTAAACGAGGCTCAGATCGTAGTCCCGGTCAGTACCGCCCAGCACGTCGCTGAAAGCCTGCCTGACGTCATGGGTGATCCACTGTCGATTGCAGAAGGCGAAATTGACGGCACAGGCCATGGCCTCCAGGTACCGCCTTCCCACCCCGGATCTGATGGGGACTGCCGCCAGCCCCTTTGTCGGTATTTCCAGCTTCGCTTTGGCTGCCGCCTTCAACATCAGCCTTGTGTAATCGCTGCAGATCTGGTGTCCAAAACCACGGCTGCCCGTATGGATCAACACTGTCAACCGCCCCTCAATGAGGCCCAGCCCTGCCGCAGCCGTGCGATCAAAGATTCTGTCCACAAAACCCAGTTCGATAAAATGATTGCCCCCGCCGATGGTTGAAAGCTGCGCGCCGCGCGAAATTGCTTTGGGGCTTACCGCCGCCGGATCAGCCCCGGCCATGGCTCCTCTTTCTTCAATGCACTCCCCATCCTCGGGACGGCCCAATCCATGCTTGATCATGAAGGGGACCCCTTCAACCAGAAAATTGTTGAAATTCTTTTTCACCTCATCCGGGTGGCGGCTCATTTTGCCCACCCCTGTCGGCACCCGTGCCGCTATGGCATTTATCAATTTGCGCAGCAGGGGTTTCTCCAGCGGCCCGGCCTCCAGGCTGGTACGCAAAAGGCGAACACCGCAGTTGATATCCATGCCCACGGCGCCGGCGGAGACAACGCCGCCGGCGGCATCCATGGCCATGACGCCTCCTATGGGCAGCCCGAAACCGGTGTGGATATCAGGCATACCCACCACCGGCTCCACCACTCCCGGCAGGGCGGCGGCATCAGCCAGCTGCTGCAGCGCCTCATCCTCATCAAAGGATTCTTTCAGCGCCCTGTTCAGATAGACAACTGCATCCACTCTCATCCTGCCTTGCCTGCGGATGCGGTAGCAATTGGCGCTCTCCTGCTCCAAAATAGACATTGAGTCACCACCTGGCGCCGCTGTTTGCAGTTCCGGAACAGTCCAACCCGAACCAGCAGCAATTATTCTATCCGGCGTTTCTTTCAATTCGGGCGACCATTTTGTTGAGTTCCGGAATGAATGCATCGTTGGTCAGATCGAAATGCACGGGAGTGATGGAGATAAAACCGTCGCGGACCGCCTGGACGTCACTGTTCTCCTCTGTTTCACCCTTGACCAGCTCACCGGCCAGCCAGTAGTAGGTCATGCCCCGCGGATCGGTGCGCCGGTCAAAACTGTTCCGGTAGCGCATGGTACCCAGGCGGGTGACCCTGGTCCCCTTTATCGCGCTGCGCCCCGAAGGGACATTTATATTCAGCAGCGTGCCGGCGGGAAGAACTTCTTCAATAAGGTGCGGTATGAAATCACGGACAAATTCAGCGGCAAAGGTAAAATCTTCGCTGTTTCCTTCCCCCGTAAGGGATACCGCCACTGCGGGAATGCCCAGGATGACTCCCTCCACAGCGGCGGATACGGTACCTGAATAGAGGACATCTGTACCCAGGTTGCTGCCGCGGTTTATACCCGAAATAATTATATCCGGCTTCTCTTCCATAAGCGCCTCCACAGCCAGCTTGACGCAATCTGAGGGAGTGCCGTTTACCGCCCAGCCCGTGAGGGCGGGGTTGTGCAGAAAATGCGCCGGTTCCACACGCAGCGGCCGGTGCATGGTTATGGCATGGCCAACAGCGCTGCGTTCATGATCCGGAGCAATAACCGTCAGGCAGTAAGCACCGCTTTCAAAAAGTACCTGGCTCAGCCGCTGGATCCCCTCGGCGTAGATGCCGTCATCATTGGTAACCAGTGTTTTGATTGCCATTACAGCTTTTTTTGTGCACCCCTTCCTGCAAGTCTCCCGGCCCGGCTTGCGCACTCGGCTATAATTTTCTCCTCGTCAAGCCCGGTCAGGCGGCCCCCGTCAACAAGGATCTCGCCATCAACAATGACAAAACGTGTATCTGCCGCCGCTGCAGCGTAAACCACATGAGCCTGCGGATCGAAAAGCGGCGTTGCCTGCGGCGCATTCATGTTGAGGGCGATGATATCGGCCTTGCAACCCTTTTTGAGGAGGCCCAGATCGCTCAGTCCAAGCAGGGAAGCACCGTTTATCGTGGCCATCCGCAGCGCTTCCCCCGCCGGGATCAATGTGGGCGACGCAGCTCTTCCCTTGGCCAACAGCGCTGCCAGGCGCATTTCCTCCAGAAGGTCAAGGTTGTTGTTGCTCGATGCGCCGTCCGTTCCGAGCCCGACTGTAACCCCCGCTGCCAGCAGCTCGGCCGCGGGGGCAATCCCGCTGCCCAGTTTCAGGTTGCTCCCGGGGTTGTGGGATACGCCCACCCCTGTGCCGGCCAGAATATCGATGTCTTCTGCGTTCAGATGCACGCAATGGGCGGCAATGACGCGCCGCTCAAAAAGCCCCAGTCTGTGCAGATGTTTCACCGGGGTGAAGCCGTAATCGCGCCGGCATTCTTCCACCTCCCGCGCCGTCTCGGCAACATGAATCTGCAGCGCACTCCCCGTCCTGTCCGCCTCTTCCATGACCCGGCGCAGGAAATCGGGAGGGCAGGTATAGGGAGCATGGGGCCCGTACGTGACACTGATGCGCCCCGCCGCGGCTCCATGCCACCTGCGCTGAAAAGCGGCCGCCTCCTCCAAGGCCTTCTCCCCTCCGCCGCCAAGGCCGACCAGACCGCGCGAAAGTACAGCGCGAATTCCGCTCTCCTGTACCGCCTCTGCGGCCCGGTCCATAAAGAAATACATATCGGTAAAGGTCGTGGTGCCGCTTTTAAGCATCTCGGCAATAGCCAGCAGCGTACCCCAGTAGATGTCGTCACCGGTTAGATTCTCTTCAACAGGCCAGATCTTCTCTTCGAGCCATTCCTGCAGGGGCAGATCATCGGCATACCCGCGCAACAGCGTCATTGCCGCGTGGCCGTGTGTATTGATCATCCCCGGCAAGAGCAGAAGATCTTTCCCCTGGATTACCCGCTCCGCCCTGTCTCTTTCAATATCACCCGGCCTCTCGCTCACTGCAGCGATGCGGTCGCCTTCAATGAGCAGATCACCGGTAAAGTCGTTTTCCCTTTCTTGATCCATCGTGATCATACGGGCGCCGGCAAAAAGAATGCTCGCCATATCACTTCCCCCCCCTCACCATAACATTGTGGAGCGGTCCAGGCGATCTGCTGAGGCCGCAGCCGCCTGCAATCAATTTCGCCCGCTCCGAACCGGAATGCGCTCAGCTTGCGGGCCCGCCCGGAGGCCAGGGGCCGGCAGAGGAAGGGCAGCCGCAGGACCTTGACGGCTCTACTTCCACAGCCGCCTCCACAAGCAGCCTGTCCAGTGAATCCCTGCCTCGCTCCATCTCTTCAAGAACCTCCTGGTGGCTCAGCGGCCTGTCCGATATTCCCGCTGCAAAATTTGTAACCAGTGCGAGGGCGGCGTAGCATAAGCCGGCTTCCCGCGCCAGGGTCACCTCGGGCATATTGGTCATTCCCACCACATCGCATCCCCATTGTGCAAATATTTTGATCTCCGCCGGAGTTTCGAAGCGGGGCCCCTCCGTACAGATGTAGCAGCCCCCGTCAATAATTTTCTCACCGAGTTTTCGGGAAGCCCTTAAAATGGCCCGCCGAACCCGGGGGCAGTAGGCCCGGGTGAGATCTGCATGGGCAACCCCTTTGTCGCCCCCCGTGTAGAAGGTCGAGGGCCTTCCACTGGTGAAATCTACAACCCCGTCGATGACCACCCGGAGGCCCGGGACCAGCTCCCGGCGCAAGGAGCCTGCAGCCGCAGTGGCGATAACCGCATCGACGCCCAGCTCCTTGAGCGACGCTATATTGGCCCGGTAATTGACCAGATGGGGCGGCAGACTGTGTCCGGGACCGTGGCGGTTCAGCAGATAAATCTCCCGCTCCCGGTACCTTCCGCGGCACAATCGGACTTCACCATAATCTGTTTTTACAGCTATCTTTTCAGGATTTTCAAGGCAGGCATTTTCATAAACACCTGTTCCCCCGATAATACCTATTGTCATTCCCTGCAACCTTGCACCTCCCAACGCTGGAATCATCACCAGGATTTTCATCCTGCATTAGTTTTCGTGAATTACCTGCCCAAATCCTGCCCTGGCGCCGGGCAGCAAGATTTACCCGCTATTTTGGCTCCATCAACTTGCGGGTACTATGAAAATAGCACAAAGCGCGGCTGTCCTGGCCCAGCAGCCGGTACACGATGCCCAGCTCGAAAGTGATAAGCGGTTCACGGGGATTGTTCCGGAAAGCTTTCTGCAGCGCTTTCACCGCCTCCCTGTGCTGCCCCAGGTAACTGTGCGAACGGCCCAGATACAGTTCAATTTCCCAGTCATCTCCGGCCAGGGCGGATGCCCTTTCAAAGGCGGCGACCGCCTCCCCGTATCGTTTCAGATTGTAACAGGTTGCCGCCAGGTTAAACCAGCCCTCCTTGAGTTCGGGATCTTCCTCGACTGATTTTCTGAAGTAATGTTCGGCCTGGCGGTAATCCTCCTTTTGCGTAAGGATTATCCCCAGCGTGTTCAGCGCCAGAGCGCGGATAAAATTATTTTTGTCCAGCGCCAGGACAAGTTTCAGCTCCCGAAAGGCCTCCTCCACCTTGCCCAGCTGTGCGCTGGAGAGGCCCAGGCAGATATGCCCCATGATCAGATTGGGATCGTCTTCCACTACCTTTCTGAATTCCTCCACCGCTTCCCTCAGCATGGCCAGTTCCCAGAAGCCGAGCCCGCGCCGGAAAGCGCTTACCGTGATTTCACTGATCGGTGCCTCCCTCTGCTCCTTCTCTGCAGGCAGATCCGGGGCCCCCACCTTTTCTGAAAGCAGCGCCGGAACAGCGCTTTCCACCTCCGTTTCACCGCTCAAGCCGTCAAGATCTTCCAGAAAACCCGGAGGCAGGGTGTCGGGCAGCGTCAGTTCAAAACGTTCTTCAATTTCCTTGACCCGCTCTTCGAATTTCAGCCAGTACTGGACACACTGGTCCATGGTCTTGCGCAGGGAGAGAAGCGTCTCCATCAGTTTATCGCGTTTTGCCATGCTGATGGGTTCACCCAGCTCTTTTTCAATGGCCTCCAGGGCTTCAAAAATCGCGGTAAAAGTGGCGAACATATCCAACCCCCTGTATGATCGATCCCCGGACCGCCCAACCGGCTTTCCGGCGAGGCGATAAACCCTGTAAAGTAACGCTGTCAATGGGTTGACGGGGATTTTAAATTGGTTTATACTATTAATTGCCCTGCGGGGCGGCGGTTATTCGGCCGACGTAGCTCAACGGCAGAGCAGCTGATTTGTAATCAGCAGGTTACCAGTTCAAATCTGGTCGTCGGCTCCAATTTGAAATGTGGAGAGGTACCCAAGTCGGCCAAAGGGGGCAGACTGTAAATCTGCTGGCATTGCCTTCGCTGGTTCAAATCCAGCCCTCTCCACCAGATGAGCCATTAGCTCAGTCGGTAGAGCACCTGACTTTTAATCAGGGTGTCGCAGGTTCGATTCCTGCATGGCTCACCAGATGAATATATCAGGAGGGCGATCCTCCTGATATATTTGTGTATGCATCCGCCATCGGTACGGTTGCAGCCCAAGGAGAGCAAATCATGAGCGTTTTCTCCGATTCGGCCGCCATTATTGTAAAAAAAGCAAGATGGAATCAATAAATGATTCAAATTTACCCATTTCTTCAGTGGCAATTTCATAAACTCGCAGATCCGATACATCCTGATAGCCATGGACCACCCTATTGCGGAAACCAACCATGGCCGAATATGTTTCAAATTCGGCCGAATGCAGAACCCCTTTGGAAACCAAAAGCTGCAATGCATCGAGGGCATCAACAGGCGCATGGCTGAACTGTTTTGCAGAAAGATGGTAAGCAACATCTATCATCGCTTCAACGGAAGTCTGAAGGGCATATTTAAGACCCTTTACGAGCCACTGATCGCAGAGTATATCTGCTTGAGACTTTTCCTCGGTTAGCGCCTGGATATCATGCATTTGCCTGCGTATATGCGCGATCCTGTTGATAATCCTTTCCCGGTCCGCTTTCATTCCGACTCCCCCAGGGCAATAGTTTCGAGAGCCTGCCGGTAGCGGGGGTAACTTTCTCTATACCTTAGGCTTACCGTTTCTATAAAGTCAGTGACGGCACCCATATTCCGCACATAAATAAGCCTTCCAGAATTGATTGCTTTATGGGATAATATATAGTTTTTTGCGGTCAAAAATACCAGGTCAAAATGGTGGGCATCCAGGGGTAAAAGTTCTTTTAGAATCCTTGCCTCGATTATGTCAAACTCCCTTTCAGTGACCTTGTACAAAGGCATCGTGATCAGGCCAATGTCAATATCGCTGTCCGGACGACAGTTTCCCAGGGCAGAGCCAAAAAGGTAAGCGCCTGCTATTTGTGTGTGGTTTCCAAGAGCCGCAACCAGCTTTTTTTTGATCTGTTCCCTTTCAACCTTAACCAAGCCGCTCAAATATAGGTCACCCCGCCCCCTCTATTCCTGTTAACAGCCAGGCTAATTATAACATGGTTGATTATTGCTTACAAGCATAATAATGGAATCGATCCCGGGTGGACGAACCCACAACTGCTCCTTCCATCATGGCATTATATAAACTGCGACACCCTGATTAAAAGTCAGGTGCTCCAGTGACTGAAAGCATAAATATGATATTTCAAGCATCCCCTGATATATCCCGGTCAAGAGTTTCCGGTAAACATATCATGGGCACGATTTCACCGGTGGTTCATTCGTAGATGATCTCGTCCTCGGCAAAGGCCTCTTCGGCGTCGGCGATAAAATTGCGCGCCTGGCGGGCCTTTTTATGCTGGAGAAATTCCCGGTACCACTCGTGGGCCACGATCATGGACATCACCTCGTTGCTGCCGGTCCAGATGGAGGCCAGGCGGATATCGCGGCTGATCCTCTCCACCGGCAGGATGTTGGTGTAACCGATACCGCCCAGGACCTGCATGGAGTTGTGGACCACCTTCTGGCAGGATTCGGTGACAAACTTTTTGGTCTCGGAAACCATACGCCTGATGCGGCGGTGATCGAGTTTGGCATCCACCGCCCGGGAGGTGGCATAGACCAGGGCCCGTGCGGCATCGAGCAGCATGGCCGCCTCGGCAATCTGGAAGCTGACGCCCTGGAAACGGTTGATCACCTGGCCGAAGGCCTTGCGCCGCGAGGTGTAGGATGTGGCTATCTCCAGCGCCGGCCGGGCCGCCCCGATAGTCATGGCCGCGGTGCCCAGACGTTCGGGGATCATCATGGTATTGAATACATCATAAGCCCCGTTAACCTTTCCCACCACATTTTCACGAGGCACCTTTACATCCCTGAACAGCAGGCGAGCCGTTCCTCCGCCCCGGCAGCCCATGAGCCCGTACAGGTATTTCGTCTCCACCCCCGGCCCCCGCTCCACGATAAAGGCGGTGATCCCCTCCTGGGGCCTGACCTGGGGATCCGTTACCGCGTAGACCAGGAAAAAATCCGCTCCCTCACCGCCGACGATAAAACGCTTGTTGCCGTTCAGCAAAAAATAATCGCCTTTATCCTCGGCCCGGCTCCTGGAGCCGAAAAAGTCGGATCCGCCCGTGGGCTCGGTGAGACATTCGGCGGCAAATAACTCCCCTTTGAGCAGGGGGCGTACATATTTTTCTTTCTGCTCGTCGGTGCCGTGCAGGATGACGGCGTCGCAGACCAGTTCAGCGCCCACACCGAAGACACAGGCAAACTCGTATCCCAGCGTACCCACCTCTTCCAGGGCCATGCAGGTTGTCACCCAATCCATCCCCCGGCCGCCCCACCTCTCCGGATAGCGAAGACCAAAAAGCGAGCGCCTGGCGGCCTCTTTCAGGAATTCCTTCGGGAATTTGATCTCGTCGCGATCCATTTCCAGGATCATCTCGCGAGGCACCCATTTGACCAGTTCGCGAACTTCCTCCCTCAGCTTGAGCTGCTCTTCCGTAAGCATATAGTCAAACATCGCTCTCTCCCCTTTGCTATATCTGTTGGCACCATATTAACACAATAGAGCTAATATTTCTTCCCTTCCGGAAGTGGAGGCGCCCGGAGGCCGTATTGAAACAACAAACCCGTGCGCTGTTATCCGGGAAGGCGGAAAAAAATTCCCGCCAGAATCAGGCATCCGGGTAAACAGGGTTGTTTTCTGGCAGCCTTCGGGTTCGCCTCCAGATCATGCCATAGTTAAAAAGCCCCCCGGGAGGCAGAATACAATGTGGAGGTAATATATATGAAGCTGACAATGGATAACATCATGCAAAGGGGCAGCAAAACAAGCTGGGGCATGGCCGGGTTGGGTTTGGTTATTACTGGAGTGGGCAAGGCTGTTGGCGGCACCCTGGGCGCCGGATTGATCGGTTTCGGAATGGCCCATATGGTGATGGGACTGGCGGATATATTCAAAGACACAGCCGGCAATTAGCCTGTCCGGTCAGAGCAGGGCCCCATGTGCAAGGGGCCGGGATAGAACCAGTGGACCATGCCGCAGATCTCGCACTTTCCCAGACTGTAAATGTCTCCGGAGGGGGCTGCAGCACGCCTCAGCCGAACCGGGCTTGCTTCACTGAGGCCACGGTGGGAGCAGGTCACCTCTTCCTGCGGTTCGGCAGCCGGACCATGGCACCGCCAATCAGCAGGATTGGTTGTATAGTATTCTTCCGCAGCTTTCTGCAGCAGCCAGTCCGGCGGGTCCGGCAGATCCCACAAGGACATTGAATATTCCCCCTTATCAATCATCTTATATTGATTTCTCCAGCATCGCCTTTTTTCCTGCAAAAAAAGAAGGGGCTTGAGCCCCCCTTCGTGAAAATGTGCCCGTCGTGCCACACCAAAGATTTGCTAACGCGTTCCCACTTTCTCCGCCGACAGCCTTTCGGAAAAAGCCTCGTATTCCTCCCGGATACCGGCAGGTAGTCTTTCGCCAAATTGCTCGAAGAATCTGCGGTGGCCGGATAGCTCTTCCAGCCAATCCCCGGGATCAACGGCGAAAAGCTTTTCAATTGTCTCCGGGGAGATCTCCAGACCCGCCAGATCCAGTCCTTCCTCAGCCGGTACAAATCCGATGGGCGTCTCCACAGCGGAAGCCCGACCGTGAGAACGTTCGATGATCCAGTTCAACACCCTCAGATTTTCACCAAACCCGGGCCAGATATAGTTGCCCCGCTCATCCTTTCTGAACCAGTTAACATGAAATATCCCCGGCGGTTTCTCCATGTTCTCCCCAAAATCAAGCCAGTGCCGGAAATAATCGGCCATGTTGTAACCGCAGAAGGGCAGCATGGCCATGGGATCCCGGCGCACCTTCCCCTGCTTGCCGTACTGTGCCGCGGTGATCTCGGAAGCCATCGTGGCTCCGGTATAGACCCCGTGCCGCCAGTTGAAGGCCTCATAAACCAGAGGGGCCAGCCGCGACCGCCGGCCGCCGAAGACAATAGCCGTCAGCGGAACGCCCCGGGGGTTGCTCCATTCCGGTGAAATGGTGGGGCATTGGGAGGCGGGCGCCGTGAAACGGGAATTGGGATGGGCGCCCGGCACAGGCTTCCCGGACTCATCAACCAGGCCCGGTTTCCACGGGCGACCGTCCCAGGCGATCCCTTCTGCGGGCGGCTCTCCTTCCCCATCTTCCCACCAGACATCCCCATCCGCTGTCTGCAGAACGTTGGTAAAGATGGTATTCCGCCGGACCATGGCCAGGGCATTGGGATTGGAGTGTGCATTCGTTCCGGGGGCGACGCCGAAAAAACCTGTTTCCGGATTGACCGCCCAGAGCCGGCCGTCCTCACCGGGCCGGATCCATGCAATATCGTCGCCGACAGTCCATACCCTGTAGCCCTGCTTCCGGAAATGCTCCGGCGGTATGAGCATGGCCAGGTTGGTCTTGCCGCAGGCGCTGGGAAAGGCGGCGGCAATGTAATCGACTCTCCCCCGGGGATCCTCGATCCCCATGATCAGCATATGCTCGGCCAGCCATCCTTCATTGCGCCCGAGCCAGCTGGCAATGCGCAGGGCCAGACACTTCTTCCCCAGGAGCACGTTGCCGCCGTACCCCGAACTGACGCTCCAGATAGTGTTGTCTTCGGGAAACTGGAGAATGAGCCTTTTCTCCAGGCTCAGATCGGCCTTGCTGTGCAACCCCCTGGTAAAATCATCGCTCTCTCCCAGCTGCTCCAGGACGTCCCGGCCGGCTCTGGTCATGATCAGCATGTTCAAAACCACGTAGATGCTGTCCGTCAGCTCTATGCCTATTTTGGTAAAGGGGGAACCCAGCGGCCCCATGGCAAAAGGGATCACATACATGGTTCTGCCCTTCATTGCTCCCCGGAAATATGCTCCCGCCTTGTGGTAGGCTTCTGCGGGATCCATCCAGTTGTTGGTCGGACCGGCGTCTTCCTTTTTCGAGGTGCATATGTAGGTCAAATGCTCTGTCCGGGCCACGTCGTTTTTTGCGGTACGGTGATAGAGGCAGCCGGGCCATTTCTTTTCATCCAGGGCGTACATCTCGCCTGTTGCCACCGCCTCTTTTTCAAGGGCTTTCCTTTGCTCTTCCGAACCATCAATCCAGACAATGTTGTCCGGACGGCAAAGTTCCCCCATTTCGGAGATCCACTGCTGCAGAGTTCTGTTCTCGATCATCATTTTTACCCACCCTTTACGTTTATCCCTGTTCTAACATGCGCCTTGCAGCTGGTCCAAGGCATGTTGCAGCATCTTCTTTGTTTTCCTATATGTATACAACAGCGAACGTTTAAAGGTTCCACACAAAGGCGGAATTATAAACGGACAAAAAAGATCCTTTTAAGGATTGATTATACTTCAAAAGAGCGAAAAGTAAAAGTCCCAGATCCGGGAGCCCCAGAAAAAAACAATAATATAGGAAAGAAAGATAAAAGGCCCAAAGGGTAAAGCAGTCTTGCCGTTCTTTTTCCTGAAAACAATCAGGCCAATTCCGGCCGCCGCCCCGATGAAGACAGCCAGAACAAATAGAAGGATCAGGTCCAGCCAGCCGGCCAGAAAACCGAGGACGGCCAGGAGCTTCACATCGCCCCCCCCCATGCCACCCCGGCTCACCAGTGCGATGAGCAGGGTAATGCCGCCCCCGGCCAGCAGGCCCAGAGCGGCGTCGGGCCAGGCAAGGACGGGGCTGATTACCTGCCGGAGCAAAGCCAGGGCAAAAATGATCCCCACAAAGATGTTGGGGATTTTCTTTATTTCCAGATCGATGGCCGAGATAATCAGAAGAATGGAGAAAAGCGGAATATATATCAGGAGTTCCGGGGAGAGGCCGAAGCGCCAAAAAGCAGCTGCAAAAAGCAGGGCGCTGAAAAGCTCCACGGCGGTGTAGCGAAATGAGATTCCGGCTCCGCAGTAACGGCACCGCCCCCGCAAAAAAAGATAACTGAAAATGGGGACAAGATCGGCAGCCCGTAAAGGGGTTTTGCAGTGAGGGCAGTATGAGCGCGGGCGGATAATGGAGATTTTTTCCCGATAGCGGCAGATCACCACATTGTAAAAGCTGCCGAACAGCAGGCCGACGAGGCCTGCGCCCAGATAAACCAGAGGCTCCAGCTTCACCCTTTTCCCCCTCCCCTTGCGCCTTCATCCGGCGATTGCAGGACATCTCTCCCGCCGGCCCGGCAATTTTTTTGGCGTCAGTGCAGGGTTGCCGGTAAATTACAGGTTGTTGCTCAGGTAGTATTCCCGGATGTTCCGGTCACGATGGAATATGCTTGCAATGAGGGCCACCCGGATATACATCCCGTTTCTCACCTGTCTCCAGTACGCCGCCCGGGGATCGCTGTCCACCTCTGCCGCAATTTCCTGGCGGCGGGGCAACGGGTGCATGATGATGCCGTCAGACTTCAACAGGTCAAGATGCCGCTCCTTGAAGGAGTAGCGATCGATGTCGATATCCACATGCCCCCCCTCCTCCTGATCCCATTCGTCCTGCAGGCGGGTCATGTAGATGGCATCCACCTCGGGAATAACCCGATCAAAGTCATCCGTAATCTCGTACGCTGTTTTCTGCTGTTCAAGAATAGCGGTGATATCGGCACCAATCTGGTATTCGGGCGGAGCTATAAAATAAAGCTTCATCTCCCGGAAGTGGGTGAGCAGCTTGGCCAGTGAGCGGACCGTCCGGCCGCGGCGCAGATCACCGGCAAAGGCGATCTTCTTTCCGTCGATTCCGCCGCGGTGCGTGAAGCTGCGCCGCAGGGTATAGATATCGAGCAACGCCTGCGTCGGGTGCTGGTCCTTTCCTGAACCGGCATTGATCACCGGCACGGGGTGATCTGTTTTGTTGAGCAGGTAAGCGATCTTTTCGGCAAAATTTGCCTGCGGGTGGCGCATGATAATGAGATCGAAGTAAAGGGAGAATATACGCACCGTATCCTCTTCCGATTCCCCTTTTATTTCGGAGGAGGTTTTCGGATCGCGAACCTCGGCGCACTTTATGCCCAGCATCTGGCAGGCACTGTAAAAGGAGAGAAAAGTCCTGGTCGAGGACTGCACAAAATAAAGCATGGCCCGTTTGTGATTCAGGGTCGAGGCAAGATATTCCATGCCGGCCTTGGTTCGGGAGATCTCCCTGATCCTGTCGGCCAGATCACAGATTTCCTCCAGGAATTCGCGATCGAACTGTTCCACATTGATGCAGTAAAAAATTTTTTCCTTCACTGTGCTCCCTCCTCAAGATTTTTGCCCCGGTGAATTCGCCGCCCGGCCGTGGGTATCCCGCAGCCCCGGCTCCTTCCCTGCCGCATGCCTATTTTATTGGAATGCATCAGAAATACAACGACAAATATTACCTCTACTATTTTCCCTTTATTATCGTATAATGTAAAGAGGAACATATGTTCGCCGGGGGAGGGCGGTGCAGTGACGGATAAAAAATCAATTCTTCTCGCCGATGCGGAATCCTTTTATGCCGGCGTGGAGATGGCCCGGAACCCTTCCCTGCGCGGCAAGCCCGTTGCCGTCTGCGGTGATCCCGCCCTGAGGCACGGAATCGTCCTGGCCGCCAGCAAGGAGGCAAAGGCCTGCGGGGTCAAAGCCGGGCAGCCGGCCTGGGAATGCCGGCGCTATTGCCCCGACGTGATCTTCGTCCGGCCCCACATGAAGAGATATCTTGAGTATTCCCTGCAGATGACCCGGATCTTTGAGCAATTCACCGATCGCGTGGTTCCCTATTCCATTGATGAGCAGTTCCTCGATCTGAGCGGCTGCGAGCGCCTCTGGGGCGAGCCCCGCGAAGCGGCCCGCCTCATCCTCAAGCAGGTTTGGGAGGAGACAGGAATCCGCTGCCGCATCGGACTGGGCGAGAATCCGCTCCAGGCCAAAATGGCCTGCGATCGGTTCGCCAAAAGGAGGGCCGACGCCTTTTTCGAGCTGAACAGCGCCAACTATGCGGCCCATGTCTGGCCCCTGCCCATCGGCGATCTCTTCGGCGTGGGCCTGCGCATGGAGGGGCACCTGCGCCGCATGGCCGTGCGCACCATCGGGCACCTGGCCCGGCTGCCCCGTGGGATTCCCGCCCGGCGCTGGGGCGTCAACGGGCTGCTGCTCTGGCTGAATGCCCGGGGCGTGGATTACTCCACCCTGCAGCCGGGCAAACCTGTTCCCCAAAAAGCAATCGGCCACTGCGCCACCCTGCCCAGGGATTACTCCGCCCATCGCGAAATCGAGGCGGTCCTGCTGGAGCTCACCGAGGAGGTCTGCTTCCGGGCGCGCGCTCTGGGAAAGATGGGGGCAACGGTCCATGTCTATTGCCGCGGCGCCGATTTTGACCACCCCTCCGGTTTTTCCCGCCAGAAAAAGCTGCCCGAACCGGCCTCTGCCGCTGACGGGGTCTATCCTGCGGCCCGGCTGCTCTTTCACCGCCACTGGGACGGCCGCCCCGTGCGGGCGCTGGGCGTGAGCCTCAGCGGGCTGTCCGACCGGCACTCTTACCAGCTCTCTTTTTTCAGCGGCCGCGAGGCCGCGGATTCACTCGGCGACGCCGCGGATGAGATCAGGGAGCGCTTCGGGCCCACCGCCCTGTTCAGGGCAGTCTCCCTTACCGCGGGGGGGCAGCTCTTCACCCGCGCCGGCATGATCGGGGGACACCAGAGTTGAAGAAAAAACTTTACCATCAATTTGCCTGCAGCTGCCTCATGCTGCCCGAGCACCGGGCCCGGCTGGAGCAGCGCCGCCGGAAGAGCGCATCCGAAGCGGAACGGTGCCGCCCCATCCTTGATGAGCAGCAGCAGGAGCAGTTCCAGCGTCTTGCGGAGCAATCCATGCACTCGGGCCTGCGCCTGAAGGCAATCTATACCGGCTGCGGCGGCCGCCGCACCTTCACCGGGGTAATCGTGGGACTGCAGGAAGCGGCGGGCAAAATCCGCTTCCAACCGGAGGACGGCGGTCCGGCCATCACCCTGGCCGTCGCCGGGATAGTCCATCTGGAGGCTGCATCCCCGCCCGGGTTTTCATAATAAGCAGAGGGCCGGGGTTTCGTTCTGAAGTGCTCGGGCGATTGCAGATCGCGCCAAGCAGCTGTCGGAGCGGCAACATCGAATTGAAGGCAATGGATCAAAGGAATGCACGTCTCAGAAAGCGGCGGAATGCGGCTTTGAAAAAGCGCCTGGTGCAGGGAATGAGCAGCAACAGCCCTCCCAGATCGGTAATCAGCCCCGGTGTAATGAGGAGGATCCCTCCCAGCAGCACGCAGAGCGCATCAATAAGTTTCCGGCCCGGGATGATGCCCTGTCCAAGGTCCGCACGGATCCGGGAAAGCAGGTGCAGCCCCTGGGAGCGTACCAGCAGAGCGCCCAGCAAACCGGTACCCAGAACCAGCAGAACCGTTGGACCGCTGCCGATGATCTTGCCCGTTTCGATGAGGAGCCACAGCTCGGCAAGGGGCAACAGAGCCATGAGCAGAAATAGCCTTTGCATCCGCGCAATCTCCGTTGGTATCAGGCAATACTATGATCCGGTTATTTTATTTTCTCCCTTGCCGCCCTCATTATCAATTCCCCGCCTATCATGAAGATAAATATTGAAGAGCAGCTCCCCCTCCGCCCCTTGCCCGCAGCGGGTAATCTCGATTCGCGAAAGAATGTTGTTCCAGGGGGCTCCCTCGATAAGCTGTATGAAACAGGGCATTTCGGCGAGCTCCAATCGCAAACGGCTGCCTGACCAGTCCACTCCGGGCCGGCGGGCAAGTTCCCTTCCAAGCAGGCGCACAAAAATCGGTTCGAGAAAGCGAGGCTGCACTTCCAGGGAAAGCAGCAGATCGGCTCTGTGGAAAGAGGGTTCAAAAACGAAGTCCGTCAGACGTACCGCGGCGAATCCTGTAAACCGGAAGAGACTGCGTCGGCCCAGGACCCGGGCCGTGATACGGCTGCCCACAATCCGGAAAGAGAGCTCCCTGATGAACCGGTAGCGCTCTTTGATCAAGGGAGCCGCCAGACTGTTCAACAGTCCGGCGGTAACCAGAATTTGGCCGATGAAGGTAGCCATGATCCGGGTCTGTTCTTCCTTTCCTGGCGGCACCGCCCTCGTTTGCGGTTCTAACCCTTTTTTCTGAGAACCTCGTTTATCTGCGGCAGAGCCTGCTCCAGCCGGGCCCGCGAAAC
>JAPXLS010000007.1:0-24135 GCA_033809435.1 Bacillota bacterium
TCTCCACACCGGGCAGGACTTCGATGCTGCAGCGCCGCCCGGCAGCCAGGGCCTCATCAATTCCGCCCAGGGTATCGTGATCCGTCAGCGATACTGCGGCCAGTCCGGCATGAGCGGCCCTGGCAATCAATTCGGCCGGGGGCAGGGAGCCGTCCGAAGCGGTGCTGTGCAGGTGCAGGTCCACCGGCAGGTATCCTTTCACGCGGCTCATGATACCCTGCCGCAGAGATTGGCGCGCACTACTCTGCTGATATTGCCCCAGGCCATCAACTCCACTTCCTGCGGAAGGAATCCCCGCCTGCACAGGGCCTGGGGAAGCAGCCCGTAGTCCGAGGCGCTGCTTATCTCATCCAGGGTGCAATCGATTCCATCAAAATCGGAGCCAAAAGCCAGATGTTCAACACCGATGAGACCGGCAATATGGATAAAATGATCCAGCAGCTGTTCCAGGCCGGCTTTAGATTCACCGGTGATAAAGCGGGGGTAGAGGCTCAGGCCGATCACCCCCCCCCGCGATGCAAGCGCTTTCAGTTGTTCATCAGTGAGATTGCGGGGGTGATCGCACAGCTGCCGCGCGTTGGCGTGGGATACCAGGGGCGGCTTTCGGAAGAGCTCGAGGGCCTCGAAAAAGCAACGCGTTGAAAGATGGCTCAGATCCAGGATAATTCCCTTGCGGGACAGTTCCGGCACCAGGGCCCTGCCGGCGCGGGTCAGTCCGCCGCCCGCGGCCTCTTCACCGGTGCCGTCGGCATAAAGGTTGCGGTGATTCCAGGTCAAGGAGAGCGCCCGCAGGCCCAGCCGGTAAAAAATATCCAGCAGTTCGGGGCAGCCCTGCAGCGGCTCCGCCCCTTCCAGGGCCAGCAGCGCGGCAATCTTCCCCTCTTTCTCCGCTGTCTCCAGATCTTTCTCATTTAGAAGGCTTTTAAGGTGAGAACTGTTTTCCTCAAGGCAGCGGTGATAACGGCCGATCTGTTCGAGGGCGGATTGCAGGTGATTGCGCTCCTTTGCAGGGGCCACACAGACGGCGAAAAACTGCAGGGCAATTCCCCCCTCCTGCAGCCGGGGCAGATCAACATGGCCGGCTGTATTGCGCCGGCCAAATTCATAGTTATCCTTTCCAAACCGGGAGATGGTATCGCAATGACAATCGGCAATTTTGAAATTGTTTCTGTGCATGACTTTATTCTACTCCAAAATCGATTAAAAAAAAACACCCCCTGCCAGGTTGGGCCAAGGGTGTCTTTTGATCGCTTCCATCAAACAGGTTAGCGCGGTTCGATAATCAATTTGATGGCTGTACGTTCCTCCCCGTCGATTTGAATATCCGTAAAAGCGGGAATACAGATCAGATCGATACCGCCAGGGGCAACAAATCCGCGGGCTATGGCTACCGCCTTTACGGCCTGGTTCAGGGCTCCGGCGCCGATGGTTTGAATCTCGGCTCCCCCCCGTTCACGCAGCACTCCTGCTAATGCACCGGCCACAGAATTGGGATTGGACTTTGCTGAAACTTTTAATACCTCCATTTAACCAGTCGATACCTCCTTCAACGGGATTTGCCTGATTGTACTTCGTGAAATTATATGAAATTCCTGCCTGAAAAATATGAATATTACAATTTTGTCATCTCTGCCTGAACAGCCCCCCAAAAAGGTCCGGATGGCGCCTGATCCGGTAATATGCAAAATGGCAAAGATAGTGCAAGATATTTCTAAAGAGTCAGGCAGACCCTGGTAAAAAAAATCTATTTGTCATATATGTATACTTTCCCGGCTTCACGGAAGGCGAAAAGGTGGCTGATCTTGCGGGCGGGGGTTACCGCAGGTGAACGGCCCGGCAGCTCTTCAAAGGGTTCCGCAATGGCGGCCAGGGATCCATCGTATTCCGCAGATATTTCACTGATCAGGTCTTCACCAAAAAATCCCTGCACCGTTTTTGTGATCAGGCTGACGGATTCCCCGAGCAGCGAACCGCCTTCCATGTTGATCTGGATCTGCGTCAAATTATGGTACCTGCTGCCGGTTATTTTGAATTTGTCCGGTTCTCCATGGTTATGCAGGAAATAAAGCGCATCAAGATTCTGTTTAAGTTGCCGCCGCAGATCGCTCAAGGGCTTCTGTTCGATTGGCCCTTTGATCATGTAGGAAATGCAGCAGGCCGAAGCGTTCATGTTGTAAGTAATGGTATAGATTTCGGGAAACCGCACCAGCAGTTCAATGAGCATGTTTACGTGGTATGATTCGTCCAGCGATCCCTTTAGCATAGGTTGCTCCCCCTTTTTCTAAGATTCTATTCCATAGGTTGCAGTGAAAGTCCTGCATTAAAAATGAAAAGTGCCCCGCAGGGCACTTAATATTATCCGGCATGAATGGGGCTATTTGGCATAATCTATGGCCCGTGTTTCCCTGATCACATTGACCTTGATCTGTCCGGGATATTCCAGCTCGCTCTCTATTCTTTTTACCACATCCCGGGCCATCTGGATTGACTTGAGGTCGTCGATGCGCTCCGGCTTGACCATGATCCGGATCTCCCGGCCGGCATGGATGGCATAAGCCTTGTCCACCCCGTCAAATGATTCAGCAATGCCTTCGAGTTTTTCCAGCCTCTTGATATATGCCTCCAGTGTTTCCCGGCGCGCTCCCGGGCGGGAGGCGGAGATGGCGTCAGCGGCCTGTATCAGAACCGCTTCCAGGGTATGAAATTCTACATCACCGTGGTGTGCGGCCACGGCATTGACAATACCCGGGGATTCCTTGTATCTTTTTACCAGATCGGCCCCGGTGACTACATGGGAGCCCTCGGTTTCATGGTCTGTAGCCTTGCCTATATCATGCAGCAGTCCTGCTCTTTTGGCAAAGGCGATGTCCAGTCCCAGTTCACCGGCCATCATCCCGGCAAGGTGCGATACCTCGATGGAGTGCTGGAGCACATTCTGCCCGTATGATGTCCGGTAGCGCAGTTTTCCCAGCATGATGACCAGCTCGGGATGCAATCCATGGACCCCGGTCTCGAATGTGGCCCTCTCTCCTTCTTCCCGGATCTGGGTTTCCACTTCTTTTCGTGTTTTTTCCACGATCTCTTCGATCCGGGCCGGATGAATCCGTCCATCGCTGATCAGTTTCTCCAGGGCCAGTCTGGCCACCTCCCGCCGGATGGGGTCAAAGCCGGAAAGGATCACCGCCTCGGGGGTGTCGTCAATGATCAGGTCTATTCCGGTAAGCGTCTCCAGGGCCCTGATGTTTCGCCCTTCCCGGCCGATGATCCGCCCTTTCATCTCTTCATTGGGCAGCGACACCACCGAAACCGTGGCCTCGGAGGCATGGTCCGCAGCGCAGCGCTGAATGGCCATGGTGATGATTTCCCGCGTCTTCTTGGCCGCTTCATCCCGGGCCTGGTTTTCCACATCCTTGACCATCATGGCCATCTCGTGGGAGACCTCGTCGCGGGCCCTCTGCAAAATTGTCTCTTTTGCTTCTTCCATGGACATGCTGGAGATGCGTTCCAGTTCAGCGATCTGTTTTTTATGGAGCTGCTCCAGCCTGTCCTGGATGCGCCGGTTTTCTTCCTCTTTCTTTTTCAGATCCTCTTCCTTGCGTTCAATGGAGCCGGTCTTCCGATCCAGGGATTCCTCTTTCTGCATGAGCCTCCGTTCAAAGCGCTGCAACTCATTGCGGCGCTCCCGGCTCTCCCGCTCGATTTCATTTCTTAATTTATGGGCCTCCTCTTTTGCTTCCAGAAACTTTTCTCTCTTGTTCGCCCTTGCCTCCTGTTTGGCTTCCTCGATAATTTTTTTGGCAGCAGCTTCGGCAGAGGTTATTTTTGCCTCAGCAAGAAGTTTGCGGATAAAATAACCGGCGATGACGCCGAGGACCAGCGCAACAACTGCAATTACAATAACAATAAAATCCTGCATCATATCTCACCACCATTTCAATAGTTTAAAAAAACAAGCTGTGTTCACAGAACACAGCTTAAAAGAGAACTACTGATATAAAGATACTTACACCTCTAACCGTGTACGCACCCTACATCCCAGGAAATCTATGGCAGCGCTTATCAAAGCACCAAAGGTTTCTCTTTTAGACCGGAACTGAGAAACGATCATCTATGAAAACCAGTCTTATTGGTAAATCATTCCGATAATATTGTAACCCCGGAGAAAAATTATGTCAAGGGCGCTTTTTGTGCAGTGAAGCGCCGCCTTGACGCAGCAAAACATTTGCATGGCCGGACCGCCGCCCCACCCTGTGCGAAGCGCAGCCTGCTCCGGCAGGGAATAAAAATCTTTCACTGTCAGTAATCAAGGTAGGAGCAGCGCTCCCGCAAAATTTTCATGATCACCCGATCACGGAAACCCCGCCGTTTCAAATAGGCGGCAAGCCTGCGTATCGAACCCCTGTCCATGACTTCGGCGCCGGGATCGATTCTACCCTCCAGTATCCCCCGGGCCAGCGATTCTTCCACGCCGGGTCCGTAATATTGTTCGATGCCCTCTTCGGCCCTGGGGCGGGGAATGCCCCGGGAAAGAAGAGCAAAGCGGGCGCGCAGCGGACCCCAGCCCTTGCGCAGGCAGCTTTCAATGAGTCCGGCGGTGAAGCTGCAGTCATCGATATAGCGCCATTTCTCCATCTCGCCCAGTACTGTTTCGATTACGGCGCTGTCAAAACCTTTTTTCTGCAGGTATGCCTCCGCCTCCCGCCTGCTCCTGGCGCGGTAACCGAGCAGCCTCAGCAGGCCGGCCCGGGCTTTCCTGAGCTCTTTGTCTTCCTGCAGCCGGATCATTACTCTCCTTTCCCGCTTTCCTCCGGAGGGGCTTCCTGCGGCGAGGGCAAGCCGCAGAGTTCGCGGATCTTCAGCTCTATCTCCCTGCTCAGTTCGGGATGCTCCTTCAAATATTCCCGCACATTTTCACGCCCCTGACCCAGGCGTTCATCCTTGTAGGAATACCAGGCCCCGCTTTTTTGTAAAACTTTAACATCGACACCGATATCGATGAGCGATCCCTCCGCCGAGATCCCCTTGCCGTAAAGAATGTCAAAATCCGCCACCTTGAAGGGCGGGGCCACCTTGTTCTTGACCACCCTGACCCGGGTCCGGTTGCCGATGATCTCGTCGCTTTGCTTCAACGCCTCCACCCTGCGCACATCCAGCCGCACGGAAGAATAAAATTTCAAAGCCCTGCCCCCGGGGGTGACCTCGGGATTGCCGAAAATGATGCCCACCTTTTCACGGATCTGGTTGATAAAAACAGCCACGGTCTGCGATTTGCTGATGGCCCCGGATAATTTGCGCAGCGCCTGTGACATCAAGCGGGCCTGCAGCCCCACATGGGCATCACCCATTTCGCCTTCAATTTCCGCCCGGGGCACCAGGGCGGCCACGGAGTCTATAACCAGGACATCGATGGCGCCGCTGCGCACCAGCGCTTCGGCAATTTCAAGGGCCTGCTCTCCCGTATCCGGTTGGGAGACCAGCAGCTCGTCAATATTCACGCCCAGGTTGCCGGCATAGATGGCGTCGAGAGCATGCTCGGCATCGATGAAGGCGCAGTAGCCGCCCAGTTTCTGGGCCTCGGCAATGACATGCAGCCCCACGGTAGTCTTGCCCGATGATTCGGGGCCGAAAATTTCAACGACCCGGCCTCTGGGCAGGCCGCCAATCCCCAAAGCCAGGTCCAGGGAAAGGCAGCCGGTAGGGATTGCCGCAATTCCCGCAGTTGCATGCTGTCCCAGCTTCATGACCGAGCCCTTGCCGAACTGTTTTTCAATATGCAGTAAAGCCGCCTCCAGGGCCTTTTCTTTGTCCACCTGAAAAACCTCCTTTAGTGGATTCAGCTGATAGTTTTCTTATTCTTGTTTCCCCCTTATTTTCCTCTATTTTTCCATCAACAATATCTCTTCAAGCACTGTATAGTGCGCTCCCTGACGGGTCAGCCGGCTCTCGTAAAGGCGCATCGCTGCCGCCGGAGCGGGCCCCGTTGCAAAGGAGTTTTCCAGGTCGAGGAGGCGCAAAAGCTCTTTTACCGGCAAAGGCCTGCGGGCCCGGCCCAGGGTGATATGGGCCCTGAAAGGCCGGTTTTCAGGGGGGAACCCCTTTTTCGCCAGTTCCTTCTCCAGGGAGGCGGCAAGATTTATTGTTTCGTCCGCGCCGCGCAGGATTCCGGACCAGATAATTCGCGCCCTGCCGGGTGACGGGAACACACCGGCGCCTCCAAACTGCAATTCAAAAGGGGATGTTGATGCAGCCGCCTTTTGCATGACCGCAATTATGGAGGGCACCACCCCCGGCTCCTGTTCCCCCAGGAATTTAAGGGTCAGATGAAGTCCTTCGGGCCGGACCCATTTCACTCCATCAAGGGAGCGGGCCAGGCGCAGCTGCAGGGCCTGCAATTTTTCCCTTTGCCCGGCTGACGGATCCAGAGCAATAAAGAGACGCATTATTTCTCTCCTTTCTGGAAACAAACATGGCCCGGCCGGAAGCGTGCCGCCCTGCCTGAACCTGGAGACCGGCGCCGCTTTCCCCGGCGGCAGGCAGCGATCTCAGCTGCCGGCCCGGCGGTTGTAGAAACGCTGCAGCGTGAAAGAATCCTGCAGCTGCTCGATGCTGATCAGATCGGCGGCGGCCAGCTCCATACCGCCGTCAGAACCGGGATTGAAGTAGAGGATGACGGCGCTGTACGGATTCTGGTGCGGCGCCAGAAGGCCGCGCACTCCCGATGCACCGGTGGTCCCGGCGTTGACCAGGATGGTGGGACTCTCCCCGTCAAAATATATTCCCGCGCTGTGGGTATGCCCGCAGAGGATGAGCGGCAGCCTGCCGAGGAAAGGCTCCGCCATGAGCGGGTTGTGAAGGGCAAGGATATCGGGAGGCCTTTCACCCGCGAGTATCTTTTCCCCGGCCTGGAGGCTCGCCTGATGCAGGTATTCCGCCGGGGCCACCTCCGCCGAGGGCTCTGCCGAGGCGGGATCGGGCAGCCCGGCAATGCGCAGACCCTCGATCTCGACAGGATCCGCACCGATGATCAGCGCTCCCTCGCTGCGCAGCAGCTCAATGCTTTCCAGGCTGTCATGGTTGCCCGGGAGAAAAAGGTAAGGCAGCGGCAGCCGGGCCAATCGCGCGGCCAGCTCCGTTTCGATCTCCGATCCGTAATCCGTCAGATCACCCGTATCCACGATGAGGTCAACCTGAAAGGCTTCTGTAACCTTCTCGATGAGATCAAAGGCGGCGGGGTTGTTATGAATATCGGAAACATGCAGCACCCGGATCTCTTCGCTGTCGGGGGGCGGGTTGATCCCGTGGAGGCGGCTGGAGAGCTCTTCCAGGTTTACCGCCATCACCTCGAACTGTTCGCTCAATGCGCTTACGGTGTCCTGCGCCTCTCCGGCCAGGCGGATGATCCAGGGCGCCGCAGCCAGGGCCCCCTCATAACGGGGATTGTTGAAGGCGCCGATATTGTATGGGTAGATCAGGGTGGCCCCGAGGAGCAGCGCCAGCAGGAGAAGAGAGAGAAGCCCGCCGGCCAGGGCGCCCTTGAGCAGGCGCCGCCAGTCGCTCCGCAGCAGAATAATCAGGAGCAGGGCACTGCAAAAGAAGGATAGGAGCGCCTGGCGAAGAAAAAAATGAGCCATTTTTTCTTGAAATTCTTTTTGCAAAAATGAGATGGCCGGCGAGGCGGACAGCTCCTTCAGCGATGCCGGGAGCCGCTCCAGTTCCACATTTTTCAGGGTAATTTCCAGAAGAAAGGGTGGATGATGGGTCAAAGCGCGCAGCTTGCCGAAAGGCGGGAAAACGATCACCGTTTCACCCTGCAGCGAGGGGACCAGCGCCGCGGTCATTTCAAATGCCCCGATTTCAAAGGAGGTTTCGCTGAAGAGGGCGGCGGCAATGAAGAGGCCGGCAGAGGCCGCGAGGATGACCAGTAATATCAGTATTCTCTTATTGTTCTTCAATACGCACCAACCTCCAGAGCATGGTCAACAAGGACTGCACCGCCCTCTCCTTTACGGCTCTGCGGGTGCCGGGCAGTTCGAGGCGGTGACATCTTTCCCCGAAGGGACCGGCAGCGGCAATGTAGACCAGGCCCGCGGGGCGGCCCGAGGAATCGCTGTCGGGACCGGCAATGCCGGTGATGGCGGCGCCCACCGAGGCGGCGAGCCTTTCCCTGGCTCCGCGGGCCATGGCCAGGGCAACGGCCTCGCTGACCGCTCCCTCGCGGCGGAGCAGCCCCGGATCTATGCCCAGAAGCGACTCCTTGGCCCCATTGCTGTAAGTCACGAGCGATCCTTCGAAGAATTGTGAGCTCCCGGCCACATCGGTAATGCTGTCCGCCAGCAGACCGCCGCTGCAGGATTCGGCCAGGGCCAGGGTCAGGCGGCGTTTCTTGAAAACTCCGGCCAGGGCTTCGGCCAGGGTCTCCTCCTCTTCGCCGTATATATAGCCGCCCAGTTTTTCACGCAGGCGCGCGGCGCTCTCCTCCAGGAGTCCCGCCGCCCGCTCGCCGCAGCTCTTCAGCTGCAGCAGCACCTCTCCCCCCCTGGCCACGAGGGAGAGCTGTACTCCGCCGGGCAGGCCGCTTTCCTTTACTTTTTCTTCCAGAAGCGATTCGCCGCAGCCCGAGGTCCGGATAATTCTGGTCCGCCATCCCCCCGGCGGTGTCTCCGCCACCAGAAGGGGCAGGATCTCCTCTTCAAACATGGGGATCATCTCCTGGGGGGGTCCGGGAAGGAGAATGACGCGCTGTCCCTCCCCGGCGGGGATGACCTCTCCAGGAGCCGTCCCCCGGTGATTGTAGATCAGGCGGCCACCCTCGATCACCAGCGCCTGCTTGCGGTTCCCCGGCGGCATGGGATAGCCCCTGCCGGAAAACATATGCTCCAGGCGCCGGAGCCAATCCGGATGCAGGCACAGGGGACGTCCCAGCGCTTCGGAGACAGCTTCCCTGGTCAGGTCGTCATCTGTCGGCCCCAGCCCCCCGATGCAGATTACCGCCTCGCTGGAAAGCAAGGATTCCCTCAAGGCACCGGCAATGGCGGGGATGCTGTCCGGCACCACGCGCTCCTCCCGCACCGCAATGCCGTGGGACCAGAGGCGGCGGGAAATGTAACCCGCATTTGTGTTTTCCACCAGGCCCGTTAAAAGTTCGCTGCCGATACAGATGAGATCCAGCTGCATGCAAACCACCGCCGTTTTTGCTTAATTATAACACGGCGCTAGCATGCTTCGCCCGGGGGGGTTGAAATATAACGGCGCAGGGCTTCACCGCTGATCTTCTCTTTTTCGAGAATGGTGCCGGCAATTTCCTTGATCAGAATGATCTTTTCGGCCAGGAGAGCGGTGACCCACTGTTCCTGCTTCCCGATGATCTGCTGGATGGTCCGGTGCAGCAGCCCGGCGGGCAGATCCCTGATGCTGACGACGCCGAGGCGGGAAAGTCCGGCGGAGATGATTTTTTTGGCCAGTTCAACAGCCTGGTTGAAATCGTTCAGCGATCCGGTGCTGCGGTTGCCCAGAACCAGTTTTTCACTGCTCGATCCGCCCAGCAGGACCGCAATCTGCTCCTCCAGGTGGTCCAGGGTGTAGATATAGTAATCCCGTTCCGGCTTGTGGCGAACGTATCCCAGGGCCTTGCCGCGCGGTGTGATCGTCACCTGCGATACGGAACCGGGTTTCAAGGCCTCACTGACGAGGGCGTGCCCCGTCTCATGAACGGCTATGCGCCACAGCTCCTCCTCACCGGGTTTGCGTTCCAGCTTCTCGCCCATGATCACCTTGTCCACGGCCTCCAGAAGCTCCCTTTCACCGATAGTGCTGAGACCCTGGCGCAGGGCCAGGATGGCGGCTTCGTTGGCCAGGCTCTCCAGGTGCGCTCCGGAGAAGCCGAAAGTTTCGCGGCCAATTCTTTCCAGCGACACGCTCTCCTCGACAGGTTTGTTGTGCAGGTGCAGCTTCAGGATATGGACCCGCCCCTCCAGATCGGGCAGATCCACCTGGACCATGCGATCAAAGCGCCCCGGGCGGAGCAGCGCCGGATCAAGGGTGTCCGGCCTGTTGGTGGCGCCGATGACCAGGATATGAAGATCATCTTTGACACCGAGACCGTCCATTTCCACGAGGAGCTGGTTCAGGGTCTGGTCGTACTCCAGATGGCTGCTGTGGCGGCCGCGCTTTCCACCGAGGATCTCGATTTCATCGATAAAAAGGATGGCGCTTTTGCGTTTTTCGATTGCCGCCTTGCGCCGGCAACGGTCAAAGAGCCTGCGCACCCGCTGCGCCCCCACGCCGGCATACATCTCGATGAATTCGCTGCCGGCAACGCTGACAAAGGCCGAGCCGGTATAGCCGGCTGCCGCCTTGGCCAGCAGTGTTTTTCCCGTGCCCGGGGGGCCGATAAGCATTACCCCTTTCAGCGGGCGAATGCCCATGCGCTTGATCTCCTGGGGCCTGGTCACGAAATCAAGGGCCTCCAGAAGCTCCTTCTTGGCCACATCCTGACCCCCGATCTCGTTGAAACTGATTTTTTTACCCCTGAAGCCGTTGCCCACGGTATTCAGCCGGGGCGTCTTGAGACCGGGAAAGGCGAAAAGGGCCAGGAACAGGCCCGCAAGGATCACCAGCGGGATCAGGCTGCTCTGGTAGTAGAGCAGGACCACCAGCGCCGCCGCTCCCAGTCCGGCCAACAGCTCACGCATCTGCGGCCCCTCCTTCCGTCAGCGGCGGCAGCGGCACCAGCATGTAAAGATAGCCGGATCCGTCACGCGCCTGCAGGTACAGGTATCGTGAATCGACCGTGAAATTCTGTTCGGTAAGTTCGTACAGCCCGGCGGCCTCCCTGATCCTTTCGGCTGCGCTGCGATAGCGCCCCGATCTGACCGCCTCGTACAGGTCGGGGCTGACGGCAGCAGCAAACAGATCGAGCCGGGGGCTGCGCCGGTCCCTGATCTCGATGGAGGGCAGTTCGCGGTAGTGCCCGGCCGCCTCTTTTTCCACGGAGGCGATGAGCGACTGCAGCTGACCCCGGTAGGAATCTTCCGGAGTGATGACAAGTTTTACCCCGTTCTTGCCGGCGGCAAGTTCGGCGACGGCCACTCCTTCAAGGCGGCAGAGGCTGTCAAGAAAAGGCTCTTCCCGGAAATAACGCCGGAACACATGATCGGCGCCAAAAAAGAGAACAAGCGCCAGCAGCGCAACAAGCAGAACTTTTGGCCAATGCAGTTGGGGCACATCAACCGCTCCCTTGATAGTTTACATAATGTATGTTTGATTATAGCAAAGAAGGGGCGGCCGGGCAACAGATTGCCGGCAATATGGGTATACCTTTTTCTAGGTCAGGTGCCAGGCTTTTCTGCGGTCCCCAGCAGCTTCCCAAAGAGATCGTAGGGTGAAGCGGCAGTGATCCGGACAGCGGCCAGGCTGCCGGGCCGGAGCGGCCGGGAAGAGAAAAAATAGGTCAGCCCGTCAACTTCGGGGGCCTGGAAGGAGGTGCGTCCGCAGTGGAGCGAGCCGCCCCTCCCGGCGCGTCCCTCCACCAGGACGGTGAAGCGGGAACCCTGCAGGCTGCGGTTAAAATTCAGTGCTATTTTTTGCTGGATGCCCAGCAGGGCATCCCTTCTTTTTTCCGCCACCCGCCGGGGAACCCGGTTCTCCAGCGAGGCCGCAGCCGTCCCGGGCTGGCGTGAGTAGGCAAATACACCCACCCGCTCGAAGGGAACCTGCTGCATGAATGAACGCAGCTCCCGGAAGTGCGCCGGGCTCTCCCCGGGATGGCCTGTCAGAAAGGTGGTCCGCAAAACCACATCGGGGATGCGCCGCCGCAGCTCCCCCACCTTCTCCACCACATCCTCGCGGCGGCAGCGCCGGCCCATGCTTTTCAGAAGGGAGCTGTTGATATGCTGCAGCGGCAGGTCGAGGTATTTGCAGATCCGCTTCTCCCGGGCGATAAGATCGATGAGGCCGTCACTTAACCGGGCCGGGTGGGCGTAAAGGATGCGCAGCCGGAAAGGGGAGGGTATCTCCTCCAGAATCTGCTCCACGAGTTTGCGCAGCCCGTCCGGATCCCCCTCTTCGGATCCGTAAGCGGTGGTATCCTGGGCAATGAGGTTGATCTCGCGGGTGCCGCCGGCAACCAGCTGCCCTATCTCGGCGGTGACATCCGCAGCGGGGCGGCTGCGCAGAGGTCCGCGCAGGGAAGGGATCAGGCAGTAGCTGCAGCGGTTGCTGCAGCCCTCGGCAATTCTCACGCAGGCGCTGTGCGGCAGAGCCGTAAGCAGGCGGGGGCCCAGGCTGCTGTAGAGCGCCGGGGGCGGCGCCAGCAGGAGTTCACGCTTCCCGGCGAAGCAGCTTTCCATGAAAGCCGGCAACTGCGCATAGCCGTGCACCCCCACAGCGCCGCCCAGCTCGGGAATGCTTTCCAGGAGGCGCCGGCCGAAACGCTGGGCCAGGCAGCCCGCGGCAACAAGCAGAGGGCGCCTGTTCCGCAGCCGCCGGGCCAGCTCCAGTATCTCATTGATGGATTCCTGCTGCGCCTCTTCGATAAAGGCGCAGGTATTGATAATAACTGCATCAGCCTCCGGCAGGTGATCTGTGATCAGGTAACCGCGGCGGCCGAGCAGTCCCAGGATCTCCTCCGTGTCGATGCGGTTCTTGGCGCATCCCAGTGTAACTGCGGCTATTTTACGTCCTTCCGTCATCCTCGGCTGCTGCTCCTGACTTCTGTTTCATTGCAAATATGCAAGGTTCAGTACCGGGACCGCTGCATCGATTCTACTTGCGAACAAAAAGAACATTGTGGGGCTCCCGCTTGCCACCTATTCCCTTCAATTCGATGCCGTTCAGGATCAGTCTGATGCTCCGGGGGTTGCCCAGGCGGATCCAGATTGTTTCCGAGGCGCTGAGCGCAAGCTCCTCGCCCTCTCCCAGATTTCGCGGTTCAAACTGTTCCCTTCCGTCCATCAGGGCTTTGATCCAGCAGGGTTCGCCCGAGGTGAGCTTCAGTTCCAGCTGTTCCGTGTTGCTGACGGAGAAAACTGTCTCGCGGGCCGTTGACTCCGCCGGGGAGAGCTCGATATCAGCCGCTGCCGGCCCCGGTTCCTTTTCGCCATCGCCCCTGTTCTCCTGATCCGGTGAGCCGGAATTTTCCGGGTCCACAACGCCGGTCTGGGATTCGGGGTCGCGGGGTTCGAAAGGGTTTCGCAGGCTGTCCCGGGAGGCCAGCCAGTAGCCGCCCGCAGCCAGCAGCAGGACAGCGACAACAATGGCGTAGATAAAAGAGGGGCCCCTCTCCCCCTGGATTGTTCCGGGCAACGCCGCCTTTTTTTCCCCGGCCGCCTCCGGCATGTCCACGGGGGCGGCCTCACCTTTCCGGCTGCGGTAAAGCTCCAGTACCTCTCCCGGGTCCAGGCCGATGGACTCGGCATAGCTGCGCAGCGCACCCTTCAGGTAAACCTCACCGTGAAACTTCCCAAAATCACCCTGTTCCAGCGCCTCCAGGTAATGCTGCTGGATTTTTGTCCTTTCGCTGATCTCGCCCAAGGTGATCTGCCGATCCTGCCGGGAGTTCTTTAAAAACTCCCCCACTTCTTTCATGACACGGGCCTCCTTTTTTTAAGCCGGCGGATAGAGGCTTCTTACTGATTTGCCTTTTTGAATTCTTCGTAAAGTTTGGCCGCCTGTTCGGGGGTGATGATGACCTCCCGCGGCTTGCTTCCTTCATACTCCCCGACAATGCCCCGGCGCTCAAGATCGTCGATGAGGCGGGCTGCCCGGGTATAGCCGATGCGAAAACGGCGCTGCAGCAGCGAGATGGAAGCCTGTCCCGTCCGCACGACAAGTTCCAGGGCATCGGGGAAAAGCTCATCGGGTTCGAAAAGCTCTTCCGATTCCGTCTCCAGTGAATCCAGATCTACCTCGTATTCGGCCCAACCCTGCTCCTTGATATAATCGGTGATGCGCTTGATCTCCCGCTCGCTGACATAGGCACCCTGAACGCGGATGGGTTTTACCGATCCTACGGGATAGAAGAGCATATCGCCCCGTCCGAGAAGTTTCTCCGCGCCGGCCATATCCAGAATCGTTCTGGAGTCGACCTGGGAGGAGACGGTAAAGGCGACACGCGAGGTGATATTGGCCTTGATCACACCGGTAAGCACATCCACGGAGGGGCGCTGGGTGGCGATGACCAGGTGAATGCCCGCGGCCCTGGACATCTGGGCCAGGCGGGCGATGGAATCCTCCACCTCCCCGGGGGAAACGAGCATCAGATCGGCCAGTTCGTCAATGATGACCACATAGTAGGGCAGAATCTCTCCATCGCAGCCTCCGGAGGCAACTAGTTCATTGTAGGCGCCGATTTCCCGGACCTGCCGGCGGGCAAAAATTTCATAGCGCCGGTTCATCTCCTTGACCATGTTCCGCAGGGCCAGCGAAGCCTTTTTCGGCTCGGTGACCACCGGCATGAGCAAATGGGCAATACCGTTGTAAACACTGAGTTCGACAACCTTGGGATCGATCATCAGAAAACGAACCTGTTCCGGCAGCGCCTTGTACAGAATACTGATGATCAGTGCGTTCAGGCAGACACTTTTGCCCGAACCGGTGGAGCCGGCAATGAGAAGGTGCGGCATTCTGGTCAGATCTGCGATGACCGGGACGCCGGTAATATCCTTGCCCAGTCCTATGGTCAGGGGCGAGCGGCTGTTCAGGAAGGCGGGATCCTCGATGACCTCGCGCAGGTAGACCAGGGCGATGATCTTGTTCGGTACCTCGATGCCCAGGGCCGCCTTGCCCGGAATGGGCGCCTCGATGCGCACCAGCGGGGCGGCCAGATTGAGGGCGATGTCATCGGAAAGGCTGACGATGCGGCTGACCTTGACTCCCGCCTCCGGCTGCACCTCGAAGCGGGTGACAGTGGGGCCGGACTGGACATGGCTCACCCTGGCTTTCACCCCGAAGCTCTCCAGCGTGTTTTCCAGCAGCCTGGCCCTCTCCCGGATCCCCTTGATCTGCTGCTGTTCGCCAAGACGGCCCGGAGGGGCCAGCAGATCTGGGCCGGGCGGCGTGTACAGGCCGGGCAGTCTAAATTTTCTACCGGGAGTGTCCGGCTCCCCGCCGTTTTCCGGCGGTTCAACAAGGGCCAGGCGACGCTCTTTCTGGTAGTATGCTTCAGGTGAAGCGTAATCCCCTTTCCATCCCTCCGGGGCCGCCTTCGCTTCGACCGGACCGGCCGGGAGCGGCTCCGGAAAAGTGCAAATCTCCCTCTCACCTGTTTCGATGATTTTTTTTTCCACCGGCGCAGCCTCTTCCCCGGAGGCGCTCATCAGGATGGCGTAGAGCTCTTTCAGGTAAACGCCTGCTCTCCTGAAAAGTTTGCCCATGATGGAAAAAAGCCTGCCTGCCTGTTTGAAGATCTGGGTGACCGTTACATTCATGATCAGGAGCAGGGCCACCAGGGCCGCCGCGGCGATGACGATATAGCTGCCTATCTCCTTGAAACAGAAGAAAAGAAGAACGGCGATGGCTGCCCCGAGCAGGCCGCCCCCCATCTTCTGCAGCCCCATATTCAACATGGCCCGGTAAAAATCTTGCCCGGCAAAGGCATCCACCTGCTCGAGCATGAGGCTGAAATGGGCCCTGACCGTAAAGAGCAGCAGCAGGATAATGATGCCGATGAGACGTGTTTTAAGATTGAAGGTCTGATCGGGAAGCATGATCCGCAAACCGAGTATGCCGATGAGGAAAGGGATCACCACTGCGGTCTCGCCGGCAATGATGCGGAAGAAATTGTTGACAAAGAGCCCCAGTTCGCCGGCCTGGTCCGAGCAGGTCACACCGGCGTAGCAGAATACCGCCAGGGCAATGACCAGGATTCCCTTTATCTGTGTGCCGATCTCTTCGCGCAGTCCCGCCCCGGATCGACTCTTCTTCTTTCTGCCACGCTTTCCCATATATTGCCTCCCGAGCTATATTATAACCGATTAATTGCGGCCGGGCAAATTCCCGAACAGGGTCAAAAAGATCGAATCCGGCCCGAAATACGGCACACTCTACAAGAAAAATGAGGCGGCAATCACTGCAGCCCCGGCTACCCAGCAGTAGTAGGCAAAATACTGGAATTTATTTTGCTGCAGCAGGTGGATAAAAACCTTGATGGCCAGGATCCCGAAAATGAAAGCGGCCGCCGTGCCCGCCGTGTACTGGAGAAGCATGGCGTTTTCAATACCCGTCCCGATCATATCCTTGATCTCCAGAATGGTGCCCCCCAGGATCACCGGAGCGGCAAGCATGAAAGAGTAGCGCACGGCGGTGGCGCGGTCCAGCTTTCTCCAGAGGGCGGCGGTGATGGTAGAGCCGGATCGGGATAGGCCCGGGATTATGGCGATCCCCTGAAGCAAACCGATCCAGAGTGCGTCCAGGGGCTGCATTTTATTTATATTCTTTTCACCCTCGGGCAGGAGCGTAAGCAGCTTCAGGATAACCCCGGTGGCCAGAAGCGCCACTCCCGTCAGCAGCAGGGAATGAAAGATCGATTCAATAAAATCGCCAAAAATAAAGGCGATGAGTGCCGTGGGGATGCATCCCAGCACGAGCAGCAGCAGAAAACGGCGCTGGACTCCATCGTGGGGGAATTTCAAAAGATCTATGAAGTCGCGCCGAAATACCCAGAAAACCGCCAGAAGCGTCCCGAAATGGAGCAGTACCTCCAGGGTGACGCCTGTGCCTTCCAATCCGAAGATGCGCTGGAAGATCACCAGATGACCGGAGCTGCTTACAGGCAAGAATTCGGTCAACCCCTGAATAATGCCCAACAGAACCACCTTTATCAGAGCCATTGCTTCCTCCTCATGTTCCCAAAAGTCTGTGCCTTGATCTTTTCTGTATTGCGGCGGATTATCCTGCAGGGGACAATATATTGATCGTCTAGCGGCGGCGGTTGAAACCCCGGCGGAAGGGGTTTTCCACAAGGCGGGCCAGCGGCGCAGCCAGGGGCAGAAGAAGAAGCGCTCCCAGGAAATTATATAGAAAATGGGCATTGGCCAGGCGGCGGGTCAATGTGGTGCCGCTTCTTGCAGCGATGAGAATGAGGTAAGGATAGAACAGCATGGCCAGCACCATGCTGACCAGGTTGAAGAAAAAATGAAACCATGCCGCCCGCCGGGCGGTGCTGTCCATGCCGATGGAGGCGATCAGGGCGGTGGAGCAGGTGCCCAGATCGGCGCCGATGATCAGCGCAACACCTGCGGGAAGGGTGATCATCCCTTCCCGGGCCAGGCCCAGCGCCATGCCCATGACGGCGCTGCTGCTTTGCAGGGTGGCCGCAGCGGCAAAACCGGTGAGAATGGCCCGGTGGGGCCTCTCCCCGGCTGATTGCAGCAAGGCGCCAAAAAGCTCGCTCCCTTCAAGCGAGGCCAGCGCCCCGGTCATGCCCTTCATGCCCATGAGCAGGAGGGCACAGCCGAGGAGCGGCGCTGCAGCTTTCCGCAATCCCCGGTGCGGCGCAAAGCTGCAAAGGGCCGCCAGGCCGGCCAGGGGCCAGGCCAGCCAGTACAGGTTGAAGGAGAGCAGTTGCCCGGTAATGGTTGTGCCCACGTTGGAACCGATAATCACGCCGCAGCCCTGCGCGAGCGACATCACGCCGGCGTTGACCAGGCTGACCACCATAACCGTGGTCAGGCTGCTGCTCTGCAGGAGCGCTGTCACCAGGAAGCCGGTGCCGAAGCCGCGCCAGGGGCCGCCCGTCAGCCTGGCCAGCAGGTTTTTGAAAGAGGGGCCCGAGCTCCGGGCAAGGGCGCCGCTCATCAGGCGCAGCCCGCAGAGAAAGATGCCCAGAAAAACAGCGGCTTCCAGCAGGCCGGTCCAGGACAAAGCGGGCTCCCCCCTCCCCAATGGATGCAGCCTTTCACATATTTACGCCCGGGCCCAAAATTTATGACCTTTCGGAAGTGCTTAAAAATATCGCCGCCAGGGGCTGCCTTTGCTCGAAACATTACCGGCCCGGCGCTTGCGCTCCCGAAAAAAGATCTATGATCCGGCCCGGCTGAAATCGGGGATCAAGATAGTCCTGGAGATCGCTGCTGATCAGTTGAACGATGCGCGCTCCCGCAGGCGACAGAGGTTCAACAATAATGGCCCCACGCTGAAAGGGGATGCGCAGGTATTCCGGCCTGTAGCTTTCGCAGCCCTCGAAGATGAGTTCCGGCGGCAAGGCGGCGTAATGGATCACGGGCCATCCCCTCCTCCATTGCGCCTGTTCTCGATAAGCCCGTTCAGGATGGCGATGGCCCTGCCCAAACCCGCCGCCTCATCAATGAGCCCTACTTCCACGGCGTCCTTTCCCACCAGGACGGTGCCGATATCGCGGGCCAGCTGCCCTGTGCTGAACATGAGCTCCCTGAATTTTTCCTCGGTGATCCGGGAATGCCGGGTAATGAACTGGATCACCCGGTCCTGCATCTTGTCCAGGTATTCGAAGGTCTGGGGCACGCCGATAACCAGGCCGGTGAGGCGGATGGGATGAATGGTCATTGTGGCTGTCTCCGAGATAAACGAATAGTCACCGGCCACCGCCAGGGTCACCCCGATGCTGTGCCCCCCGCCCAGCACCAGCGTTACGGTGGGTTTGGAAAGGGTGTCGATCATCTCGGCAAGGGCCAGCCCCGCCTCCACGTCACCGCCAACGGTATTCAGAAGAACGAGGAGCCCTTCTATTTTTGGGTTTTGCTCCACCGCTACCAGCTGGGGAATGACATGCTCATACTTGGTGGTCTTGTTCTGGGGCGGCAGGGTCAGGTGTCCCTCGATCTGACCGATGATGGGCAGAGCGTAGATATTGCTCTCCAGCTGGGGCGCCTGGACCTGACCCAGCTGCTGGATGCTGTTCAGAACAGCTGCAGGCGCCGGAGAGGGCGGTGCCTGGGGTTTGCAGTTACGCCGCAATGGCTGCCGCTTGCGGCGGTTTAGGTAAGACAAGTGATCGCCTCCCGCCAATGAACATTTTAGTTTGCAGCAGTTCGGTACAGCTTATACGGGAGGGATCCTTCGGGTCTTGTAAACAAAGGACGGCCCTGCGGGCCGTCCCCATCTCGGTTCAACTGTCTTTTGATACACCGGAAGGGCTATTGCGCGTTATGCCCCTGCGGCGGATTCTTGTCTTTGCCGTTGCTGACGAGATCCAGGAAGCGGGCTGATGGTTTGATCCTCCAGATATTGTTCTCCTGAAGAAGCTCCCATTTTTCATTGCGCAGGGCGGCTTCCTCACCGCCCAGCTTCAGGGTAACGGAAAGGTCGATTGTAACAGCATCTTCGGATTCAGCAGCGGCGCCGACCTTCCACTCCGCGACTTTTCCCGGTGCATTGATCAGCCAATCACGGTATGCGTTGCCGTCGGAGGCATATCCGGCCTGAAGGGGGTACGCTTCACGCCACTTGAGCTTGTTCAGCGCCTCGAGGTAAGCCTCGACCGCCTGCTGTGGAGTCCGTCCCAGGTAATCGCGGCCTTTTGACTCCCGCATGATTCTGGATTGTTCATACCGTTCAGCAGCCCCTGATTCACTGTCAAAAGCTTCCCGCGGATAATTTTCATTTCTTGCATCCCAGAGCATGTATTCATCAATGCCCAGAGCCATGGCGGCATCGATCTGCTGGCGGATCTGCGCAGGCCCGTAATGGATAAAACCTTCGCTGCCATATCTGCTGCCGAGCCAGTTGGCGGTAAAAGCCTGCAGCCAGGGGCGGATGATGGCCGGGTTCTTGACCGGCGCGGTGCGCTTGATGGCGTCGCTCAGGGCCCCGGTAATGGTGACGGTGGGATTGGTGTCGGGGAAGCGCAGGCCAAACCAGCAGGGGACCACTTTCCCGCCCTGGGTGACCGGGTAATAGTGGCTCGGATAGATCATGGGGCAGATATAGTCGCAATTGGCCGAGAAATCTTCCCAGCACTGTCCGATATCGTCGGTGTCGCCCCAGGAACTGGCGATCACTCCGAAGACATCATAAGCCACATGCACCTTGTACGGAGCCAGCTCCCGGCGGGCCTTCTCCATAAAACCGCGGATCGCTTCGGTTTTTGTCCGTCCATTCCTGCCCGGGAAGCCGGCCACCTGCTCCACGTAAGCGGCCTTGTCGGGGAAGCGGATGTAGTCGAACTGTATCTCGTTGAAACCGAGCAGGGCCGCCTCCTTGGCAATGGCGATATTGTAATCCCACAGCTCCTCGTTGAAGGGGTTGCCGTAAGCAAAACCGGCGTCCCTGTAAAGACCGCCGCCCTTCAGTGGAATGCACCACTCCGGCTTTACTTCCGGGAGGATCTGGCTGTCCCTGAAAACGACGATCCGGGCGATGGTGTAGATGCCCCGATCCTTTAGCTCCTTCATGGTGGCCTTGATATCGGTGAGGGGCACGGGTTTGTAGTAGGCATCCATTTCGTTGACGGCGGCAATATCGCTCCGGTAGGCCATCCTGCCCTTATCGTCCTTTATATCTATGACCATGGCATTCAATTCCGTGTTTTCAATCAATTTCAGCGTCCGTTCGTACCGCTCCCCGTAGGCGATGGAATGGCCGGTAAAGTAAATGCCCCGTACTTTGATGGGCGGATTGTCCGGCTGGTCCGGGGGGGGCAGGGGTACGTACAGCGAGCCCAGCTCTTCTTTAAGCTCCTCGTTGCGTTTTTCCCACTCCTCCAGAAGTCGTTTGGCCTCCTCGGGATCCGGAGTCTCCTCTCCGGGATCATCGGGATCCAGTGTTTCTGAACTGACCCTGAGGCATCCGGGTGCGATGATGGCGCATAGAAACAGGATCAACAGCAAGATCAACAAAGATGTTTTCTGCAGTTCTTTCAGTGAGATGACCTCCTTTCCTGTGCTGTCATTCAGAAACCACTATACCGAAATCTTATGTTAACATCGAGGGCGGGAAACCGGTCCCCCAGCCAACCGGGTGTCCCCCCGCCCCTCCAGGGCCGTATTCCTTGACCTGCCGCCGCAATAAGAGATCATTGTAATTAATGGCATCAAAATGACTTTATCCTCTTATTTAATTCAGGCGCCGCCGGCAATTTCCTGCTTCCCGAACTATTAAGTTTCGCTTAAATTCGACATGGATCAACTTAAAGATTGAATAAAAAAAACCGTCCCGCAGGACGGTTTCCCATGGCTTTGTCGGATCTCTTTCAAGACTTGAATTTACCGTCGAGCTTCTTCATCTTCTCCACGATGCCCCCGTATTCCAGTTCCGAATAAGGCAGCATGGCTGCCCCGGAGAAACCCTGCTCACGAAGTTCGGTGGCCTTGCGGGCTACCTTTTCCCGGACATGGTCCCAGTAGGGGTGCTCAAAACAGTCCACGGGCTCGGTAAATTTACCCTTCTGGACGCAGAAGGCCGCCGCTGTGACAATGGGCGGTCCATCGAAGAAAGAGGTGCCGCAGCCGGCCTTGACGGGCATGAGGGGCCCGGTATGGCTGCCGCGCATGAATCCGGCCACATAGTGTCCAATGCTGTAGGGAGATAGAATTTCTCCCGCTGCGGGGAAGGCGCCCTGAACCCGGACCAGCATGACCGGGTCGTCCTTGCCGGTGTATGTGCCTGCAATATTATGTAAACGGGTGGTGCTGGCCGCCGCCGCCACCTCCCCGCTGTCCCGCGAGTAAATTTTGGCGACGACAAAGCGCTCGTTGTCCCGGAGCAGCGCGGCAATATCGTAAAGCTCCTCCGGGGCGTTCAGCTCGATGATACGGTCATTTTCCGTGTGAGCCACATCCATGATCACGAATCTGAAGCCCTTGCTCATTTTCGGTGAAAGGATCAGGCCGGAGCAGTGCATGGGATCGGCGAAACCGAGGTACAGGGGCAGGTTGTACGCGCCGGGATCGGTTTTGTCGGCGGCAAAGAACAGGAATGGCTCGTTCTCCCTCTCTTCAAATTCCATCTCGGCCACGGCGGGACCCAGGCCCTTGATGTTTCCCGAAAAGGAATCTTTCAGCAGATCCTGTCCGGCGCCGTAAAGCCCTTCCTCCCTGGCCTTGGCTGTACCGGACATGAAGGCATCCCAGGCCAGTTCATGTATGTCGCTGCTGCCGGTACCTTTTTCGTGAGAGAAAAGTATGGCGATGTCATCACCGGTGCTGCTGATCCGGTAATCTATGACCAGGTCGCCCTTGTTCCGTTCAATATGATTTTCCACCGCTTTCATCAGTGCAGCGCTCGGCCTGAGGTGGCCCCCGATACTGCCGATATCGGCTTTGATCACACTCAATGTAATTTTCAACAAAAAGCCCTCCCCGTGCTGTAGATGTTTGGGAGATTCGGCTTTCAGGCCTTTTCTCCCGAATAGGTTACTATATTGTATTTATTCTACTATACTATTAGAAGATCCTTCTTGAAATAATGTAACACATAAAAAAATGGCCTAGAAAAAACTGCCCCAAAATTAAATTTTGAAAGGAAATCCCTTGAATTATCGAGAAGTTTTAAATACTTTTCTCTGTGCAGGTGAATTCAGGAAATGTCAAAAGATCCCGTTGCACTGCTGCAGGAATTGCTGGCCGGCGAGGGGCTGGACAGGTTCAATCTGCACGTTACCGCAGATCAGGGCCTGCTGCGCCTTTCGGGATCGGTGGAGAGCTGGGATCAGGTTGTCCTGGCGGGACGGCTGGCAGGCGGGATCAGCGGTGTTTGCGGTGTGGTCAATACCATAACGGCCGCTGCGGGAGGGCCGCCGCCATATATTGCACCGGAAGGGGATCGTACAATCATCGGCCGGGCCGACGTGGTCATTATCGGCGCGGGCATCGTGGGAACGGCCATTGCCAGGGAGCTGTCCCGCTTCAAGCTGGAGGTGGTGGTCCTGGAAAGGGCGGCCGATGTGGCCTGCGGAGCCAGCAAAGCGAATAACGGCATGGTTCATTCGGGTATCGTGCAGGAACCGGGCAGCCTGCGCAGCAGGCTGAATCTCCGCGGCAGCGCCCTTTTCGAAAAGTTCTGCCGCGATCTTGATGTTCCTTACCGGCGCTGCAACCTGGCTGTTGTCGTATTCAAGGAAGAAGAACTCTTTCTTCTGGAGATGCTGAAGGCGCGGGGTGAGATGGACAGCATCCCTGTTGAGCTGATAGGCCCGGAAGAGCTGCTCTCCAGGGAGCCCGCCCTCAGTCCCGAGGTCAAAGGAGCCCTTCTCGCGCCTACCACGGCCATGACCTGCCCCTACAAATTGACTATCGCCTGCGCCGAGAACGCCATTGCCAATGGAGCCTCATTCTATTTGAATACGGAGGTAACCGCCCTGGAAGGGGAAAAAGGCTCCCTGCGCCGGGTAGTTACCTCGCGAGGCACCTTCCTGACAGGATGCTGCATAAATGCCGCCGGTGTCTATGCCGGAAGGATTGCTGAAATGGCCGGACCCGCAGAATTCACCATACATCCCCGTAAAGGCGAGTTCATCATATTTGACCGCCAGTCAGCACCTGAGCATATCACCATGGCCACCGGAATCCTGGAGTTAACCCGTGATCCCTTTACCAAGGGCGGCGGCACCATGCTGACCGTGGACGGCAACCCTGAATGGGGGCCCACAGCCGTGGAGGTGGGCGATCCCGAGGATACCTCCGTTTCACGGGAAGGGCTGCACCGGATCGTGGATAAATTCAGCCCGCTCATGCCCGGCTTCGATTCCGGCGGCAACATGATCACCTTCTTTGCCGGCATCCGGGCGGCCACCTATACCGAGGATTTCCATATTGCCCCTTCAAAAGCGATGAAAGGCCTGATCAATGTGGCCGGAATCCAGTCTCCCGGTCTGGCGGCGGCGCCGGCCATTGCCGGTATGGTTCTGGATATTCTGCGAGATGAGGGTTTGGCGATGGTGATGAAAGAGGATTTCAATCCGCTGAGGCGGGAATCGCCTCCATTCAGCTCCCTTTCGCTGATCGAGCAAAACAGGCTCATCCATGAAGATGAGAGGTACGGACATATAGTTTGCCGCTGCGAGCAAATTTCGGAGCGGGAAATTGTTGACGCCCTGCACCGCCCCCTGCCCGCTCTGACCCTGGATGCGGTGAAACGGCGCACCCGCGCCGGCATGGGCCGCTGCCAGGGCGGCTTTTGCCTGCCCCGGGTGCTCTCCATCATTTCGAGGGAGCTGAATATTCC
>JAPXLS010000008.1:0-23995 GCA_033809435.1 Bacillota bacterium
GACGCTGTTCGTAGGCAATATCGGAGGCCAGAATCATGTCAAAACGCTCGCTGCAGAGGAAATTTCGCCAGTCAGCAAGCAGCAAACGGTAGCGTGTCAGGCGGTGCAGCCGGGCATTGGCTTCACATAGAGCAAGTGCGCGGGGCTGAAAATCAGAGAAGGTCACCGCCGCATTCCGCAGTCCGCAAATCAATCCCGGCAGCCCCACACCGGCTCCAAGCTCGAGAACTGTCCTGCCGGCGAGGTCCGGCCCCTGCAAAAAGTAAGCCGCCAGCCCCCGGGAAGCAGGCCAGGGCTCCGCCCAGCAGGGGACCTGGTCCGGATCCGCCAAATCCCCGATCAGGGCTTCCACATCGGCGGCAACATAAAGCGGTAGTTTATCCCCGGCAATCTCGATGTAAATCAGTCTTTTTTCAATACACATCATTCTTCATTTTGCTCCGCCGCTGTTTTTCGGAATGCTTTTGATAGAAGGGACCTGGCCTGCGGCAGCGCCTTCTGCGGGACAAAAATATCCACGGCGCAGGACTGGCCTCCCACAACACGCATAAATCCGATCAGAGGATCGCCGTCCTTTTTTTGCACCGCTATGGAAGCCTCCTGCAGCAGACCGCAGATGATACCGGCCTCGATATCATTGGAGGCTTGCACCAGAAAAGCCCATCCTGCCTCCATGTTATTCTGAAAGCCCCCTTCCCGCTGTGATTACCGCCCGAAATCCGGGTCCATTTGACGGGCGGCGCCTGAGTATCTATGATAACCTTGGGGCATCCTTTCCCCGGGATAAAGGATCGTTTAAAGTATTCTGCCGCAGAGAGGCGGTAAACATGACCCACCGGCTGAAAAATTTGGCGGAGATGGCTGCGGCTTCAGGCCTGGCCCTGGCGGGTATCGCCCCTGCCGTACCCCCCTTTTATTTGCGTCCCCGGCTGCAGCAGCGTCTTGATGAAGGACGGGCAACCCCCTTTGAAGAGAGTGATCTTGATTTGCGCCTCAATGCAGGAAGATTTCTGCCGGGGTGCCGCAGCATTGTCGTCGTGGGGATGCCCTATCCCTTTCCGGGAGAGGAGAGACCGCGGCACAACGACAGACCACAAGGTTCAGTTGCCCGATGTGCCAGGGGACCCGACTACCATCTTCTCCTGATCCGGGCAGCAAAACACCTTTTCTCTCTGCTGAAAAAAGAGCTGCCGCCGCTTAACGGGACGATCCTGGTTGATCGCAGCCCGCTCGTGGAGCGCGAACTGGCCCGGATGGCCGGGCTGGGCTGGATCGGTGAAAACTGCACTCTCATCACTCCGGCAGGCGGTTCATACACGGCTCTGGGGACAATCCTTGTCGATCGGGAAATCGAACCGGCAGCGGCACCGGAGCAAAACTGCAGCCACTGCGGCCGCTGCCGCGAGGCCTGCCCTACGGGGGCCCTTACAGCGCCCTATATCATTGATCCCTACCGCTGCCTCTCCTATATCACGCAGGCACCCGGGGTGGTGCCCCGCGCCATGCGGCCGCTCATGGGCACGCTCCTTTACGGGTGCGATCTCTGCCAGGAGGCATGCCCCCATAACCGGGAGCCCCGGGGATCAGAGGGGCCTTCGGTCCTGCAAGGCGCCTTCCCCTTCTTCCCGGCGCACCCTCTGCTTGAGCCCATTCTGGCAATGACCCAAAAAGAATTCACTCAAACCGTGGGCCTTACAGCTGCCGGTTGGCGCGGCAAAAGCATACTGCAGCGCAACGCTGTGATTGCCCTGGGCAACAGCGGTGATACCGGAGCAGTCCCCGCCCTGGCGCAGATCCTGAAAAAAGATTCCCGACCGCTGCTCCGCCTGCACGCGGCCTGGGCCCTGGGGCAACTGGGCGGGCCCCTGGCCAGGCGCAGCCTGGAACTGCAGCTTCACCGCGAGCCCGAACCGGCTGTTGCCGAAGAGCTGCGGGCGGCCATGGATCTCTAAAACCGCTAGTCCGCCATGCCGCGCTCCTCCAAAAGCTGCTGCAGCAGATCGGGCCGGTCAGTGATGATCCCGTCAACTCCCAGATCCAGCATCCGCTTCAGATCGGCTGCCTCATTTACCGTCCAGACGTTGACGCGATATCCCTTTTTCCGGGCCCATTCCATATAATTTTCATCAACCATGCTCATTTCGGGATGCAGCGCCTCGGGTCTCAACAAGGAAATGAACCAACCCTCACTCAGATAGCGGGCCAGATCAGGCGCATAAAGCAACCCGACGGGGATATTCTTATCGGCCCACTTCACCCGCATCAGGGCAATGGGATTAAAGGAAGAGACGATAACCCGGCTGTAAAGATTATACTCCCGGATGACATCCACCACCGCGCTCTCCAGGCCATCGGTAGCCGGAGTCTCCGTTTTTAGCTCTATATTGATCAGTGTTTCGGGATCAAGGACTTCAATGACTTCCTGCAGCGTGGGTATGCGCTCCCCGGTGAAGGCTTCGTCAAACCAGGAACCGGCATCCATTTTTTTAATCTCCGCAAGGGTGTACCCTTTGACCGGACCCTTGCCGTTTGTGGTGGCATCAAGATCGTAGTCGTGAATCACGACCAGTTTATCATCCTTGGAAAACATAACATCCAACTCGATCCCGTGCGCACCCATCATTTCGGCAGCCAGGAACGAAGAAAGCGTGTTTTCCGGCGCCGCCTCCCGCGCACCGCGGTGGCCCATATTCAGCACAGGACGCTCACGCTGGAAATCGGCCATGGGATCGGGGGTCCAGATCCAGTAACGCACCGCAATGACCAGGGCAACAAGCACCAGCAACCCAATGACAATCGCTATGAGCCACAAAATGGCCTTGCCAATGAAACCTAAAACTTTCAACATAATTCAACCATCTCCCTTCAAGTAAAGGCCTGCCGGTTGATCAGGTATCCACTTCCGGGCCTTACTCCCGGAAGCCATATCCTAAAATTCTTGACCAATCGGCATAACCCTTTTTTTTGGCAAATAAAGTCTGAATAAAATATCTTCTTTGGAATGCAATTCCCGAATAGCCCGCGGCAGGTAAAGAGGCGGCTCTATGGAATGAGATCATGAATGCAGTTGATAAAATAGGAAAGGAGCGTATCATTGCACGACCTGCTCACACCAATAAAGTCGGGACTGAAAAAAAGCCTGGGGGTGCTCTGGTTTCTTACAAAAATCATCATCCCCATAACCTGCGTGATAAAGTGCCTTGAATATTTTGGCCTTCTGGAACAGATGTCCGCCTTTTTCACTCCCGTGACCACCTGGATCGGGCTGCCTGGGGAAACGGTGCTTCCGCTGATGCTCGGGTTTTTCACAAATTTCTACGCTTCCCTGGGCATAATCGACAACCTGGCGCTCAGTTCCAGTCAGATCACCGTCCTGGCGCTCATGCTGGGCATCTGCCATGAACTGCCCATAGAATCTGCAATCTGCAGCAGCACCGGGTTGAAAGCCTACCAATCCATTCTGCTGCGCCTGATCACCGCCTTTCTGGCCGGTTTTCTGCTCAATGCTCTGTACACAGTAATAGGAGGATAGCGATGGCGATTGTTCTCACAATTCTCAAAGAGGGCCTGACCGGCAGTGTTCTGACCCTCCTGCGCATAGCGGCATTCCTTATCCCCATCATGATCGTGGTGGAAATAGCCCGCCATTACAAGGTTCTTGAAGCGCTTTCCAGAAGGATAAAGGTGGTTCTCGATTTTCTAACCCTTCCCCTGGAAGCGGCCTTCCCCCTCCTTGTCGGCGTCTGCTTCGGCATTGTCTACGGCTCCGCACTCATTGTCGATTATGCCCGGGAGGGGTACCTGGAGAAAAGAGAACTGCTGCTTATCGGTATATTCCTGAGCATCGGCCACTCGTTAATCGAGGATACGCTGATTTTCGCCGCTTTTGGCGCTAATCCGCTCATAATCGTACTGGTTCGATTCAGCCTGGCCTTTCTCATCACCAGGCTGGCTGCCCTTGGAATGGACCTGTTCTCGGGCCGAAAGAAAAGCCGCCGGCTGCAAAAAAGAGAAGATTCAATTTAAAAACAGGATTTCATATCCTATCATAGAAGATCAGTTAAGTATTTGGAACCGTAATTAAAATAACAACCAGGGTCCGGAGGAGGTTTTATCGATGCAGTTCAAGGGTCTGGTTTTCGGCGTTCCCAAAGAGATCATGCCCGGGGAGAGGCGAGTTTCTGCGATTCCCGAGACAGTGGAGAAGCTGGTCGCCGGCGGGGCAACGGTGCTGGTGGAAAAAGGAGCCGGCGAGGGCGCGCATATCTCGGATGATGATTACCGGGGAGCGGGCGCCCGCATTGTTGAGGATGTGGCTGTACTGTACGCCCAATCCAATGTAGTGCTGAAGGCCAAGGAGCCCCTGTTCAACGCGGATAAGGACAAGCATGAAGTGGAGATGATGCCGCGGGGGCAGCTCCTGGTCACCTTCCTGCACCCCGCCGCCCCGGCCAACCATGAAATGGTGAACAAGCTGCTGGAACAGGGAGTCACCGCCCTGACGCTGGACGGCATCCCCAGGATATCGAGGGCGCAGGCCATGGATGCTTTGACCTCCATGAGCACTGTTGCCGGGTACAAGTCGGTGCTCATGGCCGCCAATCGCATCGCCCGGTTTCTGCCCATGATCGGCTCGGCCGTGGGGATGATCAAACCGGCCAATGTTCTGGTCCTGGGCACCGGCGTGGCCGGCCTGCAGGCGGTAGCCACGGCCAAAAGACTGGGCGCCGTGGTCACTGCCGTGGATATCCGCCCCGATGCGGCGGAGCATGCCAGGAGCCTGGGCGCAAAGATCATCGACACCGGAGTGCCTGCCGATGTGGCCATGGGCGAGGGCGGCTACGCAAAGCACCTGCCTCAGGAATGGCTGCTCAGGGAGCGGGAGGCCATCGCCGAAACGGCGGCCGCTTCCGACATCATCGTCTCCATGGCCCTTGTTCCCGGAAAACTCGCCCCCATCCTGCTCACCGAAAAAATGGTCCAGGCCATGACGCCGGGCTCGGCCATCATCGATGTGGCCATCGACCAGGGCGGCAACTGCGAGCTTACCGTTGGCGGCGAGATCATCGAGAAGTACGGCGTGAGCATCGAGGGCACAAAGAATATTCCCGGCCTGGTTCCGGCCAGCTCCACGCTGATGCTTGCCCGGAACATCTACAACTACATCGCCTATTTCATCAAGGAAGGCCGGATCGAGCTGGATCTGGACGACGAGATCATTGCTTCGTCAATTGTGGCCAGGGAGGGAGAACTTTTGCATGCCGGAGCCAGGGAGGCCATGGGCCTGAATTAAACCCGGCATGAATGATAGATGGGAGGCCTGAAAATGAACCCGCTTTTACTGCTCGCTGTTTTTGTCATTGCCGCTTTACTGGGGTACAAGGTGATCCGGGAGGTCCCCTCCCTGCTGCATACTCCGCTGATGTCGGGCACCAATGCCATTTCGGGGGTGACCATTCTCGGTTCGCTTGTCTCCACCGCCGCAGCGGCGGCTGCCGGAAGCCGCCTCCTGGGATTCGTGGCCATCATGCTGGCCACGATCAACCTTGTCGGCGGCTTCATGGTCACGGACCGGATGTTGAAAATGTTCAAGCACTAGAAAGGAGGACCATCCATGCAGCAACATATCTATATCGCTATTTCCATCATCCTGGGCGCGCTGGTCCTTCTGGGGATCAGATGGATGAGCTCGCCTGAAAGCGCGGTCCGGGGGAACCGTCTCAGCGCCCTGAGCATGTTTGCCGCCGTCATCCTGGTCCTGTGGTACCAGGGAATTATCAGCCTGCCCCTGCTCTGGGCGGCCGTGGCGGCGGGCAGTGCTGCCGGCTATTTCCTGGCCGCAAGGGCCACCATGCTGAAGATGCCCCAGATGGTAGCGCTGCTCAACGGCCTGGGCGGCGGCGCCTCGGCCCTGGTGGCGCTCATTGAAATACTTGAAAAATACGGGGATATGGCTGTTTTCAGCCAGGTCAGCAGCCAGCTGGCGCTCATCGTCGGCGGCGTTACCTTGAGCGGCAGTATCATCGCCGCCCTGAAACTGGACCGGCGCATGGCCCAGCAGCCGGTAATAATCAGGGGGCACGGCATACTGGCAAATGGAACCCTCCTCCTGACGGCGGGCCTGGCCGCAGCCGTCCTGTTCGCCGGAGCGCCTCTGGCCGCCCCGGTCTCAACGGCGGTGCTTCTTTTTGCCCTGCTGTACGGGGTCCTCTTCGCTGTCCGGGTGGGCGGCGCCGATATGCCCATCACCATCTCCCTGCTCAACTCCTTTTCCGGGTTGGCCGGGGCCATCTGTGGCTTTACCATAGGTGAGCCCCTGCTTGTGGCCGTGGGCGCCATTGTGGGAGCCTCGGGCCTGATCCTGACCCAGATCATGTGCCGGGCCATGAACCGTTCCCTGGCCAATGTTTTCAGCGGTTCCATTGCCGGGTACACCGCCTTGAAGGATGAAAGGGAGCAGGATGTTCCGGAGGAAAGTGAAAAGGAGAGCGGCGCTGATGAAGAACTCTCCCATGAACAGATCCTGGCGGAGGCCAAAAAGGTGATCATTGTCCCCGGCTACGGCATGGCCCTGGCCCAGGCCCAGGCAAAAGTAAAAGAGCTGCTTGATTTCTGGGAGGCGCAGGGGGCGGAGGTCAAGTTTGCCATCCATCCCGTGGCCGGCAGAATGCCGGGGCATATGAATGTGCTGCTGGCGGAGGTGGATGTACCCTATGAGAAGCTCTGGGAAATGGATCAGATCAACGCCGAGTTTGCCGAAACAGATCTGGCCGTTGTCATCGGAGCCTGTGATGTGGTCAATCCGGCAGCGAATACCGTGGAGGGAACACCCATTTACGGAATGCCCGTGTTGAATGTGGAGCAGGCAAAGCATGTCTTCATCTACAACCTCGATCTCAATCCGGGCTATTCGGGAGTGGAAAACCCGCTGTACAGAATGAAGCATGTCCGGCTCTGCCTGGGGGATGCCAACGAAACCCTGGCCGGTCTGCTGGAGGAACTGGCCGGGGCATACAAATAGGGTTTAAGTTCTCCTCTGCAAACTTGACTTTCCAGCGGCCCCAGGGCTATAATGCTTCCAGAATAATCTATTTATAGATTGCTCGCGGGAGGTGCGGCTTTTCCGTGAGCTTTTAATTCGGGAGGACAAAAAATGCTGATTGCCCTGGCCCAGATAAATCCTGTTGCAGGCGCCCTGCAGAAAAATACCGCCGCCATCAGGCGCTACTACGAGTCGGCGCTAGACCGGGGAGCGGAGCTGGTGATCTTTCCGGAAATGGCCCTTACCGGCGGCCCGCCGCAGGACCTGCTGCTCTACAGCAGCTTCACCGCCGAAGCGGAGGCCCTTGTAGAGAAGGAACTGGCGCCTCTCACAGCGCAAGCCCCCGGAGGCGCCATGCTGCTGGGAAGCTGCTACCGCCTGCAGGGCGCTCTTTACAATGCCGCCATCCTGCTCCGGGGGGGGAAGGTCGCTTCCGTCTACCCCAAGGCGGCCCTTGAAGCGAGAGCCCCTTTCCGGGAAAACAGCTACTTTGCCGCCGGCGGCCGGAGCGGCAATGAAAGATGGGGCAGCCTCACCCTAACAGTCGCCGTGGGGGAGAAATCCCTGTTGCCGGAGTACCGCGCACTGCTGCCGCAGCCGCGGGCGAAAAGACCGCCCGGGGAGAAGCGGCTGGTGATCAATCCAACGGCATCTCCATACTACCTGGGCGGGCAGTCGAAACGGGAAAGCGCCGCCGCCGCCCTGGCGGCGGAACAGGACAGCGCCCTGATTGTTGTAAACATGGCCGGCGGCAGCGATGAACTGGTTTTTGACGGCGCCTCCCTGGTCCTTGATCCCCGCGGCAGGCTGATCTGCCGGGGCGCCTCCTTTGCCGAAGATCTTGTATTTATTTCCACTGATGCTCTCTATGCCTCTCCGGGGGAAGAGCAGCCTGCCGCCGTCGACGACATTATTGCCCTGCACCGGGCCTTGATTCTCGGGGTCAGAGATTACTTTGCAAAAAGCGGCTTTGAACGGGCCGTCCTCGGGTTGAGCGGCGGCCTTGATTCGGCAGTAACGGCGGCGGTAGCCGCAGAGGCGCTGGGCCCTGAAAATGTGCTCGGTGTGTTGCTGCCCTCGGAATATTCACCGCCGCACAGCCTGGAGGATGCCCTGGAACTGGCAGACAATTTGGAACTGCAGACAAGGACTATTTCCATAGCACCCTTTTTCAAAACGTACCTGCGGGAGCTTAATCGCTCCGGCAGGCCCGAGATGGACCTGGCCGAAGAGAACCTGCAGGCCCGCATCCGGGGGGATATTTTGATGCTCATCGCCAACCGGGAAAGACGCCTTCTCCTGACCACGGGAAACCGCTCCGAGCTGGCCGTGGGCTACTGCACCCTGTACGGGGACATGGCCGGAGCCCTGGCCATACTGGCCGATCTGCCCAAGCTGGTCGTCTATGATCTGGCCCGATCGATCAACAGCCTGCAGGGCAGGGATACAATCCCCGGCAGAACCATCAGCAAACCGCCTTCCGCCGAGCTGCGCCCCCATCAGAAAGACGAGGATTCACTGCCTCCCTACGGCCTCCTTGATCCCATTCTAAGTCTTTACCTGGATCAGCATCTTCCTGCCGACGCCATCGCCGAGCACGGTTTTGAAGCCGCCACGGTGAGGCGAATTGTAGATCTGGTTGACCGCGCCGAATACAAGCGGCGCCAGGCCGCACCGGCTCTGCGCGTGGTCAGCGGTCTGAACCGGAGGCTCACTCCCATCGCCCGCGGCGCAAAATAAATGGCGGGTTGAATGCAGGCGCCCCGCTGAGATATAATCTAATGCACGCCTGACAAGCTCGAAATCGAGGTGGGTAGCGGTGAAAGCTGAAAATATTCCACAGCAAAACAATGGATATGATATCGCCGTCATCGGGGCGGGTCATGCCGGCTGTGAGGCGGCTCTGGCCGCAGCAAGGCTTGGCTGCCGCACCCTGCTCCTCACCCTTAATCTGGACCTGGTGGCGGTCATGGCCTGCAACCCCTCGCTGGGCGGCCCCGGGAAGGGGCACCTGGTGCGTGAAATCGACGCCCTTGGCGGCGAGATGGCCCGCAATGCCGATGCCAATCTATTACAGCTGCGCCTGTTGAACACGGGCAAAGGGCCGGCGGTGCAAGCGCTGCGGGCACAGATCGACAAGGCCGGATATCAGAAAACCATGCGCCGTACATTGGAGCGCGAGCCCCTGCTTTCGCTGCGTGAGGATATGGCGGAGGAACTTGTTTTCGGGGAGGGATTGCTGCAGGGTGTGCGCGGTCGCAGCGGCGCTTTGTACCGGGCACACAGTGTTATCCTGGCCGGCGGTGTGTACCTGCGTTCAAAAATATTCTACGGCCCGCAGGAGCACGACTTTGCTCCCGGGGGGATGCAGCCCCCGGTAACCCTGGCCAAAAATCTGCTGGGGTGCGGCATTGAGCTGCAGCGATTCAAAACGGGTACGCCGCCGCGGGTGCACCGGCGGGGCATTGATTTCAGCAAGCTGAGAGCGGTGCCGGGCGACAGCGAAGCGCAGCCCTTCTCCTTTCTTTCAACCGGGATTCCGGAAAAGCAGCTTTCCTGCTGGCTCACCTATACCAACAACGATACACACCGGATCATCCGTGAAAACCTATCCGCGGCGCAGCCTTACAGCAGCGGCCCGGTAAAGGGACCGCGCTACTGTCCCTCCGTCGAAGACAAGGTGGTCCGTTTCGCCCACCGCGAACGCCACCCTATCTTTATCGAGCCGGAAGGGCCCGACACCGACGAGATGTACCTGCAGGGGCTCTCCACCGGCCTGCCGCCCCCCATTCAGGAACGGCTGCTGCAGACTATCCCCGGGCTGGAGCGAACCGAGATCATCCGCCCCGCCTATGCCATTGAATATGACTATGTTCAGCCCACCCAGTTGAAACCGTCGCTGGAAAGCAGGCGCATCGAGGGCCTATATTTCGCGGGCCAGGTCAACGGGACCACCGGTTACGAGGAGGCGGCGGCCCAGGGCCTGATGGCCGGGATCAACGCCGCCCTCCGGCTGCAGGGGAAAGAACCGTTCATTCTAAAGCGCAGCGAATCCTATATCGGGGTGATGATCGATGATCTGGTCACACGAGGCGTGGAGGAGCCGTACCGCATTTTCACATCGCGCAGCGAATACCGCCTGCTGCTGCGGCAGGATAACGCGGACCTGAGGCTGACTGAAAGAGGCCGCCGGATCGGACTTGTCAGCAGCGAACGCGAAGAATTGTACCGGAAAAAAAAAGAGTTTATCGTAAGCGAGCGGCGGCGCCTGCAGGAAAAACGCTACTATCCCGGCATGGAGATAAACCGGCTGCTTGTATCCTGGGGCTCGGCACCGCTGCAGCAGCCGCTCGCGGCGGAGGAGCTGTTGCGCCGCCCCGAAATACGCTACCGCCGGCTGCTTGAATTGGACGGGGCAACGCTGCCGGCGCTGCCTCCCGGTACGCTCAACGAGGTGGAAAACCAGGTGAAATACAGCGGCTATATCGAAAAACAAAAGCGCTCCGTGGAGAAAACTGCCCGGCATTACGAGAAAAGGATCCCGCCCGGCTTTGACTATGCCGGAGCAGTACATCTCTCCGCGGAGGCGCGTCAGAAACTGGCCCGGGTGCAGCCCCTTACCGTGGGACAGGCCGCCCGGACGGAGGGGGTCACCCCGGCCGATATATCCATGCTTTTGCTTTACCTGGCGCAAACTGGAGGTCGGGGGTAAGAGATAGGTTGTTGGCTATGACATGATTTGCCAACCCTCAACATCCAGCTTCTAACATCCAATCTGGGGCAGGCGCAAGATCCGGCGAGCTTCCTCAGGCGTGGCCACCTCACGGCCGTGGATCCTGGCGATCCGGGCCACCCGCTCTACAAGCTGGGCATTGCTTTCAGCAAGGACCCCCTTTTCAAAAAAGATGTTATCCTCGAAGCCCACCCGCACATGGCCGCCCATCAGGATTGCCGCCGTGGCCAGGGGCAGCTCGTGGCGGCCCATTCCGGCCACGGTCCAGGTGCTTCCCGGCGGAATACTCTCCACCATGTGCTGCAAATTTTTTAGGCTGGCCGGGATGCCGCCGGGGACGCCCATGACAAAATCATAGTGCATGGGTTCCTCGATCAACCCTTTCCGGGCCAGGTAGGCGGCATTGTTGATCATCCCCACATCAAATACCTCGATCTCCGGTTTAACCCCGTGCTCCTGCATGGCGCGGGCAAATTTATCCAGATATTCCGGGGGGTTGGAGAATACATCATCGCCAAAGTTGACTGTACCGGTCGTAAGGGTGGCCATCTCCGGTTTCAGATAAACGGGCTGCAACCTCTCCTCGGCACTCATCCATACCGCACCGCCGGTGGAGGTCTGAATGATGATGTCACATTTGGCGCGAATCTGCTCCATTGCCGCCTTGAATACAGCTCCATCCTGCGTCGGAGTGCCGTCGCCTTTACGCACATGCAGGTGCACCAGGGCCGCCCCGGCGCGATAGCATTCGTAAGTAGCCTCGCCAATCTCTTCGGCTGTTACCGGCAGGTTGGGATTATCCTCCCTGGTCGTCTCCGCACCGGTCAGGGCCACAGTTATGATCAATTTTTCCACTATTCATCACCTCTTTGTTTTTCCGCAGGCGGCTGCGGCCCCCGCTGCAGATTTTTGGGGACCACACAGGTGCCGCTTGCGCGGGCCGCCAACCGGGGGGGGGACAGGACGGTGCAGGCTGAAGGCTGCTCCTTCATCCCTGCGCTGGTCACAACCTTGTATGCCTCGAACTGCATGTGCCGCGAACTGCTCCCCTCCCTGTCGATCCATCCGCTGATCTCCAGGTAGTCGCCGGCATAGACCGGCGCCTTGAACTCTACATCGTCATAGGCTACAAACAAGCCTTCATCTCCGTCGCGGCGGATCAACAGCTCCGTGGCCACATCTCCAAAAAAGCTCATGAGCCTGGCGCCGTCAACAAGCCCGCCGGCGTAGTGAACATCGCGTTCGCTGATCCTGACCCGCAGCATTGCTTTTTGCAAACAAATCGCCTCCCTTGTAGTTCCTGTTCGCCATATATATTCTCACGGCCCCTTTCCCCCGGGGAGAAAACCGGGCTGTCCCTGACGGGGCTAGGTATAAAGCTCTTCGAATATCCGCCGCAGAACGGGACTTTCACGCATCACGTTGAGCGATATTGCAGCATGCCCCTTTGTGTAGCCATTGCCCACGATCATGGTGATATCCTTGCCCACCCCCTCCGCTCCCAGGGCGGCTGCCGTAAAGCTGGTGGCCATGCTAAAAAAGTAGACTGTCCCTCCATCGCGCGTGGCCAATATGGAGGAGAGCTCCGTATTGGGGATATTCACGCAGTTTATGGTTACATCGGCCATCTCCCCTCCGGTGGCCTCTTTCACTTTTTCCATCACCTCAAGAGCGCTGGTGGCGTCGGCCAGGATCACATGGTCGCAGCTGCCGGTGGATTCGGCTCTCTTTTTGCTTTTTTCACGGGGCGCAATACCGATGACCAGACCCGTCACCCCCGCCCGCTTGCGCGCCTCATGCAGACAGAGAAGACCGGATTTGCCCCCGGCGCCGATAACGACAACCCTGTCGCCAGGTTTGACCAGCCTGGCGGTCTGGGCTGCCGCACCGGCAACATCAAGGACGGCCAGGGCCAGGTTCTCGGGCAGATCATCGGGCAGAACAGCATAGATGCCGCTTTCGAAAAGAACAGCCCTTCCTTCGATCTCCACCCGATCGCTTTCGCGATAGATTTTCTTGATCCGGTCAATTTTCAAAGGTGTCAGGGAGAGGGAAACCAGTGTGGCCAGGCGGTCGCCAACTTGAAGATCTATCCGGCCGGCCAGGGCCGGACCGATCTCCGCCACCCGGCCGATCAGCATACCGCCCGAGCCGGTTACGGGGTTGTGATGCTTGCCCCGATCGTCGACGATTTTCATCATTATTTCAGCGATACGGGCGTCGTCCTCCCCCGCCTCTTGCTTGATCTGGGTAAAGCTGGCTGAATCGATATTCAACGCATCAACATCAATCAAGATCTCATTGTCGTAAAGCTCCATGGTATTGTCAATTTTCCAGGCCGGCTGGGGCAGCAGCCCCTTCGGTTCCAGAACCCTGTGAGTGCCGTACGGGCATCCGCGGCGCATCGTCATGACCTCCTTTTGAAATGGCTATCCGGTGCAAGTGAATAAAAGTTAAAACTGATCAGGTTGCCCTCCTCCGGAGGAAATACAGGGAGAGATACCCTTTTTTTCATTTCGTGGTTATCCCCTGGAACCCTTTACCCTTTTTGCTGAAGATACTTGGCCTAAATGTCTAATTGGAAAATCACTTACCCTGTATCAAGCCGGGGGGTAATACTCCCCTTGACAGCGCACCGCTGCAAAGCTATCAATAGGAAGTAGGGTTTGCGGAGATAGTATCGAAATTAGTAGACAGCAGAACAGGCAAAAGGCGGTTGAAAAGATGTCCGGTTTGGAAGAGCTGCTCGCACGGTGGCGTGAGGATCCCGCTTTTATGCGCAATGTGACCAGGTGGGAAGAGCTGCCGGCCAGGGACGGCGCATATGTTGATTTCCCCGATTCACTTGACCGTCGTCTCCGGGAGACACTGCGCCGGCGGGGGATCGAGCACCTTTACAGCCACCAGGCCCAGGCTCTCGAGGCCATCGGCCGCGGGGAGAACGCTGTTGTGGTTACCCCCACCGCCTCGGGGAAGACCCTTTGCTACAACATCCCCGTGTTAAACGAGTTTATGGCTGAGGGGGAAAGCCGCGCCCTTTATCTTTTCCCTACAAAGGCGCTTTCCCAGGATCAGGTTGCCGAGTTGAAATCACTGGCGGCTGAACTCCAGATCAACCTGCGCACCCATACCTACGACGGCGATACTGCACCGGGCCTGCGCCAGGCCATCAGGCAAAGCGGCCATATCGTGGTCACAAATCCCGATATGCTCCACACGGGCATTCTGCCCCATCATACCAAGTGGGTCCGGCTGTTCCAAAACCTGAAATTCATCGTCATCGACGAGATGCACCAGTACCGCGGCGTCTTCGGCAGCCATGTTGCCAATGTGATCCGCAGGTTGAAACGGATTTGCCGATTTTACGGCAGCACTCCCCTCTTTATTCTCTGCTCCGCCACCATCGCCAACCCTGCGGAACTGGCTGGAGCGCTCATCGAGGAGCCCGTTACACTTATTGATCAAAACGGAGCGCCCAGGTCCACAAAACATTTCATCTTTTACAATCCGCCGGTTGTAGACCGGGAGCTGGGCCTCAGGCGCAGCTCCCTTCTGGAAACGCAGCGCCTGGCCGGCGAGCTCTACCGGAAGGCTGTGCAGACCATTGTCTTTACCCGCAGCCGCCTGGGGGTGGAGCTGTTGCTGACCTATTTGCAGCAGAGCCGGAAAGTGATCCCGGGAGAGGACAGCGGCATCCGCGGCTACCGGGGGGGCTACCTGCCCCGGGAGAGGCGCTCCATCGAAGCGGGGCTGCGCCAGGGATTGGTAAAAACTGTGGTCAGCACCAGCGCCCTGGAACTGGGCATTGACATAGGAGAGCTGGAGGCCTGCATAATCAACGGTTATCCCGGGACCATCGCCAGCACCTGGCAGCAGGCCGGGCGCTCGGGGAGACGCAGCGGTGCATCCCTGGGGCTGCACGTGGCAAACAGCTCCCCGCTGAACCAGTATATCGTCAACAACCCTGATTATTTTTTCGGACGTTCTCCGGAGCGGGCGCTGATCAACGCCGACAATCTGATCATCCTGACCAATCATGTTCGCTGCGCCTCCTTTGAGCTGCCCTTTCAAGGCGGTGAAACATTTGGCCATGCGGCAGTTGACGATATACTGCAATTTCTCGCCGATGAAGGGGCCCTGTACCACTCGGGCGGAACTTTCCACTGGATGGAGGATGCCTACCCGGCCGAGGAGATCTCGCTGCGCAGCGCAGCCCGCGAAAATGTGGTGATCATCGATACAACAACGGCGCAGCCGCAGGTTATCGGTGAAGTGGATCGTTTCAGCGCTCCCATGCTGGTCCATGAAGAGGCCGTCTATATTCACGGCGGCAGACAGTACCAGGTGGAGCGGCTCGACTTTGCCGAAAAAAAAGCCTATGTCCGCGCTGTGCAGGTAAACTATTTTACAGACGCCAATCTTTCCGTTGACCTCAAGGTTCTCGATACTTTTGCCTGCGAAGAAAAGGGGGTTACCCGCGCCTGGGGCGAGGTGCGGATCAATGCCCTTGTCTCCATGTTCAAGAAAATCCGCTTCCATACGCATGAAAACCTGGGTACCGGTCCGATAAATATACCGGAAACAGAGATGCATACCACTGCGTTCTGGCTCGCTTTCCCGCCGGCTTCCCTGGAGGGTTTCACACCGGCGGCCCTGGAAGCGGGGCTGCTGGGCCTGGCCAACCTGATCCCCCAGATCGCTTCGCTTTTTATCATGGGCGATCCCCGCGACCTGCGCGCCGTCAGTCAGGTCAGGGCCCCCTTTACCGGGATGCCCACACTTTATCTTTACGACAGCTACCCGGGCGGTGTGGGCTGCAGCGAGCTCCTCTTCCGGATCTACCGGGAGATCTGCCGTGCCGCCCATGAAGCCATCCTCAATTGCCGCTGTGCAGCGGGCTGCCCCTCCTGCGTGGGTGCAGCGGATCAAACCGGTGCGGAGGCCAAAAAGTTTTCCCGCCGGCTGCTGGAGGTTGTTTTGCATGAGAGATAAGCTCCGCTCCCGTCTGGAGGCGCTGCAGCGCTCCGGCGAAATCGCGCCGGCCCGGCCGGCAAAGAAGCTCCTGAATAGGGAATTACCGGGAAGGATCTTTCTTTTTCCAGGCGAGGAAAACCTGGAACAGACCGCTTCCGGATGCTGCTACCTGCGTGAACTCTCCTTCACTCTTGAACAGCAGCACGGCTCCTTTACTCTGGAACAGGGGCTGAACTGCTGCGGCAGCAACCTGACCCTGCCGGCGCGCGACAAAAACCTCCCGGCAATCGAACCCTCGCAGTACCTTTTTCTCGATGTGGAAACTACCGGGCTTTCCGGCGGCACTGGCACCTGGGTTTTCTTGATCGGCCTGGGATGGCTGGCAGGCGACACATTTCGCCTCCGCCAGTATTTCTTGCGCCATCCGGCCGAGGAAGAGGCCATGCTGAGCCATTTTACCGCTTTCGCCGCATCATTCGACGGGCTGATCACCTTCAATGGGAAGGCCTTTGACCTCCCCCTGATCCAGACCCGCCAGCACTTGAGGAAGACCGGGCATCAGACGGCGCCGCGCAATCATCTGGATCTTCTGATCTGTGCACGCAGTCTCTGGAAGGAACGCTTTCCTTCGCGAAAATTGGGCTTTCTGGAAGAATCCCTTCTCGGATTTCAGCGGCGCGGTGATATTCCCGGCGAACAAATCCCCACCGTCTATTTCAATTACCTCCGCCGCGGCGAAACAGCGCTCCTGAAAAAGGTGTTCGAACACAACGTGTACGACATTCTATCCATGGCCGTGCTGCTGGGCCGGGTGGCCGCCACCGCCTCGGCGGAAAGACCGGAGCACCCGGCGGAGTCCTACGCCCTGGGCAGGCTCTACCACGAAGCGGGGCATGCTGAAAGGGCCAAATCCTATTACCGTCAAGCCGCTGCGCAGGGAGCTGGGGCGCTGGGGGGAGCGGCGCTCTTCCAATTGGGACTGCTGTACAAAAAGGAGGGAAATTGGAGGGAGGCGGTCAAGCTGTGGCAGAAGCTGGCGCGAATGAGCGGCAAATATTTGGACGCTTATGTCGAACTGGCCAAATATCATGAACACCGGGCCCGCGATTATGCGACAGCCCTCGACTGGAGCAGACGGGCTCTTGCTGAAGCGTGCGATCAGGGCGGGCTTCCTTTCAGCAGCCCCTGCCATCCTGCGGCGCTGCAGCACAGGATCGACCGCTTAAAAATGAAAATGGGGCGTGGAAAAGCGCTGTCGAAAACAAAAGTTGTCGATAAGTAAACCCTCAAGCGGCCGGTTAAAGTAGAAGATCAATAATCCAGCTGTTTTCGGGCGGGCAGCCGGGGACAAAATTTTTACCTACGCCGCGCCGGCGAGCGCAGTTGCCCACGAAAAGCGGTTTTCCGGAAAACTGTTTCTCCGGTGAAGCCCCCGTAACGATAGCCCTGCCCTCCAGGGCGGAGAGGGCACCCCGCGCTTTCAACTCGACGAGCATGGAGATAACGGTGTTGCGGCAGCCGCTGCAGGTGCCGCCGCCGATGCAAAGTATTCCCGGATCTATTTCCCGCAAGATCCCGGATTCGGAACTGCGCTTGAACCTGCGCCTCACCGACTCCCAGGGCAGCCCGGCAATCTCGATCTTCCCTGCATCAGCAACCCCCAGTCCCATTTCTGCAGCCAGCGATGTCACCGGTACCTCTTCGGGGCGGTATCCCATGATCAATCCGGCTATCGTGTCCAGGGCCACCATATCCCGGCCGGCAATAATCAGATCCATTTCTACCGGATCACCGTAAACGGGACCCACCCCCTCCTGCCCGTAAATCCCGTCCAGAATGGTCAGGGATGGTTTAAAAAAGGCGGCAATCTCCGGAATGCCGCGAAAAAGGGCCCTCCGGTGCATCCTCTTTTTGGAGCTGTCGGCAAGCAGACCTTTCAAATTTTTCATGCTCAGGGTCACCTCGGTCTGATCATGCGTTTTCATAACGGGCAGGTTGATCAGAGCATCGGCCTCCAGGGCGGGCTGAAAGACCCTCATGCGCGGCAGCACGGCAGCAGCAGGGTTTTTTACCCGCAGGACCCTCTCTTTTTTTAGATCGATAACCGGAAAGCCCTCCCGGCGCAGCTCGTCGTAACCCATGAATTGGATCACGGCCTCGGTGTCGGATCCCATCCCGGCCGAATCGCCAATTAGCGGGACCGCTCCTCTTTCCAGAACCATCTCCGCCACCGCCCGGCAAAGCTGGGGGTGGGTTACGGCGCCGCTTTCCCTGGTATGGGGGACCTCCACCAGGTTGGGTTTCAACAGCACTGTTGCTCCGGGCCGGATCTGTTCCGGCAAACCCCCGGCCAGGGCTACCGCCCGGCGCACCGCAGCCCTGATATCCTCCCTGCCCGGGTGCGCCGGGGTACGCACTATGCTGATCACCGGCCTGGACACTGCCCCATCACTCCCCAAATTTTGCTCTCCTCATTATAGCAAATTTTTGGCCTGCCCCGCTTACTTTGCACTGTATGATAACCGGAGCCCGTGAAAAACTAAGGACAAATAAAATCAAACGAGGTGTTCACCCTTGAAACGTATCATTCCGTTGGCGGCCTTATGTCTCCTTGCCTTTCTATTATGTTCCGCCCTCCGGCCGGACCAACAAAAAGAGAGCCCGGTTTCACCCGATAAGCTTGAAATACTTCCCGCCCGTCCTGTAAGAAGAAATTTTCATCTTATCGATAAAAAAGGTTCAATTTTTAAAAAGCCCGATCAGCTTTTCAGCACCGGGGATACGGGGCCCGACCCCGCCGCCGTCCTTCCGGAGAAAGGGGAGAGCATAGGCGATCCTGCACCGCCGGCGGAAAAAAAGAACCAAAACGAAGCTGCACGCCCGCCCCGAAACAAAGGGAATATTCTTCCCGCCCCGCAGCCGCGGATGGAAAATAACTGCATCCACTTTCTTCTTGTGGGCCGGTTCTGGGAGGAGCCTGCTGCAAAGGTGCTGATGATGGTCACCCTGGTTCCCGGCCAATGTGCCCGGATCACAGCCCTGGATCCGGCTGCAAAAGTTGAAATGGATAATATAAATTGTTCCGTTGGCGAGCTGCCGGAGCAGCACGGCGACCGTGACAGGCTGTACCGGGCGGTAACCTCTTTGACAGGTTTAACCCCCCAGTTCTATATCGATCTGAACTTGAAAGGGCTGGCGGAAATGATCGATTTGCTGCAAAAAAGGGAGGAGAAAGGCGGCGCAGCGTCTTCACCGGAATGGCTCTACGATGGCGAAGAAATGCTGCAGCTGCTGATCAATGCCGGCTCTCCGGCGGAAGCCAGGGAGAAGGCGCTGGTGCAGCTCCTGCTTGCCGCCTGCGAGATTCAGTTTACCCCCCTGGGCTTGAAGCTGCTCTGGATGGGTTATCATAATTTGAAAACCGATCTGAGCCTGGAAGACCTGCTGAAAATCAGAAAAATAACCCAGGGAATCGCCCCGACAGATGTGAGCCTCATCGAGGCTGTCCCATAAAACCGGCGCAGCCGGATTTTCTTTCGCAGATCCCTTTTCGGATTCGCTCCGGCCAGTAATGTGGCCGGAGCAATCTATTTTAATATTATCGATACATGCCCGGCCCCCTGTAGTATAATATTTTAAGCGTCAGTTGCCCGGGGAGTTTGCTCCGGCTCCAACCCCCCGGACCGGCTCAATCTTTTGTAAAGGAGGAATTTATTTGGATAATTACGATAAAGGGTGCAAACCGGCGGAGGATCCCTTTGCCGCCGCCCTGAACTGGATTGAAAAATCTGTAGAGAAACAAGGCCTTTCCAGAAATATTTTTGAACAGCTGAAATCCATGGCTGTTTTTGCCGAAGTGGCTGTGCCCGTAGAAATGGATAAGGGGAATATAAACGTTTTCACCGGGTACCGGGCCCAGCACAACGATGCGCTGGGCCCGTTCAAGGGTGGAATCCGCTACCATCCCCAGGCTGATCCCGGTAAAGTCAAGGCCCTTGCCGTTTTGATGACCCTCAAATGCGCCCTCATGGGGCTGCCTTTCGGCGGGGCCAAGGGCGCCGTCATCTGTGATCCCCTCAAGCTGTCACCGGGGGAAAAAGAGAAAATCAGCCGCGGCTATGTCCGGGCACTGGCGCCGCTGCTGGGACCGCAGAGAGACATTCCCGGGCCCGATGTGGGCACCGATGCCCTGGTAATGGGTTGGATGGCCGATGAATACGGCAGGCTTGTGGGGAAAAACTGCCTGAACGCGACTACGGGAAAACCGTTGGAACTGGGCGGCTCCCTGGGCCGCCAGGAGGCCACCTCGCTGGGTGTAGTTTGCGCCGCCAGGGAGGCTGCCCGGGTGAAGGGAAAGCCGCTGAATACAATACGGGCTGCCGTGCAGGGGTGCGGCAATGTGGGCAGCGGCGCCATCAGGCTCCTTCATGAAGAGAGCTGTTCGATAGTCGCGGTGGGCGATATCAGCGGGGCGATTTATAACCCCGGGGGCCTTGACATCCCCGCCCTCATGGACCATGTACGGGAGACAGGTTTCGTCAAGGGTTTCACCGCCGCTGAACCGGTTTCAAACAGCGAGCTGCTGACGGCTGATTGTGATCTCCTCATTCCGGCCGCACTGGAAAATCAGATCACTGCAGCCAACGCCGCCGACATCAAGGCCTCCATTGTAGTTGAAGCGGCCAACGGCCCCACCACCCTGGAAGGGGGAGAACTCCTCCGGGAGAAAGGCACCCTGCTGGTCCCCGACATACTGGCCAACAGCGGCGGGGTAACGGTGTCGTACTTCGAGTGGGTGCAAAATAACGATGGATTTTACTGGGATATCAATACCGTCAACAGCCGCCTGGAAAAAATGATGGTGCGTACATTTCAGGCCGTTCACAGCTTTGCCGGCGAAAAATGCGGCGGGGATCTGCGGCAGGCCGCTTACTGCTACGCTATCCGGCGGATTGCTGAAGCAATGCGCTGCCGGGGCCGCCTCTAGGACCGGTCCCGGCGCCGGGAAGACAGAAACCGCGTTTAGTGGACAATGGCGAATCCATTGTCCACTAATTTATTACAAACCCTCCGCCATGCCGCGAAAAAGCTCAGGTTGAAATATGCCTTTGATCATAGTAAGATATATTTTGGGATCTATGAATCTACAAAATTCAAGACAGATTGCCTAACTGGAGGAATGCAAATGTCCAAGAATACTCAAACACTGGACGGCAATACGGCTGCTGCTCATATTGCCTATGCGCTGAGCGATGTTGCCGCCATTTACCCCATTACGCCTTCTTCGAACATGGCCGAAACTTGCGATGAGTGGGCCGCTTACGGGCGGAAGAACATTTTCGGCCAGACCCTGCGGGTCTCTTCAATGCAGTCGGAAGGCGGCGCCGCCGGAGCCGTCCACGGCTCACTGGTCAGCGGGGCGCTTACCACAACTTTTACCGCTTCCCAGGGCCTGCTTCTGATGATCCCGAACATGTACAAGATCTCCGGAGAGCTCCTGCCGGCAGTTTTTCATGTTTCAGCCCGCTCCCTGTCCGCGCATGCCCTTTCCATTTTCGGGGATCACTCTGATGTAATGGCCGCCCGCCAGACCGGTTTTGCCCTGCTGGCCTCGGCTTCCGTGCAGGAGGTCATGGACCTGGCCCTGGCGGCCCATCTTGCCGCTGTAAAATCGAGGGTTCCTTTCTTGCACTTTTTTGACGGTTTCCGCACTTCACACGAAATGCAAAAAATTGAAGTCATAGATTATGAAGAGATCAAGAAACTTGTCGACTGGGACGCAATCGCCGATTTCAGAAGCCGTTCCCTCAGCCCCGAACGGCCGCACCAGCGGGGTACAGCCCAGAACCCCGATACCTTTTTCCAGAACCGCGAGGCGGCCAACCCTTACTATCTGGCTGTTCCTGATATTGTTGCCGGGGTAATGGCCCAGGTTTCCGAACTTACCGGGCGCCGCTACGGACTGTTTGACTACGCGGGAGCACCCGATGCTGAAGATATAATTATCTGCATGGGCTCCGCCGCGGACACCGTGGAGGAGACGGTCAATTATCTCAACGGCGAAGGCGCAAAGGTGGGGCTGATCAAGGTCCGCCTGTACCGGCCCTTCTCCGCCGGGCATTTTTTGGCGGCGCTGCCTGCATCCTGTAAACGCATTGCCGTGCTTGACCGGACCAAGGAGCCCGGCGCAACGGGCGAGCCTCTCTATCAGGATATCTGCACCGCCTTCAAGGAGGCCGGTCAAAGCCCGCTCATCGTTGGCGGGCGCTACGGCCTGAGTTCCAAGGAATTTACCCCTTCCATGGTCAAGGCTGTTTTTGACAATTTAAAAGCAGCTGCACCGAAAAACCATTTCACTGTGGGGATCACAGATGATGTGACCGGCAGCTCACTGGAGATAAAAGAGCGGATCAACGCCGCCCCCGCGGGGACGTACTGCTGCAAATTCTACGGTCTCGGCGCTGATGGAACCGTCGGCGCCAATCAGAACAGCATCGTCATCATCGGGGACAATACCGATCTTCATGCCCAGGCCTATTTCGTTTACGATTCAAAGAAATCCGGCGGAATCACCATCTCTCACCTGCGCTTTGGGCCGCAGCCGATCCAATCGCCCTACCAGATCGAGCAGCCCGATTTTGTGGCCTGCCACAACCCTTCATATGTTACACGCTACGATCTTCTGGAGGGGATCAGGGAGGGCGGCATTTTTCTGCTGAACTCGCCATGGGATCTGGAGGAGATGGAATCGCGGCTGCCTGCCGGGATGAAGCGGGTAATCGCCCGGAAGAGGCTCAAGCTTTACAATGTGGACGCAGTCAAGATCGCCGCCTCGGAAGGCCTTGGCGGCAGGATCAATGTGATCATGCAGACCGCATTCTTCAAGACCACGGGGATCATCGAGCCCTCCCTGGCCTTTGCTGAAATGGAAAAGATGATCGACAAATCTTACGGCAAGAAAGGCACCCGGGTGGTGGAAAAAAATATTGCAGTGATGAAGAAAGCCATCGAGGCGGTAGAACAGCTTCACTATCCGGAAAACTGGGCCGATGCAACAAGCGGTGCCAGGCACATCCCGGAGGAGGCGCCGGCTTATGTCCGCGATGTGGTCTATCCCATGCTGGAGCTCAAAGGCGACAAGCTGCCTGTAAGCGCCTTTCAGCCTGACGGCGTTGTTCCCACGGGGACAACGCGCTATGAGAAGCGCGGCATTGCCATCCAGGTGCCGGTCTGGATCGCCGAGAACTGTATCCAGTGCAACCAGTGCTCCTTTGTCTGCCCCCATGCGGCCATTCGCCCTTACCTGGCCAGTGAGGCGGAGCTGGAAGGAGCGCCGGAAGGTTTTACCACCCTCAGGTCCAGCGGCAAAAATCCGGAAGGATTGCGCTACCGCATCCAGGTTTCACCCCTGGACTGCACCGGCTGCGGCAACTGCGTCGATACCTGCCGGGCCAAGATTCCGGCTCTGGAGATGAGGCCCTTTGGCGAGGCGGCCAAAACCGAAGATGCTTACTTCCGTTTTGCAGAGAGTCTGCCCGGGCATGATCCGGGTCTTTCTAAGGGCAATGTGCGGGGCAGCCAGTTCCACCGGCCGCTGTTCGAGTATTCCGGGGCCTGCCCCGGCTGCGGGGAAACGCCCTATCTGAAGCTGCTCACCCAGCTTTTCGGAAAACGCATGCTCATAGCCAACGCCACGGGCTGTTCATCGATCTACGGCGGCAATGCCCCGACCACGCCCTACTGCACCGACAGCCAGGGCAGGGGGCCGGCCTGGGCCAGCTCGCTTTTCGAGGACAATGCCGAATACGGCTTCGGTTATTCCCTGGCGACAGGGCAATTGCGGGAGCAGCTGCGCACTCTGATCGAGGAGGCGCTGGCGCATGAACTGCCGGCTGCTCTGAAGGGCGCCTTTACCCGCTGGCTTGAAGTAAAGGATGAGGGTGATGCCTCGCTGGAATCGGCCGACGAGATCAGGAAGCTGCTGAAAACGGAGACGGGCACAACTTCCGGGGAAGTGCGGGCTATTCTGGAACAGATCAACGAAGGCAGTGATCTGCTGGCCAAGCGCTCCATCTGGATTGTAGGCGGGGACGGCTGGGCTTACGATATCGGTTTCGGCGGACTTGATCATGTCCTTTCCACCGGGGCCGATGTAAATGTGCTGGTCCTCGATACGGAGGTTTACTCGAATACTGGCGGTCAATCATCCAAGGCAACGCCCACCGGGGCAGTGGCCAAGTTCGCCG
>JAPXLS010000009.1:0-23100 GCA_033809435.1 Bacillota bacterium
TGTTTACAAGGAGGCGAAACCCGTGAAAAAGGAGTACGAGAAGCCCGAACTGATCCTGTACGGCGATCTTAACGAGCTGAGCGGCGCGGCGGACGGTTCACAATTTTTGAATTAAAAACAAATTGAGCATTTTCGGAGCAGTGCAAGGTATGGCCTGGAGTAACGCCGAAAAAGAAATTTACGAGCTGTTGAAGAGCCATTACGGATCGAGAAAGGCTTTGGCTCTATGCACAGAACCGCCACCTCCCCTGTCCCGGGACGCCGCCGGCGCCGCCGCCGCGCAGGGTGTGGCGGCCTTTTTTTACGAGGCCCTCTCCGCAGGACGGCCGGCAGCGGAGCCGCCTGCCGGGGTGATGGCGGAGCTGAAAAGGGCGGCGGGCCGGACCGCCCTGCTAAATACCCTGATGTCCCGCGAAGGGGCGGCGCTCTTCCGTGAGCTGAACGGCGCCGGCATCGACTACATCCTGCTGAAAGGGTTCGCCCACCAGGACAAGCTTTACGGCGGCCTGTGGGTGCGCCCGGCAAGCGACCTGGATCTGCTCATCCACAGGGCGGAGCTGCCCCGGGTGAAAGAAATATTGCATGCCCTGGGCTTCTCCCCCTTCGTGGATGCCGGCTTCGGCGGGACGGAGCAGGAATGGACGGCCATCAAGGAACAATACCACAATGAAATGCATTTTTACCGCTCCCTGGGCGGTTTCACCGTGAATGTGGACCTGCACTGGGATCTGGTCAATCTGATCCAGCGGGGTTCGCCCCTGGATGGGATCTACCCCATAAATGATTTCCCCTGGTTCGAGCACCGCGACCTGATTCTCCTGGAGGGGGTCCCGGTACACTGCCTCAGCCTGGAGATGCATTTCCTGCACGCCCTCTTTCACTTCTCCCTGGGGCACAAGTTTGCCGGGGTAAAGTGGTTCGTGGACCTGTGCCAGTTTGCCGCCCTGCCGGGTGACTGCCTGGATTGGGCCTCCATCTACAACATGGCCGCGCTTCACCGTTGCCTGAAGCCGGTAGCCCTGACCAGAAAACTGGTGACTGCAGTGGCCGGCGAGGGCGGCTGGCCCGTAGAAGCAGGGGGGATCAGCCTCGCTGCGGAGAAGATCGGCCCCCTGGAGCTGCGCTTCTACCGGCAGAGGCTGTTTTCGGGGAAATCCTACACCGGGATATATCTCAGCCTGGTGCTGCTGCCTCCCCGGCTGCGGGACCGGCGGAGGGTGCTCTCGTACCTGCTGTTCAGCAGCGAGGCTTTCCCACACTGGAGAACGGGTAAACGGAGGATCATCCCGGGGCTGCAGCCGCTCAGCCTGGTGCTGAAAGCTCTCCGGGAGCAAGCCGGCAGGTTGTTCGGACATTGAACGTCCCTGCCCGCCGGCATTACAGCGGCAGCTGGCTGTACCATCTCAATGCATCGATATAGGACTGAGAGATCAGGTCGCTGTCTATATCCAGTTTTTGTGCAAGCGCCAGGGTTTTTTCCCATTCACCTTTTTCATAACCCAGGGCCACCTGATACAGCTCATTCAGCTCCCCGCTGCTCAGCAGCGTTTCCCATACCGCGTCCGGGGCCTTTATTTCGGTCAGAATCTCTTCGAGCGGTCTTTTGAGTATAACATCCAGCAAGGAGAAAAAACCCGCCAAGAACAGAGCCTCCGATTCGTCTCCATGCCTTGTTCCCAGGGAGATCAGCTCCATAAACCTGGCCCGGATCAGGGACAATCTGGTCAACTCATCGGGCCTGTCCTGTCCCAGTTCATACAGAACCATGATGTAGATCCATTTTTTAAGCTCTTTTTCGCCCAGGGTAACCATGGCCTGTCTGATCCTTTTGATTCTAAATCTGAAACCAAACACTACGGAATTTACCAGTCTTAACAGGTTGTATGTAAGCGATAGATCCCTGGCAATAACCTCTTCAATCTTTTCAAAATCCAGCTCCCCTGTACCGCTGATCAGTTTGATCAGCTGAAAATGGCTTGCCTTGAGCGGCAACAACCTCTTTGCAGTCAAAATCTCGGGCCTGCTGAAAAAGTAACCCTGAAAATAATCAAAACCCATCTCTTTTGCGTACTCGAACTCTTCCCTGGTTTCCACCTTTTCCGCAAGACGCTCCACGGGCAAACCTTCCAACTGAACAAGAATATCCTTTATCTCTTTGCGGTCAACCCGTAAAAAGTCCACCTTTACAATATCCGCCAGCCCGATGAAGGGCTCGTATCCCTGCATGCCCCGGTAATCATCCAGGGCGATCCTGTAGCCCGCACCCTTCAGATCCCAGCACTTCCGAAGCACCTCCCGGCTTGGCTTCACGTCCTCCAGTATCTCCACCACCAGCAGGTGGTTGGGAATGAGGGTGGCCACCTCGTCGCAGAGGAGCTTCTCCGTGAAATTGATGAATGCCGGCTTGCCCCCGGTAATAGTCTCGATGCCTATGGTCTGAAAGGCATTTATGATCACTATGGAGGTGGCCCTGTCGCCCTGCGTCCCGTCAAAGGCCTCGGCATAGCCGCTCCTGTAGAGCAGCTCGTAGCCGTGCACATTTTCATTTCTGTCGAAGATGGGCTGCCTGGCCAGGAATATATCCATACCCCTCTTCCCTCTGATCTCCACCTCGGATCACCCCGCTGGTTGGATTTTCCGGAATCTTTACCGGCCTGCGCCCGCCCGGGCAATGGCTCCCATGGTCCAAAGTTGACCGGTTCCGGATAATTTTATAGCCATTATATCATAGAATGCGGCAAAGGCGCCTATATTCCAAATTGCGAGACAGGCAGCGCCCCCGCTCCCCTCTATCTAGGACATTCCCCCTTCCCCGATCACGGCCAGATCTCTTGCGGGCTGCCCGGGCCAATTACTTTTCAAAAAGGATCTAAAGATCTGCCGGCAAATGCCGATATGAGAGGTAGAAGATCCTTGTCGCCACAGGCGGCAGGGAAAGCAAAAAGGATAGTAAGTCAATTCGGCCGGTTGACTTTACTATAAAGGTGGACAGGGAGGTCCACACAAAATCTGACCAGGGAGGTCATGTACATGAGAATCAACACCAATATCAATGCGCTGAATGCGCACCGCCAGCTCATGGTGAACACGGAGATGGGCGGCAAGGCCATGGAGAAGCTCTCCTCGGGGCTGCGCATCAACCGCGCCGGCGACGACGCCGCCGGCCTGGCCATCAGCGAGAAGATGAGGGGGCAGATCCGGGGCCTGCGCCAGGCTTCGCGCAACGCCCAGGACGGCATCTCCCTCATCCAGACCGCCGAGGGCGCCCTGAGCGAGACCCACGCCATCCTGCAGAAGATGCGGGAGCTGGCCGTGCAGTCCTCCAGCGACACCAACACTGACGATGATCGCAAGGAGATCCAGGAGGAGATCAATCAGCTGGCCCAGGAGATCACCCGCATTGCCGAGCAGACCCAGTTCAACACGAAACCCCTGCTCAACGGTGAGCTGGAAGTGATCCTCCATATCGGGGCCAATGAAGGGCAGAATGTGAGGCTCTCCATCGGGGATATGGGGGCCGCGGAGCTGGGCGTCAAGGGGACGGTTTATAAGGCTGGAGAAGTTCTGGAAGGTCTGAATGTGCGCAGCCTCACCGGCGAGGAATTGACTATCAAATTGGTCGCATCTGATGAAAATGCTAATGAAGCAGTACCAGAGACAACAGCAGAATATGAAGATGGCACCATCACCATCACCCTGGCCCAGGCAGCCGGCGATGGTGAAGGAGCCGGCGCCATCACCGCCACCCACGCCGATGTGAAAGCGGCCCTGAAGTCCGTTGCCGCCGGGGCCGGGATCCTGGTGGAGACAGTAGAGGGCTTTGATGGCAGCGCATTAGCAGCAGCAGAGGATGATATTGAATATGAACCCGAAGTTGACTCGGCCGCCTCAAAAGGCGCGGGGATTTATGTGATCACCCAGGAAACTGCCGATGCCGCCATCAATACCATCAACGAGGCCATCACCATGGTATCCGCCGAGCGCTCCATGCTCGGGGCCATGCAAAACCGGCTGGAGCATACCATCGCCAATCTGGGCACCTCGGCCGAGAACCTGCAGGCCGCAGAATCGCGGATCCGCGATGTGGATATGGCCGCCGAGATCATGGAGTTCACCAAGGCGAACATCCTGAACCAGGCCGCTACGGCCATGCTGGCCCAGGCCAACATAGCGCCGCAGACGGTGCTGCAGCTGCTGGGCTAGGCACACCTGATAACCACCGCAATGACAGGGGGCGGCCACAAGGGCCGCCCCTACAAATACAGGGGAACGCAAAAACAACCCGTAGGGGCAGGCAAAGGGCGGCCACAAGGGCCGCCCCCACAAATACAGGGGAACGCAATTACACCCATAGGGGCAGGCAAAGGGCGGCCACAAGGGCCGCCCCTACAAATACAGGGGATCGCAAAAACAACCCGTAGGGGCAGGCAAAGGGCGGCCACAAGGGCCGCCCCTACAAATACAGCCTGCCCTGCATCCCCCGGGCAAAGGCACATATCTGCAATAAAATGATGGAAATGCGCTAAAACCGCTTACCGGCAGGATAATTAGCATTAAATGGCGAATTCACCGGCTATCATGTTATGGGAGTTCAAAATGAACCCTGATTCAAGAGGCCGTCACCGCCGAAGCATCCGCCTGCAAAAGTACGATTATGCACAGCCGGGAGCCTATTTTTTTACTGTCTGCACGCAGGGCCGGGCATCTTTATTCGGCCGGATAGGTGATGGTGAAATGCATTTAAACGAAGCGGGTCAGATGGTATGGAAGGAATGGAACAGCCTGACCGATCGTTTCACCCGAATCGTTCCGGATACATTTGTGGTCATGCCCAACCATGTACACGGTATCTTGATGATTACCCGGCCAGTAGAGACAGATGCGTATATCCCGGAGCAAGAAAAGGCTACCCTTGCAATTGATCGCGAAATGTCGAAAACAGCCGAGAAGGCACCCACGTTGGGACAGATCGTGGGAACGCTCAAATCCTGCACCACTGTTGAATTTGTACGGGGGATCAAAAGCAAAGGATGGCCGTTGATTTCGCGGCGGCTATGGCAGCGCAATTATTACGAACATGTAATCCGCAACGAGGATTCGTTGAAGCGCATCCGGCAATATATTGTGGACAATCCCCTGACCTGGCATGTGGATCGTGACAATCCGAATAGAATCGGGGAGGATGATGTTTGGGATACATTGTTCACGGTTGAACCAAACCGCCCCCCAGACATGCCATAGGCAAATACATGGACCAGGGGCGGGCGGCCGCAAGGGCCGCCCCCACAAATACAGGGGGACACAATAACACCCGTGGGGGCAATCAAAGGGCGGCCACAAGGGCCGCCCCTACAAATATAGGGGATCGCAATAACACCCGTAGGGGCAGGCAAAGGGCGGCCACAAGGGCCGCCCCCACAAATACAGGGGAACACAAAAACAAGCCCTAGGGGCAGGCAAAGGGCGGCCACAAGGGCCGCCCCTACTTGTGCCTGCCCGGGGTGAGACCCGATCAGTAAGGGGTCATCCCCAGCTGCTCCAGCAGCGCCGCCACCACCCGGGTATGCTCCTGCACCCGCTGCTCCAACGGCATTTTGCGGCAGCTCTCCACCAGAAATCCTTCAAGGCCCAGAATGCCGACGGCGGCGTGGATGGTTCCGCCCCGGACGGCGCCCCTTCTCAGCAGGAAAGGCCCCTGAAAGGGGGCTCTCGCCGCATTGGCCCTCTCCATCACCGCGGAAACAATATCCAGCGAAGCTGCGCCGCGGGGGTAGATGATGGTCTGGCCCAGCGCACCGGGATTCGTCTTCTCATAATCCGGCGCCTCGTGCAGGTCAAGGACCCACTGGGGCCTGCAGCAATCCATGACATCGTAGATGGCCGCAGCAAGCTGCCCACAGGAGCCGCTCCCGGCGCCGCCCGGAAAGGCCCTGTTCAGATCGCCGCAGCCGGGGGCGCAGCGGCTTCCCGCGATGAGGGCCCGGGGGTTGGCCCGGGGCAGTACAAGGAGAGTGCCCCTATCGATAGCCCAGGTGGCAATGAGTTCGGCGGCCGCCGCTCCTGCCGGCTCGTCGCCGTGGATGCCGCCGATGATGAGCACGGTGGGGCCCTGCTCCGCCCCTTCGATGATATGGAGGGCGGTCTCATCGGCTGTTCCGGGCAGGAGCTGCCGCTGCGATACCGCTGCCGTTGGGATCGAGTTATCCGTTTCACCGCACCGGCGCTCCGGCACCGCTCCCCCGCAGAACCGGCTCAAGGCGGCGCTCTCCCTGATTAAATTGCCGGGAAGAAAGAGAATGGCTGCCGCAACAATCGTTGTAAGCAATTGTTTTTTGATCATCTTTTCCTCTCCCTGCTGCTGCATCCGTGGGGCTCTGCCCTCTCAGCATCCCCCGCGGGAAGGGGGGACCCGGGGCGGCGGGATCATCCGCCCCGGCTCCCTCCAGGGGAAAGGGGGCCTTGACACCTCCTCCCGGGGGGGGATATCAGGAGGATGGTGCCTTCAGGCGCCGCCCCGCCGCGGTGATATCCTCCAGCGCCAGCTGCTCTTCCGAACTCAATATATATTCCAGATTCAGTATGATCAGCAGGCGCTGCTCGAGTTTGCCCACGCCGACAATGAGCTCGCTGTCTCCCCCGGAGATGCCCGAGGGGGAAGCCTGAACCTGCGAGGCGGAAAGGCGCAGCACCTCGCTGACCTCATCAACGATCAGGCCTACCTGGTTGGCGCCCACCTCAACAATGATGATGCGGCTGCGTTCGCTGTAATCAACTTCCGGCAGGTTGAAGCGTTTGCGCAGATCGATGATGGGGATGACCTCTCCCCGCAGGTTGATCACCCCTTCAATGAACTTCAGAGACTGCGGCAGTGGCGTCACTTTCACCATCTTGAGCACTTCCCTGACATCGCTGATATTGCAGGCGAACTCTTCATCATCGAGCATAAATACCACCAGCTGAATCTCTTTTTCAATTTTCTGCTCCATCCCGTCCCTCCTTCCTTGGGATTTTACCCTCGCCCCGGCCCTGCCCCCGGGGGGACCTGTATAATTCATCCCGGACCCTTTGCCCGGGCCGGTCCCCTTTGAAAAAGGGGACCTCCAGGCGTCACTTCACATGGGAACCGCGGGTTATCGATATTTGAACTTGCCCAGCTCTTCAAACATCCTCTCCGCGGCGGCACGAAGCTCCTCGGCCGAGGCGGCCACCTCCTCCATCGTCGAAGATTGCTCTTCAGCTGACGCCGCCAGTTCCTCGGAGCCGGCGCTGATCTCTTCCGCCGCGGAGGCGATCTCCTCCACCTTTCCTCCGCTGTCCTTCACATCCTGGATAATTGCCCCGAAGCTGAAGCCGGCCTCGGCAACCACCTCGGCGCCTTCCTGAACCTCCTTTACCCCCAGGTTCATATTCTCCAGGGCCTGTTTACTCTCATTCTGGGTATCGTGGATAAGCTCGCTTATTTCGGCGGCAGCCCTGGCCGACTGCTCGGCCAGCTTGCGCACCTCCTCAGCAACGACGGCAAAACCGCGGCCCTGCTCGCCGGCACGAGCCGCCTCGATGGCTGCATTCAACGCCAGCAGGTTGGTCTGATCGGCGATGTCGGTGATAACGATCAGGATCTTGCCGATATCATGCGAGCGCTGATCCACCCTGCCGATAACTTCCTGCAGACCCTGCACCCGTTTGTTGATAATCTGCATCTGTTCAACGGATTTTTCTACAATGGCCCGCCCCTCATCGGCGCGCTTCAGAATGTCCTGGTTGGCTTCCGCGGCCTTCTGGGAATTGCCGCTCATCTGCTGCACATTGCCGGCAAACTCATTGATTGTCGCCGTCACCTCCTGCAGGGAGGAGCTCATCTCCTCCGCCGCCGCGGAGACAGCTTCACTGCCGCTGTTCACTCCTGTGGCCAGCTCCATGACCTGGCCTACCAGGATGCGCAGCTCCGTGCTCATCTGGTTGAAGGAATGTCCGAGCTGCCCGATCTCATCCCTGCGCCTGACTTCCGTGGATACCGTAAGATCTCCGCGGGCGATCTTGCCCGCCACGCCGGCCACATCATGCAGGGGGCGGGCAATGCCGCCGGCCTGCCAGAAACCCACAGCGATAATGGCTCCCATCATGAGCAGGGCCGCTATGATGATGGTGTTGCGCAGCTGATGGACTTCCTTCATCACTTCCGCCTCGCCGGCCTCGACTACGAAACCCACGGGGGTATTACCCAGCCTGCTGACCTGAAGGCTGCCCACAACCTTTTCACCCAGGTAATTCTTGTACTTGGCCTGGGTGCGAAAATCAAAATCGCCCCCGGCAATGGCCCCGGAAAGCAGTTCAACGGCCTTGGTGTCCACGGTCTCCTTCAGGACCGCATCAGTTGTGTATTCGCCCAGGCAGGTATTGGTCATGAGCAGTCCCTGGCCGTCGATGAGATACGAATCGGCGCTGTCTCTCCCCATCTCTTCCAGACCCTCATGAACAACACGCCCGATGATGCGATCATCCAGAATTATGTTCAAAACCCCCACGATCCTGCCGGACTGACCCTCGCTGTGGATGGGCAGTGAATGGACCAGTGAATTCTCAAAGATCAGATCTGAATAGAAAAGCTCGTTCCAGTAGGTGGAACCTTTCCGGGCGGCCTGGAAATAATCCCTGTGTTCCAGGCTGCTTCCATTGAGATCCTTTCCCGAGTCATAAGCCACCATCCCGTCCGCATCGGTCAGTATGACCCTGGCAAATCCGAATTCCTTGATTGCACCGGGAATAAAGTCATCCAGAATGGCCGCCCTTTCTCTCCAGGCCGGATCACCCAGTTCGCCGCCCACCTGTTCCAGGATGTTCATGCTCTGATAAACATCCCGGCTTGCCACCATCACCTGCGACTCTTTTTCTATCCCGGTAAAGTAATCGTCCAGTTTGGAATTGGCCAGATCGGCAAATAAAGCTAGACTGTTAAAAGCCTGGGCTTCAGCGGTGTTTGTAAAGCTTACATAGCTGAAAACGCTCACCGCCAGAAGGGGAACCACTCCGACCAGCAAGAACAGGATAACGAGAATGGCTCTTAAACTACCTTTCCCTTTCAATTTAGCAACCTCCCTTTTAAAATTGGCCTGCCCGCTCTTTGACAGGGGAGCTGTTCCGGCCTTTTTGCTCCGACAAGGCCGGAGCCGTTTTTTTGTAAACAGCCGGGATAATTCTCTCCAGGCCAAATCGCTGCGGCTGGTTGATCATCTCGGTGCAGCCTGTCACCAGATAACCTTCTGCAGAAAGCAGAGCCGAAAAACGCTCGATCAGCTCCTCCTGAACATCCGCCTTGAAATAGATAAAGACATTCCGGCAAAGGATCAGCTGCAGCGGCCCCGTAGAACTGTTGAATTCTTCCAAGAGGTTTTGTTGCTGAAAAGTGATGATTTGCTTGTAGCAGTCACGAAAATAGTATTTGCCCTCTCTGCAGTCAAAGTACTTTTTTATCAGCTTCGGGGGTACTTTTTCCAGCTGGCGCGGCTCGTAGCATCCCCGAACCGCTTTTTCCAAAGCCCCGGTATCGATATCACCGGCCAGAATTCGGCTCCGCCGCCCCGCACCCGCCTCGTGCAGGATGATGCTCAATGTATAGGGCTCCTCCCCGGTAGAGCATCCCGCGCTCCAGATATTGATCCGGTCATGCGCCTCCAATAGATTTTTCACGGCCTTCTCAGCGAGATGGCTGTAAATATGCTCATCCCTGAAAAAGGCGGAGGTGTTGATGGTAAGGTATTTTAAAAATTCCTCTTTTGCCTTTTCATTACCGGCCAATTCTTCGTAAAATGATTTGAAATCAAGATTTTTACGCTGCAGCAGCTGCCGGATCCTGCGTTCCATCTGGCGCTCCTTGTAACTGTCCAGATCCAGGCCGATAATCTGGGGGATTTTTTGAATAAATTCCAGGTAAGTCAATTCACTCGCCTCGAGCATGATATTGTTTTACCAGGTTTTGCACATGCGCAATAATTCTTCCGGCAATCCGGGAGGGAGGAAGCATTTCGTCAAAGCAGCCGCTGTTGATCACCGCCCCGGGCATGCTCGCTATGACAGAGCTGCAGGGATCCTGGATGATCACGATAGAACGGGGTTTGTGCCGCTTTAAAAGCTGTACTCCTGCAGCGCCGTCCCGCCCCATACCGCTCAAGATAACCGCAATAACCGCATGGTCTGAAAACGCCAGCGACTCCAGCATCACATCAATGGCCGGGCGCACGTGATGCACCTTGGGAGAGGAGCTCAGGGCCACAGTACTCCCTGCTGCGATGAGATGATAATCTCCCGGGGCGATGAGCACCAGCCCCTGGATAAGGCTGTCTTTTTCTGCAGCTTCTTTCACCTTCAGCGGCGATGCCTGATCCAGGCGGCCGGCAAATGAAAACGTAAAGCCTGGCGGCATATGCAGCGAAACCATTACCGCAGCCGGCAGGTCGGCGGGCAGGGAGAGGCAGATCCCCTCAATGATTTTGGGACTTCCGGCAGAACCGCCTATGGCCACAATCACATCCGCTTTTTTTACGCAAAATGCCGGCGGCGTTTGGTTTCCCTGCTCTTCATTAAAGGGCCGCAGCGGCCGGGATGATGACATTTTTCTTTTCTCCCTTGCATACTGTCGAAATTTCTACTTTGCCGGTTTCTGCATAAAGCCTCATGGTCCGACCATAATTGCCGCCGCTATTATCGGATACAATGCTTATGCCAAATTCACCAAGCCCGGCCCGCACACCGGCCAGATTCTTTTCACCGATGCCGGTGCCGCCGGCTTTGAAGTTGAAAAGGCTGCTGCCTCCGGCGATATGCGCAACAAGGTTGCCCCTGCCCGCTCCCAATCTTTTCATTTCTTTGATCAGCTCGGGGATGGCCGTATCCGCAAACTTGGCCGGATTAAAGTGATTGCTGCCGGGCTTGGTATACCTGCAGCTCCGGTCAAGCAGGATATGGGCCAGGCCGGCCACCCTGTTTTTGGGATCGTAGAGCGCCACCCCGACACATGAGCCCAGGCCGATGGTTACGAGAATACCGCTGCCCTGCAAAGCAGCCAGGTCCGCTATGCGCACATAAACTGTTTTCATCAACAAACTCCCATCTGCCTGTATATTTTCCCCAGCGATCCCGTCTCGGGCAGCAGCAGCAGGCTTCCTTCGATATCCTCGTTGTATATATTCATGGTAGTCTTGATCAGGATAAAGCTGTCTTCCAGCATCATTTTCTCGGCAATGACCGAACCCAGAAGGGCTCCGGCCATATCGAAACCCAGGCTGGGCGGGGTTACCTTCAGGGTGAAGCCCGTCATTGCAGAAAGTGCACCCAGATAGGAGCTGATCAGGATATTGCCCAACTCCATCAACAGGGAGCTGCCCATTTCCCCCAAGGGATCATAATCGCCGGGTAGCAGCCTGGCATTGAACAGGTCTATGGCCTGCCGGCTCAAGCAAAGGACCACCGTCATCATGATTCCATCGCTTAACGCCTCGAGCAGGACAGCCGCTATCTCCTGTTCCGGATCGCCCAGCGATTCGGGCACCTCTTGAAGCGGTGCTATCCTCACTTCAGGCACCTGCAGGGTAACAACCTGATCCTGCAGCATTTCCGAAAGAGCGGTGGCGGCATTGCCGGCCCCGATATTGGCCAGCTCGGCCAGGACGTCCCTGTGGAATTCGCTGATTTCCATAAGCTGATCTCCCCCTCTAGTTGCTTATTTTTTGCAGCGCTTCGGCAATACGGTCCGGTTGAAAGGGTTTAACCACAAAGTCCTTTGCCCCGGCATTCAGGGCATCGATGACCAGGGCTTTTTGCCCCATGGCGCTGACAACTATGATTACCGCAGCCGCGTCATGCTCCATGATCTCTTTTATGGCCTTGATCCCGTCCATGTTCGGCATGGTGATATCCATGGTTACCAACGAGGGGCGCAATTTTTTGTACAGATCCACCGCCTGAATGCCGTCCTCTCCCTCACCCACCACGGCATAGCCGTTGTTTGACATAATGTTTTTCAGGGTCATCCTCATAAAAGCGGTATCATCAACAATAAGAACTGTTTTTTCCACCCTTTTATTCACCTCCTGAAGATAACAAGTCAAAAACATTAACAATAAGGGAGATGCTGCCGTCGCCCAGGATCGTTGCTCCGGCAATTCCGGCAAGGTCTCCCAGGGCGCTGTTTAACGGCTTGATCATTATCTCCTGCTGCCCGATTAACCGCTCCACAATAAGCCCCGCTTTCTCCCCGCCGGCTTCGACGATCACAACGGGATACCCCGGGGGTTCCTTCACTTCCTCCCTGAAGCCCAGCGACCTGCCCAGATGATGCAGGGGAATAACCTCGTTCCTGAGATTGATCACCTTGCGGCCCCGAATTCTTTTTATCTCCGAGGTATGGAGAAATATATTTTCCCGGATAGCCTCTACGGGTATGGCCAGGATCTGTCCGGAGGATTTTACCAGCAAGGAATTGATGATGGAGAGGGTCAGGGGCAGGCGCAGGGTGAATCTGGTCATTCTGGAGAGAATGCTCTTGATCTGTATGGTCCCGCGGAGCGCCTCCACGCTGGACTTGACTACATCCATGCCCACGCCCCGTCCGGAGATATCGGTTATCTCTGCGGAAGTGCTGAAACCGCTCCAGAAGATAAGCTGCAGAAGCTCCTGCTCGGACATTGCGGCAGCCTCCTCCTGGCGGATGATCCCCTTTTGAAGGGCACCCCGCCTGATCACCTCGGGATCGATCCCGGCTCCGTCGTCTTCCACCACGATTACAACGTGATTCCCCTCATGGTGAGCCTGAAGAATAATGGAGCCCTCCGGGTTTTTACCGACAGCCCTTCTCTCCCCGGCAGGCTCGATGCCGTGATCGATCGCGTTGCGCAGAAGATGCACCAGCGGATCGGAGAGGCGGTTGATGATGGTGCGATCCAGCTCCGTCTGCTGGCCCTTGATGGAAAGATAAACATCCTTCCCCCTGGAGCGGCTGATATCCCTGACCATCCTGGGAAAACGATCGAAAACCTGTTTCACGGGCACCATCCGCACCTTCATCACAGTTTCCTGCAAATCGGTAATGGAACGCTTGAGCTGATCCAGCAAACTGTCCAGCTCCTCCGAGTAGCCCTTGCCCAGCTGCAAGATTCTGGTTCTGGCCACAACCATTTCTCCGACCAGATTGACCAGCTCATCCAGCTTGGCCGTTTCCACCCGGACCATTTTTTCGACGATATCCTGATGCAGACTCGCAGTCACACCTTTCCCTGCATCAGCCTGCTCCGGCCCGGGGCTTGATGCGAGAAGGCGGTTATCCCATGGAAGGAGTTCCACTTTTTCCACGTCGGTGATGGCCGTAAGTTCCCTCAAAACCGGTTGGGCCAGAGGCTGCGGCACCGCCAGTACCACCTTGAAGCAACGATCAAAATCCTCTTTTTCCAGCAACTGCAACCCCGGGAAGGTAGCCAATATCTCGCCGTGCCCGGCCAGTTTTTGCAGGAGCATGTAGACCCGAACCGATTTCAGGGGAGCATCACTGACCAGGGTCACCGCTACCTGCTGAAGGGTTTTCCCATCTTCCCCCGCCGCCCGAATGGCCTCTTTTTCAGTCTCGCTAAACACCGCCTCCGGCCCGGAACGGTTCATCTCAACATGTTCATCACCGGAATGCGATAAGGGGCGGATGAGGTTTATTTTCGATAGGACCTTCTCGACTTCTTTACATTCTGTTTCCGGATTGGCCAGCACCGTCTGGAGCAGATCAACGGCTTCAAACAGGATATCCATGATCCCCGGGGTGGCTGCAATTGATCCTGACCTCAAATCTTCCAGCATGTTTTCCAGGTAATGGGTTATATGCATCACCTGGCGGTAACCCATGGTCCCGGCCATCCCTTTCAGGCTATGAACAGCCCGAAAGGCCTCCTGAAGGCTTTCTCCGTGCCCGGGCTCCTTCTCCAACCGGAGTGCGCACCGGTTTAATATCCCCAAATATTCATTGGCCTCGCATTGAAAAAGGTCCGCATATTCCAATCGGTTCATTAAAACCACCCCTTAACCGATGATAGACCCGAAAACAGGAAACCCGGCTGGAAAGATGACCCTCCGGTACGGGCGGTCCTAGTAGTCGGCAAGATGCTCCGTGATCCTGACGCCGAACTGATGATCCACCAGAACCACCTCGCCCCGGGCCACCGGCCTGTTGTTGATCCGGATCTCCACAGCGCTGCCGGAAGCCTGATCCAGGGTAATGATGCCACCCCGGTCAAGAGCAAAAAGCTCTCCCAGCGGCGCCCGGGTTTTCCCCAGCAGTACGGTGACTTCAAGCGGTATTTCCCGCACCAGATCCAGTTTTCGCCAGCTGTCGGCATCCTCTCCCCGGGCAACAGGAGCAATCCCCGCTCCGCCAGGGGCGGGTGGCCGCCCGGCGGCTGTCCCCGGGACCGCACCGGCGGCTTGCGGCAGGGCAAAGCCATCTTCCGCCAAAAGGGCCTCATCGCCCCCAGGGCTCCCCTCCAGGGGCTGCGCCCCGCCGGATAACAGGTATCCGGTCATTTTTTTTGCAAAATCGCAGGGAATCACCTGGATGAGCCTGCTGTCGATGAAGCCCTCCACCTGGATGGTAAAAGACAGCTCGACAACAGGGTGGCTTTCATCAAGGCTGATCAGATTCTCTTCGGCCAGGTTGCAGAGGGTCAGCCCCGGGGGGCTGATTTCAACCACCCGTCCGAACATTTCCGACATGGCTGTGGCCATGTAACCCATCATCTGGTTCATCGCCTCCTGGATGGCGCTCAGCTCCATCTCTCCCAGTGAGCTTTGCTCCGGCGAATTGCCCATCATCAATGCGGCGATGATTACCGCATCATCCTGCTTGATCAGCAGAACATTGCTCCCCTTTAGCCCTGAAAGATATTTGACCTCCGCCAGCAAGCAGGGTACGGGGTATTCTTCTCTTATCTGACTTATGGCCCGTATCTCAAAATGGGGTGCAGTGATATAGACCCGCCGGTTCAGGATTTCCGAAAGCGCGGCGGCCGCCGCACCCAGGGAGATGTTTCCCACCTCGGCGATGGTCTCCTTTTCCATGTGATCGAATGGCTCCATCACTGTCCCCCCCCGCCAAGCTGCTCGATTCTCTCGGCAGGCTTCATGATGGAGGTGATTCTAACCCCAAAATTCTCTTCAAGAATAACAACTTCGCCCCGGGCCACCACCCGGCCGTTGACAATAAGATCTGCCGGTTCTGCAACTTCCCGATCCAGCTCGATGACTGCTCCCGCAGCCAACCTGGTCAGCTCCTCCACGGTTCGGGTGGTATTGCCCAGACGGACCGCTATTTCCAGGGGAAAATCAAGGACCAGCTGCAATTTCAAATTCTGCCCCTCGCTGCCCTCGCCGGCGGCATCGGCTTTCAACAGGGCTTCGTATTCCTGCCTGGATAAGAGCTTGTTATGCATCCGCACTACCCACCCCACCGGCCCAACCTGTAATCTGCACGGCCAGCTGTTTACCGCTGAGCCCGGGCTGGGCCAAAAATACAGGATTGTCCTCTACCAGAACCTCCAGCGGTTCACCGCTTAGACGGCGCAGCGTCAGGACATCCCCTTCCTGAAGATGAAAGAAGTCATCCAGGGTGATGGCCGCCTTCCCCAGTACCACGGCCACCTCAACAGGAACGCCCAGCAAGCTTTTCTCAATATCGCTTGCATTGGCCCTCTCCGCAGTCTGCTGAAACTGGTTAAACCAGTGCTGGGCCGTCAGTTTTGACAGCACCCGATCCAGCGTGATGTAGGGAAAGCAAAGGTTGAGCAGACCGTCGACATTATTGACCTCCGCAGATATGGTGATCAGGGCTATAGTTTCGCTGGAGGAGATAACCTGATTGAACTGGGGATTGGTATCGATGCTCTCGATTTGCGGTGAAAGGGCGGCGATCCCCTTCCAAACATAACCGAGGTTGCTCAGAAGCTTTTCAAGAATCTGTCTCATCACCGAGATCTCTATCTCGGTAAGCTCCCTGATTTCGCCCGGCGGATTACCCTCGCCCCCAAAAAGCAGATCAATAACTGTAAAGACAAAATTGGGGTTTGTCTCCAGCATGGCAATACCCAGATCGGATGACATGTTGAAGATGGTCATCAGGGTGGGAATGGGCAGGGAATAGATGAATTCCTCGTACGTGACCTGTCCCACCGAAACCACCTCCAGCTTTACCGGCACCCTCAAAAAAGCGGTTAGAAAATTGCCCGTAATTCGGGAGTAGTTCTCATGCACAATATGCATGGTTTTAAGCTGTTCCTTGGTAAACTTTGTCGGACGTCTGAAATCATAGGGTTTGTACTCCTCCCTGCCGGGCGGCGATTTATCTTCAATCTCCCCCGAGAATAGAGCAGAGATCAATGAATCAACTTCTGATTGGGTCAGCCTTTCGCCGGTCAAGTCGTTTACCTCCTGTTTATGGCTTTACCTGCAGGATCAAAGCCTGCAGTTCATCAGCGGTGATAAGGCTGCGGACATTGGCCTGCAGGGCCCGCTGGGCCAGCAGCAGCTGCACCATTTCAAGGGCTGTATCTGAGTTTGACTGCTCCAGGCAATACTGGCGGATGCAGCCAAAACCGCCACTGCCGGGCAACCCCTCTACCGGCCGGCCCGAAAGGGCGGACTCCAGACAGCAGCCCGCTCCATCGCTGATCAGGCCGCCGGGGTTGGCAAAGCGATAGAGACTGATCCGGCCCGGTTCCCTGACCTCTCCGCCCGGGGAGGTCATCGTTACTGCCCCTTCCGGGCTGATGGACAGCTCACCCCGTTCCTGCTCCAGGTTGAAAGGGATATCCAGATAATATCCGGCAGCGTTGACCACCCTACCGCCGGCATCAAGGCTGAAACTGCCATTCCGGCTGTAAAGCACCCGGCCCCCGGGGCCGAGGAGCCTGAAATATCCCTCGCCGCTGATGGCCAGATCCAGCGGGCTTTCAGTTTCTGCCAGCGCCCCCTGCCCCAAAAAGGGGACCGCCGCCTGGGGATGGACCCCCCCGCCGGCCGGCAACCCGGCCGCGGAGACATAGGGCATCCTTCTCTCCTGCAGCGTATGGTAAGGCATGTCGCCCGCGGCCATCTCGGATCTTTTGTAGGCCGCAGTATTCAGATTGGCCAGGTTGTGAGCCGTCTGGTTCAAAGAGCTCTCGCTGACGGCAATACCTGACCGGCTGTTATGGATAGAGCGCAACAATTGTGGACACCTCCTTTTTCTTATCGGCAAAATCGAATTTAACTTAAGGAACCCAGTTCATTTGCCGAGCGATCCAGAAGCTGATCATAGCAGGAAAGCATCTTTTGAGCCGCTTCGAAGCTGCGCTTTACCTGCAGCAGGGCCGCCATCTCCCGGGCCAGATCGGTATTGCTGCTTTCCAGGCAGCGCCAGTAAAGCCTGGGGACCCTGTTTTCTGCTGCCACTTCCCCGCTCAGAAGGCGGAAATAGTTGTCGCCAATTTTCTCCAACCGGGCTTCAGGTGAAAAAAAGGTGATCCGCAGCCGATCCGGCGGATGGTCCTGACCGTGAATCAGCCCCTCCTCGTCAACAGTGAATGGTGCGCCGCCCAGGGGAATTGCCCCTCTCTCGCCCAGCACCGTCAGGCCCTCGGCAGTCACCAGCAGACCGCTGCTGTCCAGAAAAAAACGCCCGTTCCGGGTATACAGAATGCCCTCTTCGCCCTGCAAGGTAAAATAGCCCTCACTCAAAGCAAAATCGAGCTCCCTGCCGGTCTCCTCGATGCTGCCCGGGCTCAATTCGGTCTGTATTGCACCTACAGCCACGCTGTGCGCCATGCTGCCCAGCGGCCGGAAAGCGGGCCCCGGGCGCCCCGCCGGATCAACCCGGCCGCAGCAGCAAAGCAGGTGCTCGCCAAAGCTTGCCTGGGCCATTTCATCTTTTTTGTAGCCGGCGTTTCGCACATTGGCCAGGTTGTTGCTGATCACATTCAGCCTGGCCTGCTGCGCAAGCATGGCCGCCTCGGCCAGATATAGTCCCCGCATGCCAAAACCCCCTTACATTATTTGGTCTAGTGTTGTTCCCGCAGCGAAAGAATCAATTCAATCTCCCCCCTGCTCAGGCCGGTCCGGCGGACAATTTCGTGATGCCCACATCCCTCCTCCCAGAGCGCAACGGCCTGCTCCCGCTTCCAGCCGGCGGTACCCGTTCCTCCGGCGCCGGCCTCTCCAAACCTCCCCCGGGCAGAAACGGGAAGTCCTTTTTCCAGGAGACGGCAGCGCTCCTCCAGGTTATCGATGCGCCGGGTCTGTCGAGCCAGGTCAGGGTGCCCGCCAGAATCAAGCTCCTTTTGCAAGAACTGCCGGAACACCACTCCGGGATTGTGCCGGTAAAACCAGAACCAGCTTGCGGACGCTCCCAGCAAAAAACCGACAATAAAATAAAGCAAGCTCATTTCTCTCCCCTCTCCTGCCTCGACAGAATCTCCTGCAGGCGCCGGATGGCCCGGGCATGGATCTGTGAAACTCTGGCTATGGATATTTTCATCATTTTGGCAATTGTTTTCTGGGGTAGATCTTCGTAATAGTAAAGCGAAAGCAACAACTTTTCACGGGGCGGCAGCTCCTGCAGCGCAGCCTCCAGCAAAGCGGTCCTCTCCTTCTTGAGCAGGGCTGATTCGGGAGTCTCTCCGGGAGAGGCCAGGAGATCCTCCAGGGTCAAACCCTCCCCGCCCTCATTGTCAAAAAGTATCTTCTCCAGCGATAGAATGGTGAGCAGGTTGTAGTATGACCAGACCCTGTCAATTTCCGCGACAGAGCGGCCCAGAGCGGCGGCGATTTCGGGGGTGTCCGGCTCCCGGCCCAGCTCGCGGCCCAGGGTGTCGGCCGTTTCCTGAATCTGTCGCAGGCGGGGGAAAAGCGAGCGCGGCGCCAGGCTAACTTTTCTGATTTCATCAATCATCGCACCCCGGATTCTTGTAAAAACATAGGCCGAAAAAGGCACCCTGCGCAAGGGATCGTAACGCTCGCAAGCTTCCAGCAGACCGATGATGCCGCTGCCCACCAGGTCGCTCCGGTCTATTGCCGCCGGCAAGGCGATACTCAGCTTCCCGGCCATTTTCTTGATCAGGGGAAGATGCTCCATGATCAGCGCTTCCCTGTCCCGGGGATCTGTCCTGCCGGGGTAACCTGATCCACTCCTGCTTGCGGGCATGGTTTGTCCATCCTTTCCGTCTTAATTCATTAGCAACTCTTTCAGCCGTTCAAAAAAACCGGATCGGCCGCGGATCCGGGGCTGAAAGCCCTCATTGGACAGAAGGCGCCAGGCGATCTGGCCAATGGAGGCCGCAGCCCTGCTTTTCGGATATCTGAGAAGAAAGGGAGAGAAGTCCTGAACAGCCAGTGATACGGCGGGATCATATTCAATGCTGCCCAGATAGCGCACCTGCAGGCCGGGCAGGAACCTCTGCACCATTTTTTGCAGGCGCTCAAATACGCGCTCCCCCTGCAGCATATTCCTGACGCAATTTACCACTATGTAACCGTTTTGATGCAGATCATGTGCGGCAATAATTTTAAGCACTCCGTAGGCATCGGTGAGGGCAATGGGCTCCGGGGTGGTTATCAGGATGAATTCATCGGCGACTTTTATGAAATCGGTAACATTTCTAGAAATCCCGGCCGAGGTATCCAGAAGGATAATCTCCCCCTCGTTCTCCAGGAACTGCAGCTTGTCCAGCAGCCGGCCCCGCCGGACCATGTCCAGATTGGCCAGCTCAAAGAGGCCCGAACCCCCGGGGATAATCTTTAACTCGTGGGGGCCCGCTATCATAATTTCCCGAAGATTTTTTTCCCCGGCAACGACATCCTCCAGCGTGTATTCGGGGACGGCATTGATCAGGATATCGATATTGCCCAGCCCCAGGTCGGCGTCAAAAACCACCATCCTGCGGCCCATCTGGGCCAGCTTGAGGGCCAGGTTCAGGACCAGGTTGGTTTTACCCACCCCCCCCTTGCCGCTGGTCACCGCAATAACCCGGCTGCGGCGCCGTCTTTCGGCTTTGTTCAAGGAGGCATAATCCTCCATGACGGCAGTCCTCAGTTTATCAGCCTGATCGGTATTCATCTCATACCCCCCAGAATCAGCTCCGCCCAATCCATATCCCCGGCCAGCCTCAGGCAGTCAGGCACACTTTGCCCGTCCGTAAGGTAAACAAGCGGCCGTCCGCTGTGGTAGGCGGCGTTCATCACGGCCCCGAAGGAAAGGGTTTCGTCCAGCTTGGTAATGAGCAGGCGGTTGTAATGAAGCTTCGCGAAACTGCCCGTTATATGGCGGATATCCTGCCATCGGGTAGTGGCGCTGATCACCAGGTGTATCTCCGCGGGCAGCAACAGCTCCATGTAGTCCGCCAGTTCGTTGATCTGATTGTGGTTCCCGGTAGATCGTCCGGCGGTGTCCACCAGGATGCGATCGCAGTCCTCCAGGCGCTCCAGAGCTTCTCCCAGATCCGCAGGGGTAATGGCCACCTCAAGGGGCAGGCCGATGATGTCGGCATAGGCTTTCAGCTGCTCCACCGCACCGATGCGGAAATGATCAATGGTGATAAGGCCGACTTTTTCCTTGAAGTTCAGGGCATGCCTGGCTGCCAGCTTGGCCAGGGTGGTTGTCTTTCCCACTCCCGTCGGCCCCACAAGGGCCAGGGTGCGGAACTCCATCTCCGGTGTTGTTGTCAGCTGCCTGTCAAGCTGCTCCTGCAACGCCGGTATGATCGATGCCCGGCTCAGGCCGGCCCCTCCCTTCGCCTCGGCCAGGGAGGCAATAAGGTGGTCAATGATCACCGGATCCACATCCTGCTTCTGCAGAAAACTGCGCCAGTAGCCGTGGCTTTCCCGCCCAGCCTCCTCCCTGACCCCGCCCCCGGAGCCCCCCTCCATCAGCGACTGGACCATACTTTTCAGCTCCACCAGATCCCTCTCCAGCTGCCCGCCCGATTCCCCGGAGCTGCTGCCGGCGGCTCCGGTATCCCTGGGATCCAGCGCCGCAATAATCTCCACCTCCGGCGGCATAAAAAACCCCTTCAGGCCGCGCCGGCGCACTTTCCTGGTCTGCAGAATGATGGCTTCCGGGCCAAGCTCTTTTTTTACTTTCAAAAAACCTTCCACCTGATTTTTGGAGTAATATTTTCTAACCCTCATGAATGCTCATCACCCCCGCTGATTCCACCTTGACTTCGGGCAGGATTTCGTGAATGGAGAGCACGGCCAGCCGGGGAAAGAATCCCTCCAGGAACCGTCTTAGCGGCAGGCGGATGCCCGGTGATGTCAAAATGGCCGGAACTGTCTCCCCCTTTTCCTCCAGCGCCTTCAGAAGCCCCTCCAGCCCGGTAATGAAGCGCTGCATTCTCTCCGGGGCCAGCACCGGGAGCAGCCCTTTGCCGGTAGCTTTCAATGAATTGGCGATCTCCTTCTCCAGGTCCGGAGCCAGGGTGATCACCGTCAACGGCTCCCCCCGGGCGGTAAAAATGTGGGTGATTGTTCTCTGGAGGGCCTCCCTGACCCGCTCGGTAAGCACATCCACATCCCTTGTCGCCCGGGCCTGATTTGCGAGTTCCTCCAGGATGGTTTCCAGATCATGGGCCGGCACCCCCTCGCGAAGCAGGTTTTGCAGCACCTTCTGGATCTCCCCCAGCGTCAGCAAATCGGGTGTCAGCTCCTCCACCACCGCAGGGCAGCTCTCCCTGGCCAGATCAACCATCTCTTTTACCGTCTGGCGGGTTAACAGTTCATGAGCATGTCTTTTAAGAATTTCGGTGAAGTGGGTAAGCAGTACCGTGGCGGCATCAACTGCGGTGCAGCCCAGCATTTCTGCCTTCTCCCTTTGCTCTTCCTCGATCCAGATGGCCGGAAGGTCAAATGTCGGCTCCCGGGTGGAAATACCCTCAAGCCCCTCGGGAAACTCACCGTCGGGGCACAGGGCCAGATTCATCCCCGGCCGGATCTGACCCTGCCCGATGAGGTTGCCTTTTAGTTTGAATTGGTAATCATTGGGCGGCAGGTACAGATTGTCCCGGATCCGGACGGGCTGTATGATAATTCCCAGTTCCCCTATGACCTTGCGGCGGGCCATGGTGATCCGCTCCAGCAGGCTGTCTCCGCCGGAAGGCTCGGTCAAGGAAACCAGATTGTAGCCTATCTCTATTTCCAGCAGTTCAAGCCTCAGCAGCAGACCCGGGTCATCAGGTTCTGCAGAAAGGCGGGCGGCGGCTTCCATTTCATTCCGCTCCACCCGTTTCTGCCGCTGATTTTTGATCAGAGCATACGACAGCAGGCCGCAGAGCAGCGCAAGAACCAGGAAGGGCCATGTGGGCAAACCGGGCACGAGCCCCAGAAAAAAGAGCATTCCCGCAGTGAGCATGAGCACCCGGGGATACCCCAGGAACTGTCCGGCCAGCTCCTCGCCAAAGGATGCCTCTGCCGTGGATCTGGTCACCAGCATCCCTGCAGCGGTGGAAATAAGTATGGCCGGTATCTGGGCAACAAGCCCGTCACCCACCGTCAGAATAATGTAAATCTGCGTCGCCTCGAGCAGGGAAAAACCCTGCTGGAGGACACCGATGACCAGTCCGCCGATAATATTGACCAGGACAATAACGATTCCGGCGATGGCGTCGCCCCGAACAAACTTGCTGGCCCCGTCCATGGCTCCGAAAAAATCTGCTTCTCTCTGCAGTTCTTTTCTCTTTTGCCTGGCCGTCCCCTCATCAATAAGGCCGGCGTTGAAATCGGCATCTATGCTCATCTGTTTCCCGGGCAGGGCATCAAGGGTGAACCGGGCTGCCACCTCGGCAATCCTGCCCGCACCATTGGTAATAACCACAAACTGGATCACGGTAATGATCACGAAGATAACCAGGCCCACAACATAATTGCCGCCGACGACAAATTGCCCGAAAGCCTGAATAACTCTGCCGGCATCGGCCCGGGAAAGGATCAAGCGCGTGGAGGATATATTCAGGGCCAGCCGGAAGAGAGTCGCTGTAAGCAAAACGGATGGAAATATGTTCAGCTCCCTGGTGTTGGCGGTAAAAAGGGTCAGGAGCAGGGTAACGA
>JAPXLS010000010.1:0-22730 GCA_033809435.1 Bacillota bacterium
GGGAGCCCCTCCGGGAAATCCTGTTCATCATCCCCGGCTGGGCCCGCCTCCCCCAGGCCTGTTCCCAATACCAGCAAGAACACAATGGCTGTCACGATCAACAGGGGCAACCGCTTCATCTTTGATCCTCCACCTCCGCACCTGCCGCTGCAGGCAGTTTGTCCCTCGGATACCATAATGATCCGGATTCTGCAGTGGTATCATTCCCCTTTATCAGGTAGATTATTACTACTGCTTTGATCCTTTTATGCATGAATTTCGGATAACACTTATGGCATATGTAAATATTGGTTCCGGCCGCGCTTGCAATGCAATATGTATGAATTGATATTGGAGTCTCACAATTAAAGGAAAAATGCCTTTGACAGCGAATGTAACATGAATGGCCCGGGAGGCCGGAGAATAATCTGCGGAGGTGTTCGGACGGTGAAACATAAAAAGTGGCCCTGGTTTCTCTTCTGTATTCTCATTGCACCCGTTGCCCTGGTCCTGCTGGGCAGCGCTTACTTCAAAATTGATGATAAACACGAGGGCTTCCATTTTGCCGAAAGCGTTACTACGGAATCTACAGAGCCCATGGCCGGGCATGTGTACCTGCTCCTGGTTGACGGATTAAGGGCGGATACCCTGGATAAGATGCCTTACACAAAAGGGCTGGCCGATGCGGGCAGTTCGGGGATATTCACCGTTCCCGGGCCGACATTTTCCAGGCCGGCCTATGCACGGATCATTACCGGCGCCTGTTCATCAATCAACGGGATCAGCTCCAATAATCAGGAAAAGAAGCTCTTTGCGCCCACGCTCTTTGATCTTGCTTACGGAGAGGGGTTAACGAGCGGGGCTTCGGCCTACAAATGGTACTATGATCTGCTTTTCGGCCCCCCCTACCACACCGGCGAGGGTGATGAAAACAGGCTCATCCGCAACGACACCCTGCCCCTGCAATACGGCTATTTTTACGATGATTTTGGCGGGGAATACGATGATGTCGAGATCTTTGATTACGGCATGCAAACCCTGGTTGAAGATAATCCCAATTTTTTGCTGGTCCATACCATGGATGTGGATGAGATGGGCCACCGCCACGGCGGCGTTTCGGAAGCCTATCTCGAGGCCGCCCTGATCAATGACCGCTGCATCGAGGAATTCATGGAGAGTATTCCCGATCCCGAGGATAGCGTGGTCATCATCACCGGCGATCACGGCCATACCGATACTGGCGGACACGGCGGCCTCGAAAAGGAAGCAGCCGAGATCAAGGTGGCTTTTTACGGGAAAGGTGTGGCTGCAGGCGGGCAACTGGAGGGATACACCCAGCTTGATCTGGCGCCCACCATCGCCGCCATACTGGGGCTGCCCTTCACCAGCTACATGGAAGGACGCATCGTCGCCGATGCCTTTACCTGGCCGGAAAAGACAATGTCGGCAAAGACCGGGCTGCTGAATGAAGCGCACCGGCCGCTGCTTCTCGAACTGGGAGAGCAGTTCAAGGTCAAGCCGACAGAAAACGACGACGGGCTGGCGCTGTCACGCCTGGCCGGCGCGGTGAACCGCCGCTGGATCATCCTGCGTGGAGCCGTGGGTGTGGTGTTCATGCTGGCAGCCTTCCTCTGGAGCATTCGGATGCTGCGGCGGCACCCCTTGATCAGCGAAGATGCCGCAGCCGGAAAACGCTATCTGGGCATGGCTCTGGCATCCACGGTGCTCTCCCTGCTGGTCTATTCTGTCACCCTCTATGCCTACGGGTTTGGCTATAGCTACAGCTACGTGAACCAGATGAGCGATATCCTGAGAGTCCCTCCGGCCGGGTTGACGGCCTTTGCAGTTTTTCTCGCCGTCTACCTGGTCTTCATGAGAAAAAGCGGCTTCAGCGGCTTTGCCCTTGCCGGTTCCTTTCTCATCGGCGCCACATCCCTGATCGCCACTGCCGCAGGCATATTGCAGGGCGGCGTCCAGTTCTTCCTGCCCCATGTCACCTTTTACATGATCTACCTGTTAACGCTGGGGCAACTTGTAATAAATGCTCTCCTCTGCGCCGTAACGGGGGCAATAATTGCGCTGGTGGAACGGCAGCGCGGCAAGGTAACCGTCAGCGGTTGAATTTATGTTGGCTCCGGTAAAAAACGCCGGAGCCAACCACACATTACCATGAAGCCCCTTACCCACAACTATCATTAAAAGGTGTGATTTCTGCAGTAAGTGAGCCAACCTGATCTGGACGAGGAGGTAACTATCGAATGAATCCGGTATTGTTGATCTCTTTCTATCTGCTTTTTCCGGCCCTGGTCCTCTATCTCTGTTACCGCTTTCCACCCGTCAATGCTATCGGGGCAGTGATTCTCTGCTACCTGGCCGGTATGCTCGCCGGCAATTTTTTTACCTTTTCGGAGACAGCGGTGGGGATACAGGACCTGCTCAGCTCGGGCGCCGTGGCCCTGGCGCTGCCGCTGCTTCTCTTCTCCATGGATGTGAAAGCCTGGTCCCGCCTGGCCGGCAAGGCCACCCTGTGCATGCTCCTGGCCACCATCTCCATTATTGCCGTGGCTCTGGGAGGGTACATGATCATCAGGCATGAGGTACCCTATGCCTGGCAGCTGGGAGGCATGGCCGTGGGACTTTATACCGGGGGCACACCCAACCTGGCGGCCATCAAGACAGCGCTTCATGTGAGTTCCGACGTCTACATCACCATGCACACCTATGACACCGTGATTTCGCTCATCTATATCCTTTTCTTCTGCTCGGTGGCCCAGAAGTTGTTCAACCTTTTTCTGCCCCGGTTCAAAAGCAGGGCTGCCACCTCCGCCCGAGATGACGCCGAGACCGAATCCATCGATTCGTACAGGGGCATTCTCAGCCGCGGGAGTTGGCCGGCCTTGCTGGGGGCTTTCGCTGTGGCCATTCTGATACTCGGCGCATCCCTGGGCCTGGCCGAGCTGTTTCCGGGAGAGTATGGTGATGCCGTTACCATCCTGGCCATCACCACCCTGGGAATCGCCTGCTCATTTATCCCCCGGATCCGAAAGATCAAGAAAACATTCCAGGCGGGAATGTATCTCATCTATGTTTTCTGCCTCGTCGTCGGCTCCATGGCCAATCTCAGGGAGCTCTTTACCAGGATGAACTGGCCCATCCTGGCCTTTGTTACTCTCTGCATTTTCGGCTCCCTGATCCTGCACGCGCTGCTCTGCCGGATCTTCAACATCGACACGGACACCATGATCATCACCTCCACCTCGGCAATCTGCTCGCCGCCCTTTGTCCCTGTTGTCGCCAATGCCTTGAAAAACAGGGAGATAATCCTGTCGGGCCTGTACACCGGAATCATCGGCTACGCCATTGGAAACTACCTGGGAATCACTTTTTCCTATCTCTTGAGATCACTTTTCTAACCACATTATTATCAGGAGGCGCCAAATATGAATGAAGACGGCAACATAAGTATACCCGAGAAAGGTCTGCCGCAAGGCGAGGTTCTGGAGATGCTGCGCAGCTTTAAAGAGGGCGACGCCAATTACAGGGATTCAAAAACGTGGAGCCTGGTTTACTATCTGGGAGAGGAACATACCCGTTTTCTCATCGACGCCTTCGCTGTTTTCTTCTCCGAAAACGCTCTCAACCCCATGGCCTTCAAGAGCCTGAAGCGCTTCGAACATGAGGTGGTCCGGATGACGGCCCGGCTTCTTGGCGGCGATGGCAGTGTGGTCGGCACGATGACCTCGGGAGGCACGGAAAGCTGCCTGCTGCCGGTGATGGCCTATCGCGACAGGGCCGCCTCCAGGAGATCATTCCGCTCCAGAGCGCCGGAGATGATCGCCCCCCGATCCATCCATGTAGCCTGGGAAAAAGCGGCGCGCTATTTTGGAGTGAAGATGATCCACGCACCGCTGCGCAGCGATCTGCGCGCCGATGTGGAGGCGGTTAAACGGCGGATCAACAGGAACACGGTGCTGATCATCGCGTCGGCGCCCTCCTACCCCCATGGGGTCATCGACCCCATCAGCGAGCTCGGGGAGGTGGCCCGGGAGCATGGTCTCCCCTTTCACGTGGACAGCTGCCTGGGAGGATTCCTGCTGCCCTTCGCGGAGAGGCTGGGCTGCAATATCCCTCCCTTTGATTTCAGGGTGCCCGGTGTAACCTCCATCTCGGCGGATATCCATAAATACGGCTACAGCGCCAAGGGGGCTTCGGTGCTTCTGTACCGGAACATGGATTATCTGAAACACCAGTTTTTTGTTCATGAAAACTGGCCCGGCGGGGTTTTCATCTCGCCCGCCCTGCTCGGAACCCGCCCCGGCGGTGCCATTGCCGCAGCCTGGGCGGCAATGAAGTCGCTGGGCATGGAGGGCTATCTTGAGTTAACCCGAAAGGTGATGGATACAACGGCTGCGCTGCAGAAGGGGATCCGCACCGTTCCAGGGCTGGAGATATTGAGCAACCCCGAGATGAGCGTGTTCGCCTATCGCTCCACCTCCCACAAGATTAACACTTATGCTCTGGGAGATCAGATGGAGGAAAAAGGTTGGTTTGTGGATCGGCTGCAGCGGCCCGAGGCGCTGCATGCTATGGTCACGCCGCTGCATGAGCGTATTGTTGGCGAATTCATCAATGATCTAAAACATTCGGCGGAGGTGGTTGCAGCCAATCCCTCCCTGGCCAGAAAGGGAAATGCCGCCCTGTACGGGATGATCTCCAGGGTGCCGCTGCGGGGGGCGGTCAAAAAAGAGGTCCTCAAAATGATGGAGCAGATCTATGGGCCCGATATGGAGATGCCCTATTGATCGCCGGTAGAATCCGGAATCGGGCAGGAGGCTGCCCATTAGTTGCTGCGGGCTTCCTTCAGATTCCACCTAGCGATGGACACCCTTGCCTCCAGCTATGTGCTTGGTACTATCAACCCGCACCGGGGCTCACACCCGTTAGACTGCGCCCATACCGGGCGCACCAAGAAAATGGGGTTGTCCGTGACAGACAACCCCTGTTAATACGGGGTAATTATTTATGCATTTTTAAGAATGTAAGTTTTTTACCATTCCTCGAGAGGCCTGCCCTCGCTGTCCTTGAACGAGCCGACAATGATCATGATCAAATCCACGAGAGCACCAATACCAAGAAGACCAACTGTAAGCAACCAGATGATACCGGTACCTATTTTCCCCACGTAGAAACGATGGATCCCCAGAGCCCCCAAAAACAGGCATAGCAGCAGCGCCACCAACCTTTTTTTAGGTGATCCCGCCACAACAGGCACGCCTTCCGCAACCTCCGCCACAACAAAACCCCTTTCAATTTTTCTTTAGCATATATTATCATGTTGCGTAAAATAATACCATACTTTTTTCATAAATAATCGTCAAAAATCCGGTTTTTTCGTGACCTTTACCGCAGGGCACCATACCGGCGTTAACCCGGAAGGGCCTCCGCTTCGCTCATGGTGCATCTGGCCTCTGCCCCGATGCCACCCAGGGCAAAATGGTTGTGTAGAATCTCCACGGCTGCGCTCAGATCGTGACGGCGGATCAAAAGCGATATGGATATGTTGGAATCGGCTGTCTGCAGGATGGGGATTCCTTTCTCGTTCAGCGCACGGACTACCCGGGCCATGACCCCGGGGATGCCGCGCATGCCGTGACCGATGACCGAGACCTTGGCGCAGTCTTTCTCTACCGCGAATCCTGTGCCCAGTTCCTCCAGCACCGCTGTTGCGCCAGGCAGGGCCTCCTGCTTTATGGTAAACACTTTCCGGGTGGGGAATACACTGATCAGATCGATGCTGATGCCCGCCCCGGCCAGATTTTCAAATAGCTTTATCTCCAGATCGGGATCGGGGCGCACAAATTCAACGGTCAGCTGGGCGATGTCCGAAACATGGGCCACACCGGTGACCACCTGCCGCGGTGCGGCGGTAAAACCTGCGGCTGCGGTCTCGGGGATGCCTGAATGGATAAGGGTTCCCGGATCCTCCGCAGTGAGGCTGCGGATCACCACGTTGAGGTTGTGTTCCATGGCCACCTCCACTGCGGGCGGGTGAATCACCCTGGCGCCCTCGTAAACCAGCTGGCAGGCCTCGCTGTAGCTCAGCCTGGGGATCACCCGCGCCCCCTTGTAGATGTGCGGATCGGCGGTGGCAATGCCATTCACATCAGTGTATATTTCCACCACCTCGGCCTGCAGCGCCGATCCCAGGATCACCGCGGTGGTGTCGCTGCCGCCCCGCCCCAGGGTGCTGATCTCTCCGCCCGGGGTTACGCCCTGAAAGCCGGCCACCACCGCCACTTCACCCTGCCCGAGGGCCTCCCTGAGCCGCCCGGGCTCGCAGGAGAGCACGCGGGCCTCTCCGAAACAGCCGTCCGTGATCAATCCAGCCTGGGAGCCGGTAAAGGCGCGGGCCTTTATCCCGGCCTTATGTAAAGTTGCGGCCAGAGCCACCGCAGAGATGATCTCCCCGCAATGCATGATCAGATCCAGCTCGCGCAGGGGTGTAGCCGAAAAGATGCTCCCCGCCATATTTTTCAGGGTATCGGTAGCATAGGGGTCGCCCGAGCGCCCCATGGCCGAAACCACCGCCACGGGCATATAACCTGCGGCCAGGGCCTGCCCGATCCGGCCGGCAACGGCCTTGCGGCTCCGTTCCGTAGCCATGGAGGTGCCGCCGAATTTCTGCACAATAATTTTCATAGAGACTTCAACTCCTGTTAAGGATTCATCACAGGAGCAGCTCGGCGATCTGCACGGAATTGACGGCGGCGCCCTTGCGGATATTGTCCGCCACGACCCAGAGGTTCAAACCGTAAGGCACGGAGTGATCGGACCGGATCCTGCCCACAAATACTTCGTCACGCCCGGCCAGCGGCAGCGGCATGGGGTAAAGCCGCTCCGCGGGGTTATCCATCACCGCCAGCCCCGGACCTTCGGCAAGCACTTTGCGGGCCTCCTCCGCGGTCAGCGGCGTTTGCAGCTCCACATTCAGGGCAATGGAATGGCCGACAATGACCGGCACGCGCACCGTTGTTGCAGTAACGGGCAGTTCGGGCAGATCCATGATCTTCTGCGTTTCCCGGACCATCTTCTCCTCTTCCCTGGTGTAACCGTCCTCCAGAAATATATCGATCTGCGGCACCAGGCTGAAGGCCAGCTGGTAGGCGATATGTTTCACCGTCACCTTTTCCCCGGCCAGATGTGCGCGGCTCTGCTCCTTCAGCTCATCCACCGCCTTTGCGCCTGCTCCGGAGATGGCCTGGTACGTGGCCGCCACCACTCTTTTCAACCCGGCGGCTTTATGCAGCGGCTGCAGGGCGACAACCATCTGGATGGTAGAGCAGTTGGGATTGGCAATGATGCCCCGGTGGTTATGAACAGCCCCGGGATTAACTTCGGGAATAACCAGGGGCACATCAGGATCCATGCGAAAAGCGCTGCTGTTGTCGATAACCACGGCTCCGCGCCGTGATGCTTCGGGGGCCAGTTTTTCACTGATGGCTCCGCCGGCGCTGAAAAAAGCAAAATCAACTCCGGTAAATGATTCCGGCAGGGCCTCCTCGACGATGTATTCCGCGCCACCCGCCTTAACCCCAAGCCCTTTCGAGCGCGCCGAAGCGAGCAGCTTGAGATCCGCCACGGGGAAATTGCGCTCCAGAAGAACCTCAATCATGGTCCGGCCGACCATGCCTGTAGCACCTACTACCGCCACTCTGTATTTTTTCGCCATAACTCCTCCTCCATTTCTGTCTATTTTATGGACGAAACAATAAAACTGTTACCATGTATCAAGGAAAGGGCAGACTCTGTGATAATTATTTTACTTGCGATATGTCTTCTTTTACGGAAGGCAAAGCCATCAATAAATTGCCTGTATTTTAACATAGAAAAACCGGGGCAGGCAAGGGAAATCCCGGCTGTATGCACTTGAAGGGCCTCTGCGGCACGCTGCAGAGGGACAGGCAAGCGGTCTCTACAAGGAGGGGAAGGGGAGGAGATCCTTCGGGCTTCGCCCTCAGGATGACAAAGAAGGGGGGCTCAGGGGCGACAAAGAAGGGCGCCATAGAATGGCAAAGGGAAGCAATCCAGGAATAACAAAGGGAGGCAATCCAGAGTGACAAAGGGCAGCTCCCCAGGATGACGGGGAAGGGCGCCACAGAATCCGGAATGAGGGCGCCCCCAGAATGGCTGCCAGTAGACTAGGGTTCGTTCACTGCACCCATGAAAAGGATGGTCCCGGTTTTTTCATCGTTTATGGTAAAAAAGAAGGGGCGGTCGACAATCATGCTGAAACGATCCAGCTGCACCGACGTAGCCACGCATTCCACGGAGGTGACCGCCGCCGCCTCGGTCCCCTTTTCACTTACGTCCACATATGTTTTATGCTTGACCCCGCTGATGTAGATCTCGGGCGGAGCGGGATGCATCCCGCTGAAATCGGCGCGCCGGGGATCAAAGGCGCGCTCCATGCCCAGCTCCCTCAATAGCTCGTTTAAAGAAACTTCGTATTCAAATTTGAACCGGGGCAGCCCGATCTCGCCGGGCATTTCCCCGAAGGAGAGTTGCCAGGAGGCCCAGTTTCCAGGGGTCAGCTCCCTGTAAAAGTCCGTCAGCGAACTTTCCGGAGAGGGCAGAAACAGGGTCATGACGATGCGCCTGTTTTCTCCGTAGGGAATGCGCACCGCCTCAAAACCCTCTCCCTGAAAATAAGCGTAGCGGCCTTCGCGGAACATGGTGGGATGGTTTTTTTCAGTGCCCCCGGGCAGCCGAAAGGGCATCTCCCGGGTCAGCTCCGGATCGAATTCATCGGACCAGGCTCCGTTGAAGTAGAGGGCATTGATCAGGAAAAGGACGGTCAAGGGATCGATGGGGGCATCGACAATTTTATCAATTTTACCCCTGGTCTGCTGCTCCACCCAGCGGTTGATCGCCGGGGCGGCATCTGGTGCATCAAAATCGAGAACACCGATCTCGGCGGTAAAGTGATCGCGGTTGCGCTGCAGAAAGTCTTCATTGAAGTCAACATCCCGGCGGGCCCAAATTGAGTTCGCCAGGACCAGCTCCACCTTGGGATCGGGGTTTTCGAGGATGCTTTTCAGATTGGCAAAGGCCCGGTTCATCTCGTCAAGCCCCATCTCCTGCAGCCTGAGCGTCCCCAGCATCTCCTGAAGCGTCTCCCCGGCGGCGCCGTTGGAGGTCATGGCCAGGGCCATGGAGATGCCGGCCGGGGAGATAAAGATGTTCCCGTGTGGATCCTTCTCGCAAAGGGCCCGAAAGATGCTAAAACCAAAGGTCGTGTTCCCCTGGACCAGTCTTTCATCAACGTGATCTGCCGGCCCGGCAAAGGCTTTTCCGGGCAGAAAACCAGAAGTATCACCTGCCTCCGGCCCGGTATCGCAACCGGCCGTCAGCAGCAAAAACGCCGCAGCCAGCAGCAGCACCGGCAAGGCTGTGCAGCGAAAATGCATGTACCCATCTCCTTTCGGCACATCCGATCCGGTGCACGCCGGCGCCGGAGACTCGCCATCCCGGCGGCTGAATTCGCCAATCCGCCTGCTTTACCGGATCTGTTTACAGATCAGACCGGGGAACCGTCAAAAAGGTTCCCCGGGGTCCGGCAGGGGAAAAACCGCAGCCGCTCACCTTTTACTCAATTCTCGGCTCCTTCCGCATCCCGCTCCAGGATCAGTGCGGATATCACCGGCCGGTAGCGGCCGCTTTTTTTGATCCGGCGGTCCCACAGGCTGATACCGCCATAGATCAGGGCCATAGCCGCTGCGCCCAGGCCCGTGGCAAACAGTTCCTTGCGGGCGGCCCAACCGAGATCGGCAGCTATTTTTAAGCCCAGTACTATTCCCCCTACCAGTCCGGCCAGGGGCACCAGGTAAAGCATAAAAGCGATGAAGAGAGCCCGCCGGTCATCCATTTCGATGAGCACGTTCTGTCCCCTGCGCGCCCGAATGGGGTTCAAAGCCTCCACAAAATGTTCCCGGCGATCTTCACCGCCAAGCACACCGCCGCAACGCCCGCAGTTTTCGCAGGAGAGGTGGCGCCGCAGGCGCACTACCGCCATTTCGCCTTTTTCCTCTGTTACCGTACCGACCCGTTCCACCAGCGGCACACTCCAATCTCTCTATCCATTGCTGAAACCATTTTAGCACTGTTGCACGGGGTTGACAAAAATTAACCTGTTTTTATCCGGCGATACAGATCACAGCATGTGAATGCATCGTATGAAAGGGGAAGGGAGTAAAGGCGCCTGCACCCGGACCTGGCGCCTGGATGAGTAATAGTTGCAAAGGTGCCAGGCACCCTGTCGAGTAATGGTCACACAGGTACCTGGCACCGGTCGGGTTCTAGGCGAATGCCTCGGGGACATTTTTCAGGACGGCGTAGCTGAAAACGGGTCCGTCCTTGCAGACGTACAGGTTGCCCGCATTGCAGCGACCGCATTTGCCGATGCCGCATTTCATCCTGTTCTCCAGGGTGGTGTAGATCTGCTCATCGGCAAAGTTGAGCTTCTTCAGGTTATCCAGAACAAAACGGATCATGATGGGCGGTCCGCAAGTAATGGCAATGGTGTTCTCGGGCGAAGGGTTCACCTCCATGAGCAGAGAGGGGACAAAGCCCACATAATGCGGCCATCCTTCCTCCTCGATATCCACGGAAAGGTGGCAGCAGACGCCGCCGACCTTTGCCGTCTCGGCAAATTCATCCTTGAAACAGAGATCGCCGGAGGTGCGGGCGCCGTAAATAGTGGTCAGCCCGGCATAATCGCCCAGGTTTGCCTTCACATATTCCACGATGGGACGCAGCGGCGCCTGGCCGATGCCGCCGCCCACAGTAAGTATCTTCTTGCCCTTCCAGTCGTCCACCGGGAAACTGTTTCCGTAAGGGCCGCGCACCGTCATCCTGTCGCCCGGCTCGAGCTGGTGCAGCGCCGAGGTAACCTTGCCCGCCCGCATCACGGAAAAGCGCAGGAAGCCCTTTTCAGTGGGCGAGGAGGAGATGGAGATCATGCTTTCACCCGCGCCCAGCACTCCGATCATGGCGCACTGCCCAGGGCGGTGGCTCCAGCTCTCCCGCACCGCAGGATCATCCAGGACCACCTTGAAGGTTTTGATGCAGCGATCGCCCAGCGTCTCGTTCCAGGCATCCTCCACCGTTGCGGTATAGGGGATGTAGGGGTTGTTGTAATTGTTCATGGCGCCGCCTTCACCTGCCTTAAAATGTCGATAAGGTCAATATTGACGGGGCAAAGAGTGGAACAGCGCCCGCAGCCGACGCAGGCGATCACCCCGAATTTATCGACAAAATATGAGTATTTATGGTTTATCCGGTTTCGGGTCCGCTCGCGGCGTGTGGGCCGGGGGTTGTGTCCCGATGTGTGCCTGGTGTACTCGGCAAACATGCAGGAATCCCACATCCGGCAGCGCCGCCCCGCTTCGCCCTCCATCTCATCCTGGATATCGAAGCAGTAACAGGTGGGGCAGAGATAGGTGCAGATCCCGCAGCCCAGGCAGGCCGCAGAGACTCTTGCCCAGAGCGGATCCTCCCAAAGACCCGGCAGTTTTTCCGGAATCCCCTCCGGATCCACGCCGCGCCTGATCTTTGCCTCCGCCTCCCCCACCACCTGCTCCTTCCTTTGCCCGGCATCGGCTCCGGCTTCTTCAAGGAGATCGCCCAGTTCTGCGAGCAGGGCCTTTCCCTTCTCCGTCTGCGCTTCCAGAAGATAGCTCTCTCCCAGATCGACCATCAGTATATCGAGCCCCTCGGGAGAAGCCGGCCCGCCGCCCACAGATGTGCAGAAGCAGTTCAAGGCAGGTTCATTGCAGGCCAGGCCGATGAGGGTGGTCAGTTCACGGCGCTTCAGATAGTAAGGATCGTCGAAGTCCCAGCGGAAAAGTTTCTCCACCAGCGCCATGGCGCGGGCATCGCAGGGCCGCACCCCCAGCAGGATTATCTCTTCACCGGCTTCGGGCAGCTCCAGATCGGCCCGCCCCTGTGAAAACCGGTACAGTGTCTCCGTCTGGGGAAAGAGCAGTGCCTTCGGGGGCACCGTGGTGTTATCATGATCGAGCTGCACTGTTTCGCCCTCGGCCACGGGAAGGAATTTTTTCAGTCCATCCTGCTCGGCCGGCGCCCAGAGGTTTTTCCCGGAAAGCCTTCCGGTAAATTCAGACCATTTATTCTTTTGCAACAGCATCGCTGACATATCGCTCTCACCCACCTCTACAAAATAAATTCCTCTGGGTCTTCGGGCTTGTAACTGGCCTGGAACGGTTCGGCCTCGGGATCAAGCCCCGGTTCAAACCCGTATTCCTCGCGCACAGTTTGGGCAAGTTTGCGGTTCAATTTGCCCAGGGGAATACCGGCCGGGCAAACCCGTTCACACTCGCCGCATTCAACGCAGCGACCGGCAAGGTGAAAGGCCCTGGCCAGATGAAAAGCGGTATTCTCCGAGAAGTTCACGGCGCGGTTGACCCAGGTCGGATCGAGGCGGTCGAGAATGCAGTCCTCGCAGTAGCACAGGGGGCAGGCATTCTTGCAGGAGTAGCAGCGGACGCATTTGGAGAATTGCTCCTCCCAGTAGGCCCACTTTTCCGCTGTGCTCTTCTTTTCGATTTCCGCCACGCCGTTGTCCGTCTCAGGCGCCCAGGGCTGCACCTGTTCTCCCACGATGACATCGCTGATCACCGGGTTGGGATGGCGGCAGAGACGGCATTTTTCCGCCAGCACCTCTGCGCGGGGTACAGTAATTTCCTGCCCGCCGGCGGTGAGCGTAAAGTCTTCTCCGCTCCAGCTCAGTTCGGCGGGCTCCTCTGTTTCAGGATATTTCTCGGCAAGCAATTTCCAGTCAACCATGCCCGGGCAGGGCAAGCCGACCACCACGATCTGCTCTCTCTTGACTCCTTTTTCCACCAGCAGCTGGTTCACCGCCCTGCTGTCACAGCCCTTGACCAGGATGGCCACCTTGCGATTGTCAGGCTCCTGCCCCCGGGGTACCGGCCGCTTTTCGACCAGTGTCAGGTACGTGGCCAGGTTGGAGATGCAGAGGGGTGAAAAGATCAGTTCTTCGGCCCCGGCGGCATCTTCGATGAAGCAGGGCGACACGCGATAGCCGAATGTGCCCCGGCGCCAGCCGATGAGATATTTTACATCCTCCCGGGAGACAATCCCGGCGGCAGTTTCACGCAACTCTTTTAGATCCATCTGTTTCCCCTCCTCACCAGCCAATCTGCCGGCGCTTGAATTGATCAAAAGGTCCGGCAGCAATGGCATTTTCCACCGCTTTTTCGACAACTTCTTTCCATTTGTGCCCCTCCGAGGCGGAAACCCAGCTCATGGTAAAGCGGCGGGGGTCCACGCCGATAAAATCGAGAAGCTCTTTAAGCAGCTTCAGACGGCGCCGGGCGTAAAAATTTCCCTCCATGTAATGGCAGTCACCGGGATGACATCCCGAGATGATCACCCCATCGGCGCCCTGCTGCAAGGCATTGACCACGTAAAGGGGGTTCACCCGGCCCGAGCACATGACCCGGATCACTTTCACATTCGCCGGGTAGTGGATCCGGCTGGTGCCGGCCAGGTCCGCACCGGCATAGGTGCACCAGTTGCACAAGAAAGCAACAATATTCGGTTTGAATTGTTCGCTCATCTCGCTCCCCCCAATGCTGCAATTTGTGGTAGAATCTGCCGGTCCCGGAAGGACTTGGGCTGGATAGAGTTGGAGAGACAGCCGGCCGAGCAGGATCCGCAGCCCTTGCAAAGCGCTTCATTGACCCGGGCTACCTCCACCATATGGCCCATCCGGTTGATCGTAACGAGCTCGATGGCGGTATAGGGGCAGATGGCCACGCAGAAGCCGCAGCCCCTGCAGGTATCCTCGATTACTCCGGCTACCTGTGCGTCAATGGCCACTTTCCCCCGGGCCAGCGGGATCAGCGCCGAAGCGGCTGCCCCCTTGGCTTGAGCCACAGTATCGGGAATGTCCTTGGGCCCCTGGCAGCATCCGGCCAGGAAAACGCCGTCGCTGGCGGTATCCACGGGGCGCAGCTTGGGGTGCGCCTCCATGAGGAAGCGGTCCGGCGATTGGGAAAGCCGCAACAGATCTATGGTCTTGCGATCATCGCTGCGGGGCGTCAGGCCTACCGCCAGCACGACCAGATCGGCCTCTTCCTCAAGAGGGGTGGCGGTAAGCGTATCCTCTACCTTGATCACCAGTTTGTTCCCCCGTTTGAAGATCTCGGAGGGGTTGCCCCGCACGTAGCGAACTCCCTCGCGGCGAACCCGATCGTAGAATTCCTCGAACCCTTTCCCGAAGGCCCGTACATCCATGTAGTAAACCTTGACCTGGGCATCGGGAATTTTATCCTTGACCAGGTGGGCTTGCTTGGCCGTGTACATGCAGCAGACGCGGGAGCAGTACTCGTTGCCCACGCTCTGGTCGCGGGAACCGACACACTGGATAAAGGCGATCTGCTTGGGGATGATCTCCTCTTCTCCATTGTTGACCCGGATCTCGCCGCCGGTGGGGCCGGAGGCGGAAACGAGGCGCTCCATCTCCAGGCCGGTGATCACATTGGGATAGTCGGTATAGCCGTATTCCGGCTTCTTGGCAGCATCAAAAATGTCGAATCCTGTTGCTACAATGATGGCGCCCACTTTGAAGGAGACAATCTCATCTTTTTGTTCGAAATCTATGGCTCCGGGCCTGCAGGCGTCGATGCATTTCGGAGCCTTGCCGCATTTGCCCCGCGTGAGCATGAGGCATTTTTCCGGATCTATGGTGTATTTCGCCGGCACCGCCTGCGGAAAAGGCAGGTAGATGGCGCTGCGCTTGCCCAGCCCCTCGTCAAACTCGTTGGGGAAGCGGTTGGCCAGGCGGCAGGCGGCGGCACAGTCACCGCAGCCGGTACACTTGCTCACATCAACATAGCGCGCTTTTTTGCGCACCTTCACATCGAAGTTGCCCACAAAACCGCTGACTTCCTCCACCTCGGAATAGGCAAAGAGCTCTATGTTGGGGTGGTTGGCCGCGTCAACCATTTTGGGGGTGAGAATGCAGGCCGAGCAGTCCAATGTTGGAAAGGTCTTGTCCAGCTGGGCCATGCGCCCGCCTACCGAAGGACTTTGCTCCACCAGGTAAACCTTGAATCCGGCATCGGCAATGTCCAGGGATGCCTGGATGCCGGCAATACCCGCTCCAATAACCAGGGCCGCCGGTTCGGCATCCACCTCCCTGGGGGTCAGCGGCTCCAGCAGGCGGACCTTGACCACGGCCGAGGCGATCAGCCCCTTGGCCTTGGCAGTGGCTTCCTCTCGATCTTCGTGCACCCAGGAGCACTGCTCCCTGATATTGGCCATCTCCAGGAAATAGGGATTCACCCCCACATCCTGGAGAGCCTTGCGAAAGGTGGGCTCATGCATGCGCGGCGAGCAGGAGGCCACCACCACGCGGTTCAGCCCATATTCCTTGATATCTTCCTTGATCAGGAGCTGCCCGGGATCGGAACACATATACGAATAGTTGCGCGCAATCACTACATTTGGCAAAGTTTGCGCGTATTCCGTCACCGCTTCCACATCCACGGTAGCGGCGATGTTGATGCCGCAGTGACAGACATAGACGCCCAGTTTCGGTTTTTCCGTCATCTGGTTTTTCATCCTCCCACAGAGATTCAGCCTTGCTGAAGGCTCTCTTCAAGCCATAGCTTTATCCCTTCAGCTCCTTCAATTTTTCGGTAAGCTTGGGCACAATTTTATGCAGATCGTCGATGATGGCATAATGCGCCGCCGCAAATATGGGCGCGTTGGGATCCTTGTTGATGGCCACGATCGTTTTGGCGCCCTTGATCCCGGCAATATGCTGGAAAGCCCCGGAGATGCCCATGCAGATATAGAGTTTGGGCTGAACTGTTTTTCCCGAGGTGCCCACCTGGCGATCGCTGGGCAGCCAGCCGGCATCGCAGGCGGCGCGGGAGCCGCAAAGATCGGCCTTGATCACCGCAGCCAGCTCCTCGGCAACAGGCAGGTTCTTATCTTCCTTCAGGCCCCGCCCGATGCCCACCAGAATCTCGGACTGGGTGATATCAACATCTCCGATGACAGCTTCGATATATTCAATGAATTTTCTGTAATCAAGATCTTCCTTTAACGGAGAGTCGATCTTCTCCACTGCGGCGGCGGCGGCCGGTTCGGGAGCCTCAAAATTGGCCTCGCGAACGGTAACCAGGGATGTATCTGCCGGTTTAAGAGCGATCCGGGCGTTGACTTTGCCCGAATAGAGCTGCCGGGTAGCCTTGATCACGCCCTCCTCCACCTCCAGGCCAACGACGTCAGGCACAAAGGGCAGCTTTTTTTCAACGGCCAGGGCCGGAGCCAGATCTGCGCCCTGCGCGGTCTGCCCAACCATGACCAGCTGCGGTTTGGACTCGTCGATCAGGGCGGAGAGCACTTTCTGGTACTTGTCGGAGTTGTACTCGGCAAAGAGAGGGTCATCCACCACCAGAACTTTAACGCCGTATGAGGCAATTTTCTCGGCCATCTTGTCGACGCCGCTGCCAAGCAGCAGCACCACCGCCTCCCCGCCCAGGGCCTTGGCCAGTTCGGGAGCCGGCGCCAACATCTCAAAAGTAATATCCCGCAAGGCTCCCTGGCGGTGTTCGGCCAACACTAAAACATTACCCATTTAGACCAGACCTCCTTTAACCAGAATCGAAGCCAGTTTCTCGGCCTTCTCGTCGGGTTCACCCTCGATTATTTCTGCTTTCGATTCCACTACCGGAATATAGAGTTTTTCCAGAATGATCCGGGAGCCCTCCGCGCTGACCTCACCCTCGGGAATGCCCAGATCATCCAGGTTCATCACCTTCAACTCTTTTTTCTGGGCCTGGCGGATGCCGCGGATGGGGGCATAGCGAGGCTCATTGATCCCGGTCTGGATGGTCAGAACTGCGGGAAGGGTCATCTCCACCACTTCCATAAGCCCGCCCTCGAGCTCACGGTAGGCCTTGACCTTGCCCTCGCCGAGCTCCACCTTCTTCACATAGGCGGCATGGGGAACGCCCAGAATCTCGGCCAGGGCCACCCCGGTAGCTGCCTGGCCGTAATCCTCGGCCATGCAGCCGGTAAGAACGAGGTCAAACTCCTGATCTTTGATCGCACCGGCCAGGACCCGGGCCACCATCAGGGGATCGTAAGTAGCGATGCGCTCATCCTCGATACGGATGGCGTCGTCGCAGCCCTTGGCCATGGCCATGCGGATCATCACATCCGATTGCTTCGGCCCGATAGAGACGACGGTGACGCTGCCTTCGTTCTTCTCCTTGATCAAAACCGATTCTTCCACCGCATAATTGTCTGCATCGTTGATATCAAAGGAGAAACGGCTGCTGTCAACCGCTGTGCCCTCGGCGTTGAGTTTTACCTCCGCTTCCGAAGTATCGGGCACATACTTGATGCAGGTAAAAATTTTCATTTAATCCTCCACCTCCTAAGCGGATTTTTTGTTTTCCTGCCCTATATCCAGTTCTCCCAAAAGCTCCATGATTTCAGCCACCCGCATCTCTTCCTCGTACCCCAGCGCTTTCACAGCATCATCCAGGGTCAGGACGCAGAAGGGGCAAGCCACCGCCACGATATCCGCCCCGAGAGCCCGGGCATCCTTGATCCTTGTTTCGGCCAGGCGCTCTTTTTTTGATTCCGATTCCACCCACATTTTCCCGCCGCCGCCCTCGCAGCAGAGGCTGCGTTCGCGGGACCGGTTGAACTCGACAAGCTCCACCCCTTCAACAGCTTTCAGCAAACGGCGCGGTTCATCAAAGACGCCGCTCTGCTTGCCGAGATAGCAGGGGTCATGGAAAACGATTTTTTTGGCGAGACCGTCCTTGAAAACAAGCTTGCCCTGATCCAGCAGCTCGGCCAGCAGTTCGGTATAATGCAGCACCGGCTTGTTCAAATCGGGATAGCGGGTCTTGAAAGTGGTAAAACAATGCGGCGAAAGGGCTATGATCCGCCTGGCCTGATATTCGTTAAGAAGTTCGGTGTTATCTTCAACAATCATTTCGAAGAGACCCTCTTCCCCAAGGGTGAAAACCTCGCTGCCGCAGCAGGATTCGTCGTCGCCAAGAAAAGCATAGTCCACCCCTGTTTTATCCAGAAGGCGGACCATGTTTTGGGCAATGACCTGAACTCGCGGATCATAAGCAATGGTGCAGCAAACGTAGAAGAGGTTCTCCACGGGCTCATCGGGCTGGGCGATCCTTACATTCAATCCTTCCATCCAATCGCCGCGGGTTGCTCTAGGTTTTTCCCAGGGATTGCCTTCCCGGAAGACAGACTCGAGGGCATCCCGCACCGTGGGCTGGGTTTTACCGCTCTCGACGATGAGTGAACGCAGACCGATCAACACCTCCAGCGGTTTCAGCCCCTTGGGGCAGCGCACAGCGCATGTATGACAGGCGGTGCAATCCCAGATTTCTGCGATCCTGGAAAGTTCATCAAGAAGATCTTCATCGTAGGCGTCATAGACGAAACGGCGCACGTTCAAATTTGTTCGCGCCGTTACCGGACAACCGCCGGTACACCGCCCGCACTGAATGCAACCCAGCAGGTCAAACTTTTCAGCAAAAGTTTGGTTTTCGGTAGTCATCTTCATACCCCGCATCAGTGGAATATTTTTCCCCTGGGCCGGGCGCCGGCCGGGGAAATGGAAATGTTTTTAATGCTCTGATCATCAACCTCCTTTTGAACTTTAGGAAAAGATTCTTTAATGTGTCAATACAAACCTACAGTCTTAGGCTTTCGACGTTCCTTCCGTTAAATCCTTCCGCCAAACTGTAAATTCTAAAATATTTTACATCTGTCAACTATTTACCGGCGGAAAAGGTATAACGCCCTTACCCAAGGGGTAAAACATCTGTCAAAACAGTCAGGGAGGTGACGGGCAGTGGATAGAACGGAGCTGCGTCCGGCCAAGCTTGATCAGGAAGCGCTGCAAATCCTTCTCGATGCCGAGGCCTCGATAAATCGCCGCATCGATGCGGAAAGCGATCCCGCTGCAGAGATTTTTTTGATCGCCATGCACAGCGATCGGTAAAGGTAGGACCCGCTATGAATTGGAAGTTAACAATATCTTAAATTATTGTTAACTTCCAATTTTAAATCCCCGGCAATGCGCATATTTTGTCAGCTTGTTTACTAAATTGGCCGAAGGGCCGGCAGTTTGAATTACATTAATGGATGAAGATTGTATTATTATGAAAATATTCCTTGTGAAAAAAAGGTATTGGCCTATTCATGTCGAATAGGCATACTTACCATCTTTTTTTGAGGTGAGCACAATTGAAGCAGAAAGAAGCCAAGCAGGGGCTCTACCAGGAAATAGAAACTCTAAGGGAAAAGCTGCATAGGCAAAAGGATATCACCTCCGGTGACACTTTGAAGCTGAGTGCGGAACTGGATCAGCTGATCCTGAAGGCAATGAAAGACAAAGAGGAGGAAAATTTGACAGCTCCCTATGGGGACAGTTGACACTGAGCCCGGCACCGGCGTCGGCTAAATCTGTGTTCGCAGCTTCAGGGGGACGCGGTGATCACCCACGCGGCGGGTCAACTTGAGCCCGTCAAAGTGTTCAAGAAGGGGCTGCATGATCTTGCGCGAACTGCCGGTAAGATCCCTGAATTGAGCCAGAGTCAGGGTTCCGGCAGCGGCAAAATGGCTGCGCAGCAGTTCAATGGCCCTGCTGTAAGCTTCCCGGTGGAAGTAAAGCTCATCATTTATTTTTACCAGCATTCCGCTGTTTACCAGATAGCTGTAGTAATCCTCCCGATGACGGTTTTCAAGGCCCGCCCTTTCCAGCGCCTCCCGAACCGGCGGAGGTTGAAATGGCTGGGCGGCATAGATCCCGCCCAGCCGGTGGAGCTGCTCTCGCTGCTGCTCCGAAGGTTCGGGCGCAAACCCCCCAAGACTGACCAGATCTCCTTCAAGCGTTATTGTGCCCTGCTCCTGCAGCCGTGCCAGAAGCAGGTCGTATTCCCGATGGCCCAGCGCCCCCGGCAGGGCTGTTTTCAGCTCCGCCCTGGAAATGCCGCGGAGCAGGGAGTGGCGCCGGTGGTACTCCCCTACCCTGGCTGGAAGCAGACGCTCCCATTCTTCCAGGGTTTTCTGCGCCAGGTAGCTTTCTCCGAGCCTCCCGACAATACCTTTCCGCACCAGCCCCTCCAGTATTTCCTGAAGCTGTTTCTCCTCGAAGCGGGTCTCCCGGGCCAGACGTGCCGTTCCGGCAATGAGCAGCTCCTTCAGTTTCCGAAAGATAAAAGCCGCATCCCCCCCGGCGGCGGGCTCCCGCTCCAATTCCTCCAGATGGGCAAAGGAGGCGCGGCGAAAACGGCGGTGGCGCGGGGGAGCGGGATCCAGTATCCGGCCGCCCCCGATGGTGGTCATGGGCGAATATGAACGGATGATAAAGCGGTCCGCCCGATCAGCCACCAGGGGATGGTTCAGGCGGCACTGAACCACGGAGCTCTCCCCGGGCAGCAGTTCATCGCGATCGAGCAGCAGCAATCTCGCCACCGTGCGGGCGGTTCCCAGAAATAGATGGACGGGATCAAGATTCTTCAGGGGCCGGGGAGCACCGGGCAAAAGTGAAAGGGAGACATCGAGGAGCAGGGTGGTCCGGTAGTAGCCGGGCGAAGCGATAACACTGCCGCGCCGGACCTCCGATTTTTCAATGCCGGCCAGGTTCAGGGCAACCCGCTGCCCGGCCAGCGCTTTTTCTATATCGCGATCATGGACCTGGATATTGCGGACGCGGGCTACCAGGCCCGGGGGAATGATTTCCACCCTGTCGCCCACCCGCACGCTCCCCCGGAAAAGCGTCCCCGTAATCACGGTGCCGAATCCGGCGATGATGAAGGAACGATCCACTGGCAGCCGCAGCGGCCCTGCGGAATCCCGCGGCGGGAGGCTGCCTGTCTTCAATGCGATGAGCTCCTTCAATCCGGCAATCCCTTCACCGGTAAAGGCGGAAACAGCATGAAGGGGCGCCCCTTCCAAAAACGTACCTTTCAGTTCGGCAGCGATCTCCTCCGCCACCAGCTCTCTCCATTCATCATCAACAAGATCTATTTTGGTGAGGACAACGAGGCCCTGCTTTACCCCCAGAAGCTGCAATATGTGCAGGTGTTCCCTCGTTTGCGGCATCATCCCTTCCGATGCATCGACGACGAGTAAAACAAGGTCCATGCCGGCGGCCCCGGCGAGCATATTGTGGATAAATCTCTCATGACCGGGAACATCGACAACCCCGGCCAGCCGCCCGCCGGGGATCTCCAGGGGGGCGAATCCAAGATCAATGGAGATACCCCGTTTCTTCTCTTCGCGCAAACGATCTGTATCAACGCCGGTAAGGGCCCTGATCAAAACAGTTTTTCCATGATCAACATGGCCTGCAGTTCCAATAATGATGTGCTCCATTATGAATCGGCCTTTTTATACATTGTGCAACCGGACCGCTCCAGGGACAGAACAGCGGCCAGGGCCTTCAACAGCGGCTCATCCTGCTCCGGCTCCACAGTGCGCAGGTCAAGCAGAAGCCGATCCTGCTGCAGGCGCACGATTACCGGCGGGCTGCCGCAGCGCAAAAGCCCGGCCAGTTCGGAGCTGTTAACATGCGGAACCTGTATGGATATGAGCACAGTGGGCAGTTCCGCCGTGGGCAGGGCGCCGCCGCCGACGCGCGAACTTCCCTTCAACAGCTCCACAGCCCCATCATCGAAAATTGCCTTCAGCCGGCCGGCCAGGGCTTCGGCTCGCCCCTGCAGCAGGGACAGGGGTGCTGTCAGCGCCCGCCAGATGGGTATTTCCCGCAGCGCTTTCGCCTCGTCAAGGTAGAGGCGCAGGGTGGCCTCCAGGGCCGCCACGGTGAACTTGCCCACACGCAGCACCCGGGCCAGCTGGTTTGTGCGAATTTTTTCAATGAGTTCACGGCGCCCCACAATAATTCCCGCCTGGGGCCCGCCCAGCATTTTATCGCCGCTGAAAGCTACAAGATCCATCCCGGAGGCAATGCTCTCCTGAACAAGCGGCTCCCGGGGAAGGCCGTGGCCGGTTATATCGAGAAGCACGCCGCTGCCCAGGTCTTCGAGAGCCATCAGATCGTGAGCATGCGCCAGATCGGCAATTTCAGCGGCATCAACAGAGGCGGTAAAACCGATGAGATGGTAATTGCTGGTATGGACCTTGAGCAGGGCGGCGGTGTCCCCGGTAATTGCCGCCTCATAATCGCGCAGGTAGCTCTTGTTCGTGGTGCCCACCTCCACAAGACGGGCACCGCTCGCAGCCATCACCTCGGGAAGGCGGAAGGAGCCGCCGATCTCCACCAGCTGTCCCCGGGAAACGATCACTTCCCTGCCCGCAGCACAGCTGTTCAGCATCAGAAACACGGCTGCAGCATTGTTGTTCACCACTACCGCCGCTTCAGCTCCCGTCAGGCGGCAGAGAAGCCTCTCCAGATGGGCCTGCCGCGAACCGCGAACACCCGCCGCCAGGTCTATTTCCAGGTTGCAATAGTGCTCCGCTATTTCCGCCACCGCCCTGGCCGCTGCCGCCGCCAGGGGAGCCCTTCCCAGATTTGTGTGGAGCACGATTCCGGCGGCATTGATTACCGGGCGCAGGGATGAAGCGGCCTGATTCTGCGCCAGCTCCGCCGCCTCCCGGGCCAGCCCGGCCGGTGAAAGATCGAAAGCAGT